>NZ_JAYMSC010000007.1:0-301693 GCF_038900775.1 Paraburkholderia sp. JHI869
GTCGACGGTTGCCGCGCCCGCTTCGTTCCATTTGTACTATCTGAACGCGTGCATCTTTCTACGCGCCACATTCCATGATTGAACGTCTCACGAGCCTGATCTGCGGGACCGAACCGATGAACGCGGTCTGGTCTCCCGATGCCACGCTGCAACGCATGCTGGACGTCGAGGCGGCGCTCGCGCGCGCCTGTGCCGCGCATGGTGTGATTCCGCAGTCGGCGGTGGCCGCGATCGTCGAGGCCTGTGCGGCGGACCAGCTCGACGCGCCGGCGCTCGCACGCGACGCCGCATTGGGCGGCAATCTGGCGATCCCGCTCGTCAAGCAGCTCACGGCGCGCGTGAAGTCCGCCGACCCCGAAGCCGCCAAGTACGTTCACTGGGGCGCGACGAGCCAGGACATCATCGATACGGCCACCGTGCTGCAGTTGCGCGACGCGCTCGTGCTGATCGAGCGCGGCCTGGACGCGCTGTGCGCGACGCTCGCGGACCTCGCGCGCACGCATCGCGCGACGCCCGCCGTGGGGCGCACGTGGCTCCAGCAGGCGCTGCCCATCACGCTCGGCTTGAAGTTCGCGCAATGGCTCGACGCGATGCTGCGTCATCGCGAACGCCTGGCTGTGTTGCGCGAGCGTGCGCTCGTGCTGCAGTTTGGCGGCGCGGCTGGCACGCTCGCAAGCTTGCGCGACGCCGCGCCCAAGGTGAGCGCCGCACTCGCGCAAGAACTCGATCTCGCATCGCCTGCGTTGCCGTGGCACACGCAGCGCGACCGCATTGCCGAAGCCGCATCGTTCTTCGGCATGCTCATCGGCACGCTCGGCAAGATCGCGCGCGATATCTCCCTGCAGATGCAGACCGAAATCGGCGAGCTGGGCGAACCGGCTGCGGCGGGCAAGGGCGGTTCCTCGACCATGCCGCACAAGCGCAATCCCGTGGGTTGCGCAGCAGTCCTGACGGCCGCCACGCGCGCGCCGGGCCTCGTCGCAACCGTGTTCGCTGGCATGGTTCAGGAGCACGAGCGCGCGCTCGGCGGCTGGCAAGCCGAGTGGGATGCGTTGCCCGATCTCGCGCGACTCGCTGGCGGCGCGCTCGCGCAGATCGAACAGATTACGGCTGGGCTCGAAGTGCGGCCCGAACGCCTCGCGGCGAATCTCGACGTCACGCATGGCCTCATACTCGGCGAAGCGGTGATGCTCGCGCTCGGCGACCAGATCGGTCGTCTGGACGCGCATCATCTCGTTGAGCACGCATCGAAATCGGCGGTCCAGAGCGGCCGCACGCTGTACGAAGTCCTCGCGGCGGAGCCCGCCGTGACCCAACACCTGGGCGAAGCGCGCCTGAAGGCGCTGCTCGATCCGGCCAACTACGTGGGGCAGGCGCACGCCTTCGTCGACGCGGTGCTCGCGTCGTATGAAGCGAATGCAAAGCAACGCACGTCCCATTGATCATAGAAGACACACGAGGAGTAACACGCATGCCTTACGCAGCCGTCAACGACACGCATTTGTTCTACCGCATCGACGGTGCGGAGAACCGCTCGGCGCCGTGGGTGGTTCTGTCGAATTCGCTCGGGAGCGACGTGTCGATGTGGACGCCGCAGATCGTCGAGTTCACGAAGCACTTTCGCGTGCTGCGCTACGACACGCGCGGCCACGGCCACTCGGCGGCGCCGCAGGGCCCGTACACGATCGAGCAACTGACCGGCGACGTGATCGGCCTGATGGACCAGCTCGGCATCGAGCGCGCGCATTTCGCGGGCGTTTCGATGGGCGGCCTGACCGGCGTCGGCCTGGGCGCTCGTTACGCCAACCGTATCGATCGCCTCGTGCTGTGCAATACGGCCGCGAAGATCGGCTCGCCGGAAGTGTGGGTGCCGCGTGCGGCGAAGGCTCGCAGCGAAGGCATGCTCGCGCTTGCCGAAGCGGTGCTGCCGCGCTGGTACACGCCCGAATTCATCGCGAACAATGCGCTCGTGATGTCGCAAGTGCGCGACGTGTTCGTGCATACCGACAAGGACGGCTACGCTTCGAACTGCGAAGCGATCAATGCCGCCGACCTGCGCGGCGAGGCGCCGTCGATCAAGGCGCGCACGCTCGTGATCTCGGGCACGCACGATCTGGCTGCAACGCCCGCACAAGGGCGCGAACTGGCCGAATCGGTGCCCGGCGCGCGCTATGTCGAACTGAACGCCGCGCACATCTCGAACGTCGAACGGGCGGACGAGTACAACAAGATCGTGGTCGATTTCCTGCTGGGGGCGTGATGAACGACGAAGAGCGCTACGAAGCGGGCATGAAGGTGCGCCGCGCGGTGCTGGGCGACGCACACGTCGATCGCTCGCTCGCCAACCGCACGGAAGTGACCGAGGAATTCCAGAACTTCATCTCGCGCTACGCATGGGGCGAGATCTGGACGCGTGACGGCCTGCCGCGCCACACGCGCAGCCTGCTGACGATCGCGATGATGGTCGCGCTCAACCGCAGCGAGGAACTCGCGCTGCATCTGCGCGCCGCGCGCAACAACGGCGTCACACGCGACGAGATCAAGGAAGTGCTGCTGCAAACGGCGATTTATTGCGGCGTGCCGGCGGCGAATTCGGCGTTCCATCTGGCCGACCGCATCTTCCGCGAGCAGGACGACGAAAAGGCCTGATCGTGTGGTGACAAAACGCGGGGCGCTCGCCCCGCGCTCAGTCGAACACTGGCGACTCTACGCCGAGCACCTTGTGCAGGCGCGTGCTGGTCGTTGTGTACTGCAGATGAATTTTCTTCTCGGGAAACACATGATGCGCCGCGCCGAAAGCTGCGAGCGCGGCTTCGTGAAAGCCTGAGAGAATCAGCTTCTTCTTGCCCGGATACGTATTGATATCGCCGACGGCAAAGATGCCTGGCACGCTCGTTTCGAAGCGCGCCGTATCCACCGGCAACTGCTTGCGTTCGATTTCGAGGCCCCATTGCGCGATCGGCCCGAGTTGCGGCGACAAGCCGTAGAACACGAGCAGATAATCCAGATCCAGCGCGCGCGTGACGCCGTCGCCGCCGGTTACCTTGATGCGCATAAGCTTGCCGCCTTCCTCGTCGAAGCCGGTCAGTTGGCCGACGATCGACTGCATGCGCCATTCCTCGCATAGCGCGTGCATTTTCGCGACCGTGGCGGGCGCCGCGCGATAGCCCTCGCGCCGATGCAGCAGGATCACGCTCTGCGCAACATCCACGAGTTGCAGCGCCCAGTCGAGCGCCGAATCCCCGCCGCCGCACACCACGATGTCCTTGTCGCGAAAGCGCTCGAGATCGCGCACGCGATAGAACAGCTGCGTGTCGCGGTATCGCTCGATGCCGCTCAGCTTGAGCGTGCGCGGCTGGAACGAGCCCACGCCTGCCGCGATGAACACCGTCTTCGCAAGAAACTGCGTGCCTTTGCTCGTCTGCACGAAGAAACGGCCGTCTGCGCGCGGCTCGACGATCTGCACTTCCTGGCCGAGATGGAACGTCGCGCCAAAAGGCTCGATTTGTTTCATCAGCGAATCCACGAGCTGTTGCCCGGTGCACATGAGCACCGCGGGAATGTCGTAGATCGGCTTGTCGGGGTAGAGTTCGGCGCACTGGCCTCCGACCACGGGCAGCGAGTCCACTACGTGCGCGTGTATTTCCATCAGACCGAGTTCGAACACCTGGAAAAGGCCCACCGGTCCTGCGCCAATGATGAGCGCGTCGGTTTCGATGAGCTGCGGCGGGAAGTGATCGTTGCGCTCGTTCATCGGCGCGCTCTCCTTGCTGGGGCAGGTGCGGTGTTGCTAAAGACTCCTATTCTTCCGGCTGCACGTCGGCCACATAACGGCGCAGGCAGGCGAGCAGCGCGGCTTCCTCGGCGCGGCTCGCGGCGTCGCTGGCCGAACCCGCGTCGCGTTCTTCGCCGAACATGGCCGCGGGCGCGGGGATCGTGTCGACCACGCGGCCATCGCGGAACACGCGGATCTGATGCGTGTTTTCCACATACTCGGCGATCCAGTGGACGCCCTCGATATGCGTGCCGATGCGGACTGGCATCTTCATGAAATTCCCTCCTGGCGCAGCGTACGTCGGTCGATGCACGCTCGCCGCAATCGTATTTGCTATGGCGGATAGGGCAACGATACGCCGACGGCGCGTTCCGTGCTCGATGCTGACCCTCGCGGAAAAAAAGAAAAGGCGGCCCGACCCCGGGCCGCCCTTGCGGCGCATTACCAAATGAAAGCAGGCGCGAGCGAGGGCTCGCGCCGTGCGTGTTACTGCACCGTGGCGAGCACGTCGCGCACCGTGCCGAACAGGCGCGCGATTTCCTCTTCGGTCACGATGAGCGGCGGCGAGAACGCGAGAATGTCGCCCGTGTAGCGGATCAGCACGCCCGCCTCGAAGCACTTCACGAATACCTCGTAAGCGCGCGCGCCCGGCGCGCCATCGCGCGAGTCGAGTTCGATGCCGGCAACGAGGCCGAGATTGCGTACGTCCTTCACGTGCTTCTCGCCGCGCAGCGCGTGGGCGGCGGCCTCGAACTTGGGCGCGAGCGCGGCGGCGCGCTCGAACAGGCCTTCACGGCGGTACAGGTCTTGCGTCGCAATCGCAGCGGCGGCGGCGAGCGGGTGCGCCGAATACGTGTAGCCATGGAACAGCTCGATTGCGCCCTGTGCGCCGGCGTTCACGACGGTGTCGTGAATCGTGCGGCTCGCGGCCACGCCGCCCATCGGCACGGCGGCGTTGTTGATCGCCTTGGCCATCGTGATGATGTCGGGCGTCACGCCGAAGTACTCGCTGGCCGTGGCCTTGCCAAGACGCCCGAAGCCCGTGATGACCTCGTCGAAAATCAGCAGGATGCCGTGCTTCGTGCAGATCTCGCGCAGGCGCTGCAGATAGCCTTGCGGCGGAATCAGCACGCCCGTCGAGCCCGCCACGGGTTCGACGATCACGGCGGCGATGGTCGAGGCGTCGTGCAGCGCGACGATGCGCTCGAGGTCTTCCGCGAGATGCGCGCCCCAGGCCGGCTGGCCCTTCGAGAACGCGTTGTGTTCGAGATTGTGCGTATGCGGCAGATGATCGACGGCGGGCAGCAACTGGCCCGAGAACGCCTTGCGGTTCGGCGAGATACCGCCCACGGAGATGCCGCCGAAGCCCACGCCGTGATAGCCGCGCTCGCGGCCGATCAGCTTGGTGCGCTGGCCTTCGCCGCGTGCGCGATGGTAGGCGAGCGCGATCTTGAGCGCGGTGTCGACCGACTCCGAGCCGGAGTTCGTGAAGAACACACGGTCGAGCCCGGCCGGCATGATTTCGGCAATCTTCTGGGCCGCTTCGAACGCGAGCGGGTGGCCCATCTGGAAGGTCGGAGCGTAGTCGAGCGTCGCCGCCTGCTGGGCGATCGCCGCGACGATTTCCTCACGCCCGTGGCCCGCGTTCACACACCAGAGGCCCGCGCTGCCGTCGAGCACTTCGCGGCCGTCGGTCGTGCGGTAGTACATGCCCTTGGCCGATTCGAGCAGGCGCGGAGCGGCCTTGAACTGGCGATTGGCGGTGAAGGGCATCCAGAACGACGAGAGATCGTCGATGACAGGGCGCGAAGTCATGCGTGCTTCTCCTCAGGTGGGTTTGGCTCAACTGTAGCGCCGAGGCTTGAACGGCGGCATAGACAGTCTCTATACTGATCTGCAAACCGTGCTGGACAATTCTCGCCAACTGTATTGGTCGGCGCTCGAATCGTACGGGTTTTCCCTCGCACTATACGCTTGCTTTCCCGATGATCGAACTTGAACTGGAGCGCGGCCGCGGCGTCACGACAACGCTCGTCGAACAGCTTGTACAGGGCTTCACGCGCGCTATCGAAGCGCAATCGCTGCGCGCCGGGGCGCTGTTGCCCTCGGTGCGGCAGCTCGCGCAAACGCACGAACTCTCCACGTATACAGTGACCGAGGCGTACAACCGTCTCGTGTCGATGGGCTTCGTGATCGCGCGGCGCGGCTCGGGCTACCGTGTGGCGCCCCGCAACGAGTCGGCGCGCGCGAGCGCGGCGGGCTGGCAGCCGCCCACGCTCACGGCCACGTGGCTGCTCTCCGACGTATTCGCCGACCATTCGGTGCCGATCAAGGCGGGCTGCGGCTGGGTGCCGGGCGAGTGGATCAACGAAAGCGGCCTGCAGCACGCCTTGCGCGCCATGAGCCGGGTGCCGGCCGTGCGTCTGGGCGACTACGGGCATCCTTACGGCTACGCGCCGCTGCGCGAGCGCATCGCGGCGCAACTGGACCGGCAGGGGCTGCCGGTCGAGGTGTCGAACGTGTTGCTCACGCAGGGCGCGACGCAAGGGCTCGATCTCATCGTGCGCACGCTGCTGCGGCCCGGCGACACGGTGCTCGTGGAAGACCCCGGCTACTGCAATCTGCTGCAGATCCTCAAGCTCGCGGGGCTCACGGTGCACGGCGTGCCGCGCACGCCCGCCGGGCTCGACATCGAAGCGCTCGAACGCCAGGTGGCGGCGCACCAGCCCAAGGCGATCTTCGTGAACACGACGTTGCAGAATCCCACTGGCGCGACGTTCACGATGGCCAACGCGTTCCGCTTGCTGCAGATCGCCGAGCGCCAGCGCATGTGGGTCGTGGAAGACGACGTGAGCCGCGAGCTTGCGCCGCCGGGCGCCCCGTTGCTCGCGGCGATGGAAGGCTTGCAGCGCGTGCTTTACGTCAGCGGCTTTTCGAAGACGGTCACGCCTTCGCTGCGTTGCGGCTATGTGGTCGCCGAGCGCGACGTGCTGCGCGAACTGGCGCGCGCGAAGATGGCCGTGGGGCTCACCTCGTCGTCGACCATCGAGCGCATGGTCGACAAGGTCTTGCTCGAAGGGCGCCACGCGCGGCATGTCGAACTCGTCAACGAGCGGCTGAAGGCGGCGCATGCCTGCGTGGAGGAGCGGCTCGATGCGTTGGGGCTGGAGATTTTCCACCGGCCGCGCGCGGGGCTTTTCGTGTGGGCACGTCTTGCCATCGAACCCGAACGGGCGGGCGCGATCGCCACGGCGGCGCTGCGCGACGGCATCTGGCTGGCGCCTGGCTCCTATTTCCGGCCCGACGACGAACCCGGCGCGTGGTTTCGCTTCAACGCGCCGTATTCGACGGACGACGCGCTGTGGCGGTTTATCGAGCGCGCGCGATAGGGCGTGCGCGTTTAGAACAAACTCTGCTGCCCCGACATCAGTGTATCGAAATCATCGCGCAGGAAAGGCAGAATCGCGTCCGCAACGGGCTGTAGCTGGCGGCTCACATAGAACGCGTAATCGAGCGGCGAACTCAGCGTTTCGAGCGGCTCGGGGCCGGCCGTCGTCATGACGTAGCTGATCCAGCCGCCGTTCTGATACTGGAGCGGGCGGCCTTTCGCGCGATTGAACTCGTCCGCGACGCGCGCGGCCCGAACGTGCGGCGGCACATTGCGCTGATACTCGACAAGCGGCCGGCGCAAGCGCTTGCGGTAGACGAGCTGGTCGTCCATTTCGCCATTGAGCGTGCGCCGCACATAGTCGCGGATGTACTCCACATAGGGCTCGCGCTGGAAAATGCGCCGATACAGTTCGCGCTGGAATTCCTGAGCGAGCGGCGTCCAGTCGGTGCGCACCGTTTCGAGGCCCTTGAACACGACTTCCTCGCGGCCATCCTTGGCGAGCGAGAGGCCCGCGTAGCGCTTTTTACTGCCTTCTTCCGCGCCGCGCACGGTGGGCATGAGAAAGCGCGAGTAGTGGCGTTCGAACTGCAATTCCAGGGCGCTTTGGAGACCGAAGCGTCCTTCTAGTTCAGCCTTCCACCATGCGTTGACGTGCTCGACGAGCTGCTTGCCGGTTCGAGTGGCATCGGCCTCGCTGTGCGCGTGCTTGAGCCAGACGAAGGTCGAGTCGGTGTCGCCGTAGATGACGTCGTAGCCTTGTGCCTCGATGAGCTGACGCGTTCTGCGCATGATCTCGTGCCCGCGCATCGTGATCGAAGAAGCGAGACGCGGGTCGAAGAAGCGGCATCCCGTTGAGCCGAGGACGCCGTAAAACGCGTTCATGATGATCTTGAGCGCTTGCGAAAGCGCGGCGTTGTGCTGCCGCTTCGCCTGCTCGCGGCCTTCCCAAACCTGGCGCACGATGTCTGGCAAACAGTGCTTCTCGCGCGAAAAGCGCGCGCCGAGAAAACCGGGCACGGAAGCTTCGTCGCCAGGATCGCTCAGGCCTTCGATGAGCCCGACGGGATCAATCAGAAACGTGCGGATGATCGAAGGGTAGAGGCTCTTGTAGTCGAGCACGAGCACCGAATCGTAGATGCCGGGGCGAGAGTCCATGACGAAGCCGCCGGGGCTGTTTTCGCCCACGACATCGCCGATATTCGGCGCGACGTAGCCGAGCCTGTGCATTTTCGGCAGATACAGATGCGTGAACGCAGCGACTGAGCCGCCGCTGCGATCCACGGGAAGCCCCGTCACGGATGCGCGCTCGAGCAAAAAAGCAATCAGCTCGGTCTTCTCGAAGACGCGCGTGACCAGTTCGCAGTCCTTGAGGTTGTATTTGGCCAGCGCGGGTTTGTCTTCGTCGAAGCGGCGCTGGATTTCGTCCATGCGCTGGTACGGGTTGTCGATCGATTTACCCTCGCCGAGCAGCGCTTGCGCGACGTATTCGAGGCTGAACGATGGGAAGCTCCACGTGGCCGAGCGCAGCGCCTCGATGCCGTCGATGATGAGGCGGCCCGCGGCGCCCGCGAAGAAATGATTCTCCCGCATGCCGTGCTCGCGCCACTCCATGACCTCGCCGCCGCGTCCGAGACGCAGGGGCACGCCGGTTTGCTGGGCATGGGTGTGCAACACACGCAAATCGAACTGAACGAGATTCCAGCCGATGATCGCATCGGGATCGTGCTCCGCCATCCACGCGTTGAGGCGTTCAAGCATCCGCGCGCGGCTTTCGCAGTACTCGAAGTCGAAATCGATCTGGCTCGCGTCGCCGTTTGCGGGGCCGAGCATGTAGACCTGGCGTTGTCCGCAGCCTTCGAGCGCAATGGAATAAAGCTCGCCCTGCGCGCTCGTTTCGATGTCGAGCGACACCAGTTTCAGTTGCGGGCGATAACCGTTGGCGGGTTTCATCTCGCCGTCGAGCAGCACACCGCTTTCGGTCGTGCCACCCGCGTCGCCGCGAAACAGCACAGGCGCGGTGATGAACCGCTCCATCATGTAACGGTCCGGCGGCTGGATATCGGATTCGTAGACGTCGACGCCCGCTTTGGCGAGACGCTTTGCGTGCCCCGCCAGGGCGCGATATTGCGGCGAGTAGAGCCCGAGCACCTGGCGGCGCTGAAAGTCGCACAAATTGAGCGGGCGAAGCTCAGCGCGTGCGTCGCCCTTTAGCGCAGCGCGGGCCGCTGCTTCCTGAGCGGCCGGCACGAACGCGACAGAAGGCTGGGGGCGCAGACGCACCTGGCGCGGCCCCGCGTCGGTCGCGAGCCAGAAGTCGACCTCGGTGTGTTCGCCCGTATCGCGCCAATGGCGGGTGAGAATAAAACCCGCTTCAAACTCAGACAATGTGTGACTCCGCCGCCCATGTTCCCCGGTTGCGATTGTAGCGTTTGAACCGGGGAAAGGCGGCAGGTCGTTTTAACGCTGAAGCAGGTGCGCGAACATCGGATACAGCGAAACGAGCAGCGAAAGCGCCATGAAGATATTGAAAGCGCGCAGCCGCCGCGGATTCGACAGAAAGCGCCGCATGCTGGTGCCGAACGCGGCCCAGATGCAGATGCAGGGCAGGCCGATCACGTAGAACAGGAAGGCCATCGCCATCGTATTGGTGCCGAAATTCGTTGAAAGGCGAATCGTGGTGGCGGCCGTGAGCACCATCATCCAGGCTTTGGGATTGACCCACTGGAACGCGATGGCTTCGTGAAAGCGCATGGGTCGGTGTTCGCCGCTCTTCACCTTGATGTCGCCCGAGGTGCCGATCTTCCATGCGAGATACAGCAGATACGCAATGCTTGCGACCTCCAGCACGGTATAGAGCGACGGAATGTGCCGGAACACCTGGCCAAGCCCGAAGCCAACCGAGAGCATGAGCACGACTACGCCCGCGCTGATGCCGAGAATGTGCGGCACCGTGCGGCGAAAACCGAAGTTGACGCCTGAAGCCAGCAACATGGTGTTATTGGGGCCGGGCGTGATGGTCGTGACCACGACGAAGAGCATGCCGGCGGGCAGCGCGCTGAGCATTTCGGGCAGCATGATGCGAGGGGCTCCGGAAAGAGAAGACAGATTCGACGGGAACCAGTTTATCGACAGTGCGCGGTACAGTACCGGTACAGTTTAGAAGACGCTGAACAGTACGGATTGGGGCGCGAAGGCGGCGTTCGCCCGGCCGCGTTCAAATTTCGCCGCGAAAGAATCCGCTATGCTCACTTCGCGTCAGATCGTTTGACTTTTGCATCGGCCATGCACTGCATGACGTGAACGAAGTTAGCTAACGCGTGTATGCGCGTTCGGTCGATGACGAGACAACTGATTGCGAGGGCACGAATGAGCGGTCAGGATGCCTTTTCAAATTCGAGTGCGGATGCAAGGCCGGGGGTGCAGCGGTCCACGCGCGCTCGTCACTGTGCGGTCGCGGTGCTTCTCGCCGCCGTGCTGGCGGCATGCGGAAAGCCCGCACCGACCGCACAGACGCACGAGCCGCGCATGGTCGAACTGGCTAGCGTTGGCACGAGCGCCGCGAGTCAATTGCGCGTGTTCTCCGGCCAGGTCGAAACGACCAACGTTTCCGCCATCGCATTTGAAGTGCCAGGGCGTGTCGTGCAGATCGCGGTGCTCGACGGCGCGCGTGTACGGCAAGGCCAACTGCTCGCCCGCGTGGACGACGAGCCCTACCGGCTCCAGGTGCAGCGCGCCGAAGCCCAATACAATCAACTCGCCGAAGACCTCAAGCGCAAGTCCGCGCTGCACGACGAAAACATTCTCTCCGGCGCGGCCTACGATCAGTTGAAGGCCGCTGTCGAAATGGCGCGTGCGCAACGCGATCTCGCGCGCCGCGACTTGCGCAATACCCAGCTTATTGCGCCGTTCGACGGCCGCATCGCGCGGCGTACCATCGAAACGCAACAGGTGGTGCAGGCCGGCGCCCCCGTCTTCACGCTCGAAGCGACTTCGCGGCTCGAAGTGGGCGTGGCGTTGCCCCAGAACGTCGCCGAATCGCTGCCGTTCGGCAGCGCGTTGCGCGCGCAGGCGTGGCCGCCTGACCGGCCTTCGACGATCTTTCCGCTCGTGTATCGCGAGCATTCCACCGTTTCGACGCCCGCAGGCAGTGTTTACCGCCTGCTGTTTTCGCTTGCGCGGCCCGAACAACTCACGCTGCTGCCCGGCATGGCATTGCGCGTGAGCATCGATGTGCCGGCCTCGGCTGGCGCGCAGTCCTCGCTGACTGTGCCGGTGAACGCGCTGACGGTTGCCGCGGACGGCAGTCGCGCGGTCTGGAAATATGATGCGCAGACCCATCGCGTGCAGCGCACTGCGGTCGAATTGCAGGAAATCCGGCAGAACGACGCCGTGGTGACCGGTGCGCTGCATGCAGGCGACCAGGTGGTGGCCGCCGGGTCGCAGTTCGTGTCCGAAGGCGAAGAAGTTCGCCCACTGGAAGCGAACCCATGAATCTGGCGCGAGCATTAATCGAGAAACCGCTCATTGCATGGACCATTGCGCTGGTGTCGTTGATCGGCGGCATCATCGCGTATATCGACATCGGGCGGCTCGAAGATCCGAAGTTTACGATCAAGACCGCCGTGGTGGTGACGCTCTATCCGGGCGCGAGCGCGAGGCAGGTCGAAAGCGAAGTGACCGACCGGATAGAGAGCGCGGTTCAGCAACTGGAGCAGGTGGATTTCATCCGCTCGCGTTCGATGGCGGGCTACTCGGAAGTCCGGGTGCAGATTCGCGATCAGTACGCGTCGAAGGCGTTGCAGCAGATCTGGGAGCAGTTGCGCCGTCAGGTGAATGACGTGACGCCGCGCCTGCCGCCGGGTGCCGGGCCGCCGATCGTGTTCGACCGTTTCGGCGACGTGTACGGCATGTTCTATGCGATCACGGGCAAGGGCTATTCGCAGTCGCAGTTGTTCGACTACGCACGCGACCTGCGCAAGGAACTGCTCACCATTCCGGACGTGGCCGATATTGTCATCGCCGGCAATCAGCAGGAGCAGGTCACGATCACGGCCGACCAGTCCCTGCTGGTTGCGAACAATCTGTCGTCGGACGATATCGCGCAGGCGCTCGGCGTGCAGAACGAAATTCGCAGTGCGGGACGCGAGCGCGTGGGCGATCAGCTCATGCGTCTCTCGCCAACCGGCACGCTCGACACGCTCGCTGCCGTCCGCGCGCTGCCCATCGGCACGACGCCGGGCGAGCTGCTGCTCGGCGACGTGGCCCGCGTCCATTTCGGCTACGCGAGCATACCCACGCAGGCCATCCGTTACAACGGTCAGGATGCCTTGACAATAGGCATCAGTGCGCGCTCGGGCGTCAATGTCGTGAAGGTTGGCGAGGAAGTGAAGGCGAAGATGCAGGCGCTCGAACGATCGAGACCGCTCGGCATCGAATTGCACGTGCTCTACGATCAGCCCGATGCCGTCGACGCGGCGGTGCGCGGCTTCGTCCTGGACGTTTTGCTCTCCGTTGGCATCGTGACGGTGGCGCTCGGTATCGGGCTTGGATGGCGTGCTGGCGTCGTGCTCGGCATCGAACTGTTCCTCTCCATTCTCGGCACGCTGTTCGTGATGTACGCGGTGGGAATCGAATTGCAGCGCATTTCGCTCGGCGCGCTGATCATCGTGATGGGCATGCTCACCGACAACTCCATCGTCGTTTGCGAAGGCATGCTCGTGCGCGTGCAAAAGGGGCTCTCACACATCGAAGCCGCCGCGCAGGTGCTCAAGCAGGGGCAGTGGCTGCTGCTGGCTTCGACGGTTGTCGGCATTCTCGCGTTTTCCGGCATCGGCATGTCGCCCGACGCCGTGGGCGAGTTCTGCGCGTCGCTCTTTGCCGTGGCGGCGATTTC
This sequence comes from Paraburkholderia sp. JHI869, assembly GCF_038900775.1. NCBI lineage: Bacteria > Pseudomonadati > Pseudomonadota > Betaproteobacteria > Burkholderiales > Burkholderiaceae > Paraburkholderia > Paraburkholderia sp. JHI869. Next base: position 13,060 of record NZ_JAYMSC010000007.1, read on the forward strand.
GTTGCTGCTTAGCTGGGTCATCGCGATCGCGCTCACGCCATTGCTTGGCTATTATTTCTTCCGCAAGGCGGAAGGCGAGCAGAAGGACCCTTTCGATGCGCCGCTCTATCGCCGGTATGGGGGGCTGCTCGGCTGGGTCGAGCGACGGCGCGTGTGGGTCATCGCCGCGATGGTGGTGCTGTTCGCGGTGTGCGTCTGGGGCTTTCGCTTCGTCGAGCAGAGTTTCTTTCCTGCGTCGACCAATCCGATCTTCTATGTCGATATGCGTTTGCCGCGCGGCGCCGATATCCGCACGGTGATGGAGCGAACGAAAGGCCCGGAGAAACTGTTGCTCGCGCAACCAGGCGTGGTGAACGTCGGGACCTATATCGGCGGCGGGGCGACGCGTTTCATCCTGGTCTACGATCCCGAGACCCAGGACCCGTCGTACGCGCAGTTCATTGTGACGGTGGACGACGCCTCGCGCATCGACGGCATGATCCCGAAGCTCGACACCGAACTGCGCAAGCGCTTTCCCGACGTAAGCTGGTCAGTCACGCGGCCGAACTTCGGGCCGTCTAGCGGGCTGCCGATCCAGGCGCGCTTTCTCGGCCCCGATCCCGCGGTTTTGCGCTCGTTGGGCGCGCAGGCCGAGGCCGTGCTCCACAAGGATGCAGGTCTGCAATCAATACGCAACGACTGGGAAAACCCCGTGAACGTGGTGCGGCCGGTGTTCGACGACACGCGCGCCCGCGCGCTCGGTGTGACGCGGCGGCAACTCAATGACACGCTTGCGTACGCAACCGAAGGTCTTCGCGTCGGCATCTTCCGCGACAACGATCTGCTGCTGCCGATCGTGCTCAACGAGCCTTCTGGCGAGAACGGCATCGAGCGCGTGGCGGGCCTGCAGATCTTCAGCCTCGGCCAACGGCGTTACGTTCCCGTTGCCGACGTTCTGACCGGCGTCACGTACGGCACCGAAGATGGCTTGATCTCGCGGCGCGACCGCATCCGCACGTTGACCGTATCGGCGGGCACGCTCTACGGCGAGAACAGCGTGGCGGCCTTCGATCGCATTCGCGCGCCGATCGAGGCTATCCCGTTGCCGCCCGGCTACCGGCTCGAGTGGGGCGGCGAGTACGAGTCGTCGAACATGGCAAAGGAAAGTCTCTTCCGGCAATTACCGATCGGGTTTGCGGGCATGGTGCTGCTCGTGCTGTTCATGTTCGGGCGGCTCAAGCCCGCATTGATCGTACTGCTCGTCGTACCGATGTCGATCTGCGGCGTGACCATCGGGCTGCTGCTTTTTCGCGGCGCGTTCGGCTTCATGTCGCTACTCGGCCTGCTCAGCCTCATTGGCATGCTGATCAAGAACGGCGTCGTTCTCGTCGATGAAATCGATCTGCAGATCGCCTCCGGCCTGCCACGCATGCGGGCCGTAATTGACGGCTCCAAGAGCCGCCTGCGACCGGTCGCTCTTGCGGCGGGCACGACGATACTCGGCATGGTGCCGCTGCTTTGGGACCCGTTCTTCAAGGACATGGCGATCACGATGATGGCGGGCCTCGCGTTTGCGACGGTGCTGACCATGGCCGCGGTGCCCGCACTCTACGTGCAGTTCTTCTCGATCCGCAGCGACGAGACTGAACCGCGCAAATCGAACGGCACGAACGGAGAACATCATGAAACGTGATGATGTTCGCGATGTGCGTTCGGCGGCGCGTTGCATGCGACGGCTCGCGAAAGGGCCCGTATTACTTGCGTTGCTAGCGGCATGCACCGGCCCGCTGAAACTGGATCGACCTCCTGATCTGCCCGGGCAATATCAGCAAAACAAAGTCAATTCGACGAGTGCACAATCGCTCGATGAAACGCAGCTCGCGAACTGGTGGCTCCAGTACAACGACCCATCGCTCAACACGCTGATTCAACGCGCGCTGGAGCATAACTACGATCTCGCGCTCGCGGCTACGCGCGTGGACGACGCACGCTCGAACATCCTCGCAGCGCGCTCGGCCTTGCTGCCAACCGTAGGTGTGGGCGTGGAGGCCGCGAAATACCACGGTGGCGAAACGCAGCTCGAATTTGCGCAGTTCCTTGGCATCACCGATCTCGATGCGCAGTTCTGGCGTGTGGGGCTGCAAACACAGTGGGAAATCGACGTGTTCGGGCGCGGGCGCGCAAGACTGGCCGCCGCGCGTGCGATCACGCTCGCCGCGGCGGGCGATGCGCAGGCCGCGCGGCTCGCGGTGGTCGCCACCGTCGCCGACGCCTACATGACATACCGCGGGCTGATCGAGCAGCGCCGCTTCGTCGTGCAAAGCCGCAAGATCGCGGAGGACTTCGTCGTGATTGCGCAGCACAGCTTCACGGCCGGCGTGGTGTTGAGCACCGACATCGACGCAGCGCGTGCGGCGCTGGCGCAGGTGCAAGCGCGCGAACAGGAGGTCAATAGCGCGATTGTGGCGGCCCGTCTTTCCATCGAGCAGATCTGCGCGGCGAGGCCCGGCGAACTGGCGGATGTGCTCGACGAGACCACCGGTCTCCCGAACGCGTTACCCGCAATCGCGCCGGGGCAGCCGGTCGATTTGCTCGAACGGCGTCCCGACCTGATTGCCGCGCGCGACCGTCTGTTCGCGAGCATACGTCAGGCGGATGTGGCGCGCCTGAACTACTGGCCGACGTTTTCGCTGAGCGCCGTGCTCGCGCGCAACGGCTGGGAAATTGCGGGGCAGTCGCTCGGGCCGAGCACGTTGTGGCTCTTCGGCGTGGCGGCGATGATGCCGCTCATCGATTTTGGCGCGCGCGAATCGCGCGTGCAGGCAACAGACGCCCAGGCGCGCGCAGCGGAAATCGCCTATGAAAAAGCGGCTAACGGCGCGCTCTTCGACGTCGAGCAGGCGCTCACGCGGCTCTCGCGCCAGGCGCAACTGCAGGCCGCGCGCAACGACGAAGTGGCGCAGCGCCGCACGCTCCTCGGCAAAGCGCAAACGCAGTTGCGCGTGGGCGAGGTGGGGCGCATGGACGTCGATCGCGCGCAACTTGCGCTCGCGGATAGCGAGGCGGCGCTCGTACGCGAGCGGGTTGGCGAACTGAGCGCGCAGATCGCGCTGTTCAGGGCGATGGGCGGCGGTTGGGAAAAGACGGGTACGCCGCTGGAATTTTCACCTTCATTGAGCGCGGTTTGGTGAGGTGAGCGTCATCCCGGTTCGCGTCCGTCTTCCCAGCGCGGGTCCGCGGTGATCTGTACGGTGAGGCGGTTTTCCAGCGGGTTCGCGCTGAGCGTTTCCCAGATCCGTTCGCGCAACCGGTCCTGCGAGGCGAGATCGCTTAACGGGGACGTTGCGCCAACAAGCACATTGACTTCGACAAAATTGCGCCGGCCCGCCTGAATGACGTGGGTGTGATGGCGCAGAATGTCAAGCTCGCGTTCGAGCTTCGAAAGCGCCTTCTCGATTTCCGAGCGCGGATTGTTCTCTTCGGGGCTCATGTGCAGCAATTCAGCGAAGCTCGTGCGCACGATTTTCACCGGCGCGGAGAGAAATATCAGCGAGAGCCCCGCGGTCATCGCGCTGTCGATATAGCGCGCCCATAGATCGTGAAAGCTTTCGGGCAAGATCGAATACACGAAGAAGCCGAGCAGCGTGGCCGCGCTGAACGAGAATTTCATGATCCATTTCCAGCCATCGGTTTTGAGCAGCTTGGAATTGATCTGCGCGGCGGCGCGCTTCTTGTAGACCACCATGGCAAAGCAGACCACGCAACTCGCCATGCTGATCAGGATGACGCCGGACGCATTGACGACGTGACCCCCAGAACGTATGCCCTCGATCCCGTTCACGAAGCCATACACGCAAACCAGCAGCATCATGAGACCGTTGATGCCGTTCACGAGCGGCTCGAGAAACCAGTAGCCATATTCGAAGCGCGTCGTCGCGGGCCGGCTGATCACGGTGGCCGCGAGCAATCCGAGCGCGGAGCTGATGAGATTGAGCAGATAGAAGATGGCAGTCAGCAGCAGCGTGTCTGACTGCACAAGGAAGCCGTAACCGACGTTGGCCGCGAAACCGAGGCACACGACGTAAATGGAAATCTTCATCGCGCGCTGCTCGACGGCGGCGAGCTGCGCCTTGCGGAGCGCGTAGCTGATAGGCATGGTTCCTCGCTGTCGAACGTTGGAACATCTGAATGGCGGCGGTGCGGCGCAATGGCGCGCGGCTAACGCCAGGCGGAGCTGCTCAGCCCGAAAATCGCAACGAGTCCGCCACCCATCACCACGAGAAACGCGCACCACTCAGGCCGGGAAAAGAACGCCTGGCCACGCTCGCGCCGCGCCCACATGTAAAGCAGGCTGCCGGGCCCATACAGGAGCGCTGACATGACGAGCAGTTCCAGCCCGCAAGCGTAAAGCAGGAACAGTGTATAAATCGTGGCGATGACTGCTGTGGCATAGCTCTGCGCGCGCTTTCGTGCGCTCATGGCCGATTGCGGGAGCGCGCGTATGGCCTTGAGTCCGAAGGTCGCCACGAAAAAGTAGGGGATGAGCGCCATGGCGCTCGTGAGGCGCAGCATGAGCGAGAAAGCGTCGGTGGACCAGTACGTGCTGATGACGAAGGCCTGCACCACGCCGCTCGTGAGCCAGATCGCGGCGGTGGGAAGCTGCCGCGCGTTGCGGCGCGCAAAGATGGCTGGCATGGCGTCCGCTTTCGCGCTTGCATACAGCACTTCCGCGCAGATCAGCGACCATGCGAGGTAGGCGCCCAGAACCGAGACGATCAGGGCACCGCCAATGAACACCAACCCCGGCGAGCCGATGACGGCGCCCAGCACCGACGCCATCGAAGGTTGCCGCATGACGGCGATATCCGCGCGCATGAGGTGCGCGTAGGGCAGTAGCGTGACGAGCACGAGCAGCAACAGCACGAAGGCAAAGCCGAGTACCGTGGCGGTCCCCACGTCCGAGCGCTTTTTCGCGTAGCGGGAATACACGCTCGCCCCTTCAATGCCGAGAAACACGAATACCGTGACGAGCATGGTCCCCTTGACCTGCGGGGCAAGCCCCTGAGCGCTTTCCGCGAGATTGCTGGTAAATGGCTCCGCGCTCGCATAAACGCTCAAAATACCGATAAAAACGAAAATCGGCAAAATCTTCACGACAGTGAGAATCGCATTGATGAGCGTGGCCTGTTGAATGCCCCGCAACAGCATCCAGTGAAATGCCCAAATGCCGACCGATGAAACCGCAATGGCAATCGGCGTATTGCCGTTTCCAAATGCTGGGACGAATGCGCCGAGCGTGGATTTGATCAGCACCCAATAAGAGACGTTGCCGAAGCAACCGGCCATCCAGTAACCGAATGCGGAGAGAAAGCCGGCGTAGCCGCCAAAGCCGTCGCGTGCATAAGCAAAGATGCCCGAGTCGAGGTCGGGCCGGATTTCCGCGAGAAGCTGGAACACTCGGGCCAGCATATACATGCCGCCTCCCGCAATGCACCATGAGACGACGGCGGCAGTTGGGCCCGCTTCGAGCGCGAAATTGCGCGGCAGCGAATAGATGCCAGCGCCGACCATGGACCCCACGACCATGGCCGTCAGTACCGGCAGCGACAATTTCTGGTCATCCGTCGATTTCATGTTCGAGCCTTTTTGTGATCTTCAACCTGTCGTAATGTGAGCGCGGGAAATCGCGGATGAAAAATACGCGCCACATTGAATTGCTGAACTATTCTCGAACGAATGCCACGTTGAATACATCATGTGCGAATCGTATTCCATAATGTTCGTCAGGTGTCCGGAGGATGGATAGCAGAGGAGAATCACCGGGTACGTAATGGCTAAATGTTCGCTAATGAATATATGTTGAATCGTTAGCAAACAGGCCAAATGAATTAGCGAATCCGCAATGCGCCGCATTAGGGGGAATGTCATGCGATATCTCGCTGTAACACTTCTTGGCACAGTGGCCGCCTCGCTCGCGCTTTCCGGCTGCGAGGCGCCGACTTCGGGCTCCGTTTTCACACCGGCACAGGCGCAGCAGGTGTTCGTGATCGAACTCGGCGCGGTCGAAACCGTGCGCCCCATCACAATCCAGCCGGGTCCCACGGGCATTGGCGCGATAACGGGCGGCGCGCTTGGCGGCATCGCGGCAGGCAGCAACATCGGGCGCGGCACGGGCTCCGTTGCGGCGGGCATCGGCGGCGCGGTGCTGGGCGGTGCGGCAGGCAATGCCGTGGAGCAGCGCGTCACGCAGCGGCAGGGCCTTGAAATCGTCGTGCGTCTGGATTCGGGGCAACTGATATCGGTGGTCCAGGATGCGGATCAGCAGTTCGTTCCTGGTGATCGCGTGCGTGTGCTGATGGGCAACAACTCGGTGCGCGTGACGCGGTGAAGTGAACGCAGGTGTGGTTGGTCGCTCGATAAAGCGAAGTTCAAGACAAAGCGAGGAAACCGATGGCCGATACCGAGCAGAAGATGAGTCGCGTGCAGTTGACCGCGATGGTAGTCGGGGGCATGGTGGGCGCCGGGATCTTTTCTCTGCCGCGAACTTTCGCTAATGCAACGGGACCGGTCGGCGCGGCCATTGCGTGGCTCGTGGCGGGCGTGGGTATGTACACGCTCGCGCGCGTGTTTCAGGCGCTCGCGGAGCGCAAGCCGAAGCTCGACGCCGGTGTGTTCATGTACGCCAAGGAGGGCTTCGGCGATTACCCCGGCTTCCTCTCCGCATTCGGTTACTGGATCGGCAGTTGCATCGGCAACGTTTCGTACTGGGTGCTGATCAAGTCCACGCTGGGCGCGTTTTTCCCGGTTTTCGGCGACGGCAATACGGTCACGGCCATCATCGTCGCTTCGATCGGCATCTGGCTGTTTCACTTTCTCATTCTTCGCGGCGTGAAGCAGGCCGCGTTCATCAACACCATCGTGACGTTCGCCAAGGTCATTCCGATCGTGGTGTTCATCGTCATCCTCCTGTTCGTATTCAAGTACGGCACCTTTCACCTGAATATCCAGTCCGCTGCGCAAGAGGGCGGTCTCATCCAGCAGATTCGCGCGACGATGCTCGTGACTGTGTTCGTTTTTATCGGCATTGAAGGTGCGAGTGTGTATTCGCGCTATGCGAAGGAGCGCGCAGACGTGGGGCGCGCAACGATCTTCGGCTTCGCCGGGGTGACCACGCTCATGGTGCTCGTTTCCATGCTGCCTTTCGCCGTGCTGCCGCGCGCGGATGTGGCGGGTATGCGCCAGCCCTCCATGGCGGCCGTGCTCGAAAGCGTGGTCGGTCCGTGGGGCGGGATCTTCGTGAGCATCGGCCTGATCGTTTCTGTGCTGGGCGCGTATCTGGCGTGGTCGCTCATCTGCGCGGAGGTGATGTTCGCGGCAGCGCGCAATCAGGACATGCCGGCCGTGTTCGCGCGCGAAAACGCCAATAATGTGCCGGCCAATGCGCTCTGGATCACCAACATCGTCGTGCAGCTATTGGTGGCGAGCACGTATTTCTCGCGCGATGCGTTCTCGCTGATGCTCAACCTCACGAGCTCGATGTCGCTGATCCCCTATCTGTTCGTCGCGGCCTACGGGTTCATGGTCTCGAACCGAGGCGAGAGCTACGAGGTGCGGCCCGAAGAGCGCAAGCGCGATCTCGCACTGGCCGCGGTCGCCGTGATCTACACGCTGTTCATGATCGTGGCCGGTGGCCTCAAGTTCATCCTGCTTTCGGCGATTCTTTACGCGCCTGGCACGGTGCTGTATTTCATCGCGCGGCGCGAGCGCAAGCTGAAGGTTTTCCAGCGTACGAGCGACTGGGTCATTTTCATCGTGGCGGCGGTAGCGGCGATCGTAGGCGTCGTTGCGCTGGCCACGGGCACCATGGCGGTCTAACGAGAGCGAGTGGAGATCAATATGGCCAAGGCGAAGGGCAGTGGGAAGAGTGAAAAGGGCGAAAAGGTAGAAAAGGCAGAAAAAGCCGCGAAGGGCGCCAAGGGCAAGGCGAAGAACGACAGCGCGTTTGGCGTGTATTCGGAAGTCGGCCAGCTGCGCAAGGTGATGGTGTGCGCGCCTGGCATGGCGCACTCGCGTCTCACGCCGAGCAATTGCGACGAGTTGCTGTTCGACGACGTGCTGTGGGTCGACAACGCGAAGCGCGACCATTTCGACTTCGTCACGAAGATGCGCGACCGCGGTGTGGAAGTCGTGGAAATGCACAACCTGCTCGCCGAAACCGTTGCCGTGCCCGAAGGCAAGAAGTGGATTCTCGACAATCAGATCGTCCCGAACCAGGTCGGGCTGGGTTTCATCGACGAACTGCGCAGCTATCTGGAAGGGCTCGACGACCGCAAGCTGGCGGAGACCTTGCTCGGCGGTCTCTCGATCTACGACTTTCCCGAATCGCATGGCGGCGCGGCGCTCAAGGTCGTGCGCGAAGCGGCCGGGTCCACCGAATATCTGCTGCCGCCGCTGCCGAACACCTTGTACACGCGCGATACCACTTGCTGGATTTACGGCGGCGTGACGCTCAATGCGCTCTACTGGCCCGCGCGTCACGAGGAAACGATCCTCACCACGGCAATCTACCGGTTCCATCCGGACTTTGCGGGCAAGGTCAACGAGTGGTGGGGCGACCCTACGGTGGACCACGGCATGGCGACGCTCGAAGGCGGCGACGTCATGCCCATCGGCAACAAGACCGTGCTGATCGGCATGAGTGAGCGCACGTCGCGCCAGGCGATCAGCCAGCTTGCCGCAACGCTGTTCAGGAAGGGCGCGGCCGAACAGGTGATCGTGGCCGCGATGCCGAAAATTCGTGCGGCCATGCACCTCGACACGGTCTTCACGTTTGCCGATCGCGACTGCGTGCTGATCGCGCCGGATTTTCTCGCGCGCACCCGAACGTTCACGTACCGGCCCAGCGATCATCCGGCGGGTGTGGAACTGCACCAGGAGAAAAAGTCCTTCGTGGAAGTGGTCAGCGCGGCGCTCGGCGTCAAGAAGATGCGCGTGGTGGAAGCGGGCGGCAACGACTATCAGCGCGAACGCACGCAATGGGACAGCGGCGCGAACCTGGTTTGCACGTCGCCGGGCGTGGTGTTCGCTTATGACCGCAACACCTATACGAACACGCTGCTGCGCAAGGCCGGAATCGAGGTCGTGACCATCGTGGGCGCGGAACTGGGGCGCGGGCGCGGCGGCGGCCATTGCATGACGTGCCCGATCATTCGCGACGCGGTGGACTTCTAGTCTCGCTATATGAGGAGATCGTTGCGGACGCAGGCAATTGTCCCGCAATGGTGCCGGATTGAAGTGTGTGCGAAGACGGGGCTTTCAAAGCTTACGGGCATGCGGACTGCTGCTTGTCTGTTTGGGGTGCGCAATGCGCGCACCCCGCTCCCTATCGCAACCACTTGATTCCCGATCATGGACGATTTCTTCAACCGCCTTTTCCATCTGCAACCCTCGCTGCTCGCCACGATGACGCACGACGTGATGAATTTGATCGTCGCCGTGCTGATCCTGGTGGTGGGCTGGTGGGTTTCCAATCGCGTTGCGCACGTGTTCGCGAGCATGCTGGCGCACTCGCATGCCGATCCGACGCTCGCACCGATGCTCGCGGGCATGGCGGCGTGGACCGTGCGCGTGATCGCGCTCGTCGCTGCGTTGAGCGAAGTGGGCATCGCTACGGCTAGCGTGCTCGCCGCGCTAGGCGCTGCGGGTCTCGCCATCGGCCTCGCGCTGCAAGGCACCCTGCAAAATATCGCCGCGGGCATCATGCTGCTGATGCTGCGCCCGTTTCGCGCGGGCGACGTGATCGAAGGCAGCGGCGCGGCGGCCGGCATCGTGTGCGAAGTGGGCCTGTTCACGACGCGCATCGAGCGCGGCGACGGCAATGTCGTATTCGTGCCGAACAGCCAGATCTGGAGCAATCCCGTCATCAACTACAGCAGCGGTGGCACGCAGCGCATTGACGTCACCGTCGATCTCGCGCGGCGCGATCAGGTGGACGCCGCCATCGGCAAGCTCAAGGAGATGGTGTCCACCGAACCGCGTGTGCAAAGCGGCACGACGCTCGCACCGACGGTTGCCGTGGACTGCTACCCGTCTGGCGGCGGCGCGCGCTTGCTGGTGCGTGCATGGGTGCGCAACGCCGATGCACAATACGCCGTCGACGACATACGCGGTCATGCGCGCGAAACGCTCGCAACGGCGGGGCTCGCGGTCACGGGCAACGCGCGCGTGGCTGGCGCCAATGCCGCGCTAACGCAGCGCTAGGGCACGTCAAAGCAAATCAAAGCACGTTGAGCATGGCGAGCGCGCTTTCCTGCAGATGCGGCAACACGCGCTGGAGGGCGGCCTCAGGGCTTTCGTCGCCCATCGGCATGTTGGTGCTGAGCGCGGCGACCACCTCGCCGATGCGATTCCTCAGCGGCACGGCAATGCCGCGCACGCCCACCTGCAACTGCTGCTCGATGAGCGCATAGCCATCCACACGCGCGCGCCCGATTTTCTCGCGCAGGCGCGCGCCGCTCGTGATGGTATGCGGCGTGAAGGGCGAAAGCTCGACCGTATCGAGCCATGCAGAAACCGCATCCTGGTCGGCCTCGTGCGCAAGCAGCACGACGCCTGGCGAGATGAGCGGCGCGGGCACGCGCGCGCCGAGCACGAAGCCCGTGGTCATCACGCGGGACACGCCATTGCGCGCGATCACGACGAGATCCCAGCCATCGAGCACGCTCACATAGGCCGATTCGTTGAGCGTCGCGCTCAGCTGCTGCAAATAGGGCTGCACGGTGCGCGGCAGGCGCGCCGAATCGAAGTAGGACCAGCCCACGCGCAGCACGCGCGGCGTGAGGCCGTACAGGCGGCCGTCCGTATACACATAGCCCAGCGACTCGAGCGTGAGCAGATAGCGGCGCGCAGCGGTGCGCGAGAGGCCCGTGCGCTCGGCCGCCTGCGTGGGGGTCATGCGCGCGTGCTCGCTGTCGAAGGCTTCGAGAATCGCGAGGCCTTTTTCGAGCCCGGCGATCCAGTCGCGCCGGTCCAGTGGCGGTTTCTTCATCGACGTGCGAGAGCGGGTACTGCACAACGGAAAAAGCCGCAGGCATTCAACGCCTGCGGCTTGCGAGCCAAGGATCTGCGCGCGCTCACTCCGGCTTCATGCGCGCCGCCACGATCAGCGAGATCAGGCAGCCAACCGCCAGATACGCGGCGACGAGGTGCCACGAACCGCCGCCGACGCCCACCAGCGCCACCGCGATGAACGGCGTGAAACCGCCGCCCACCACGCTCGCGAACTGGTAGCCCACGCCCGCGCCGCTGTAGCGGTACTCCGCGCCGAACAGTTCGGTGAAGAGCGGTTGCTGCACGCTCACGACCATGTCGTGGGCGATGTTCGCGAGCATCACCGAGAAGATCACGATCCAGAGCGTAGCCCGCGCTTCGAGCGCAAGGAAGAACGGCACGGCGCTCAACAAGCCGATGAACGCGCCGATGAGGTAGATGCGGCGCAGCCCGAGGCGGTCGGCGAGCCACGCGAAGCAGGGGATCGTGATGCAGCTCAGCGCGCCCACGAAGAGGCCGATGCCGAGAAAGAGGTCGCGCGACATGCCGAGGTTGGTCGTCGAATAGCTCAGCGCGAAGGCGGTCACGATATACATCGTGAAGAGTTCGGCGAGGCGCAGCGCGACGATGTACAGAAAGGCCTTGGGGTGGCGCGTGAGCGCTTCGAGCACAGGCATCTTGAGCTTGCGGTCCCCGTGCTCGACTTTCTCGACGAACTCGCGCGACTCGTCCATGCTCGAACGCACCCACAGGCCCACGAGCACGAGCACGACGCTGAAGAGGAAGGGCAGACGCCAGCCCCACGAACGGAACGCCGCTTCGCCGAGCAGGTGGCTCAGGAGCGCGACGAGCCCGGTGGCGAGCACAAGGCCCACGCCGTAGCCCACCTGCACGCCGCTGCTATAGAACGCCTTCTTGCCGCTCGGCGCGCTTTCTACGGCCATGAGGGCAGCGCCGCCCCATTCGCCGCCCACGGCGAAACCTTGCAGCGCGCGCATCGTCACGAGCAGCACGGGCGCCCACCAGCCGATGGTCGCAAAGGTCGGCAAGAGGCCGATTGCGACGGTGGAGAGGCCCATCATCATGACGGTCAGGACGAGCATGCGCTTGCGGCCGAGCCGGTCGCCGAAGTGGCCGAACACGACGCCGCCGAGCGGCCGGAACAGGAAGCCCACGCCGAAGGTCGCGAACGCGGCGAGCGTGCCCATCGTCCTGCCGACCTGCGGGAAGAACGCCACGTTGAACACCAGCGCGGCGACAATGCCGTAGAGCAGGAAGTCGTACCAGTCGACGACCGCGCCGACGAAACTGCCGAGCGCCGCCTTGCGGGCCTGGCTGCGCGACGGAGAAAGAGGGGCGGCGTCGGGCGAGCCGGTGGTGTCGAGGCTTGGGGTCATGAGTTGTCTCCAGACTTTTGCGCATGTGCCATGCTGCGGTATGCGCTAAACGTGAGACGCAGCATAGGGCGGCCCGCGCGGTCCGGCAATGCGTGGCGGCGCCGTTTTGCGCGATTATCGCCCAAGTGCGTGCGATTATCGAACGCTTTGCGGGTTTGCACCGAGATGGCGCGTGGACCGCCCGCGTACGGCGGTCTTCGTCAAAATGAACGAAATGGTTAAAATCGCGCTGCTTCGCGCGCCCGCCAGGTTTGCGGCGCGGCGGCGAAGCATCCGTTTCAGCGCTTGCGTCAGGAGCCTATTGCATGTCCAGCCCCTCTAATCCTCCGCCGCAGGCGGACAATCCGCTCGGCATGGCCGGTCTCGAGTTCGTCGAGTTCGCCGCGCCCGAGCCCGCCGAGCTCGGCCGCCGCTTCGAACAGTTCGGCTTCAAGGCGATCGCGCGCCACGTGAGCAAGGCGGTCACGCTCTACCGCCAGGGCGGGATGAATTTTCTGCTGAACGCCGAGCCCGACTCGTTCGCCGCGCGCTACGCGCAGGAGTACGGCATGGGCATCTGCGCGATCGGCGTGCGCGTCGACAATGCGAAGCGCGCGTTCAAGCACGCCATCTCGCTCGGCGCGTGGGCGTTCGAAGGCGAGCGCCTGGGGCCCGCGGAGCTGCACATTCCCGCGATCCAGGGCATTGGGGATTCGCACCTCTATTTCATCGACCGCTGGCGCGGACGCGGCGGCCAGCGCGGCGGCGTGGGCGACATTTCGATCTTCGACATCGACTTCCGGCCCATCGACGTCGCCACGGCGCATACCGATCTCGATCACGGCGGCACCGGCCTCACGCGAGTGGATCACCTCACGCAAACGGTGGGCGCGGGGCGCATAGGGGAATGGCTCGACTTCTACCGCGACCTGCTGCATTTCCGCGAGATCCACGAGATCAACGCGAACTGGCATGTGTCCGAGGAGTCGCGCGTGATGGTGTCGCCCGATGGCGAATTGCGCATTCCTGTCTATGAGGAAGGCACGCGGCGCACGGAGCTATTGCACGACTATCTGCCCGAGCATCCCGGTGAAGGCGTGCAGCATATCGCGCTTGCCAGCGACGACATCCTCGCGAGCGTCGATGCGCTCAAAGCCAATGGCGTGGAGTTCGTCGAGCCGCCGCCCGCTTACTACGACACCGTGGATGCGCGTTTGCCCGGCCACGGCGTGGACCTGGAAGCCTTGCGCAAGCGTCACGTGCTGATCGATGGCGAGATTGGCGACGACGGCGTGCCGAGGCTCTTTTTCCAGACGTTTGCCAAACGCCATCCCGGCGAGATCTTTTTCGAAGTCGTGCAGCGCAGCGGCCACCACGGCTTCGGCGAGGGCAATCTCGACGTGCTCGCACGGGCTCGCGAGGCGGGTGCGTAATACAGCCCGAGCGCAGGGCTGAACCCCGGAATTCGCAACGCTAGCGTTCTAAACGTTACTTCGCTGCCGCGCCTGTCGTTTTGCGCGTGCGCGCCGTGCCGAGCGCGGCGTCGCGCGGCGGGACCATCGTGCGGCAGCGATGGCGCACCTCTTTGCTGAACTCGGTGCACACCTGGGTCATCAGGTCCGTGGACCGGTACACCATGAACACATGGAAGTCCGGCAACTCGTCGCGGATGGGCAGCGTGTGCAACGCGTCGCGCCTGAGGACGAGCGGCCCGCTCATGCCGTAGAACACGAAATCCGACCACATGCTGATCACATCCGTGCAGGTCGCGAGTTGCAGGCCGAGCAGGTTCGACACGCTGTGGACGATGCGCCTCGGCATCTCGAGGCGATGGAGGCGCATGAGGCTCGCGAGCGGGCTGCCGGGATCGTCCAGCGGGTCGAGCGTGAGCCAGTCGGCCTCGAGCAGATCGCGCAGGCGCGTCGTACCCGCTAGCGGATGGCCGGGGCGCGTGGCGAGCACCATGCCCACGGAAAAGAGCGGCTCCCACTGAAACGCGCTCGTGCCAGGGCCGCTGTTCGTCGAGATCAACGCGAGGTCGAGGCGGCCTTCGCGCAACCCTTCGAGTATCTGCTGCGGCCGCATTTCGTAGGCATGCACCTCCACGCCCGGAAAGCGCGCGCGAAACGCGGCGATGGATTCGGGCAATGGCCCGCTCGATGCCACCGCGGAAAAGCCGATGTTCAATTGCGCCTCGGCATGGCCGCGCATGCCTTCGATATCTTCCAGCGCGTGGCGCAATTCCTGTTCGACCACGCTCGCGCGCTTCGCGAGCGCGCGCCCGTAATTCGTGAGGCTCACGCCGCGCACCGAGCGCGACATGAGCGTCACGCCCAGTTCGCGCTCCAGTTCCGCAATGGCCTTGGAAAGCGCCGGCTGCGAAATGTGCAGGCTGCGCGAAGCCTCGTGCATGCTGCCGTGCTGCGCGAGCGCGAGCAGGACGCGCAACTGGTGCAGTTTCATCCGTGGGGCTCCAACGTTCTCCAATCGGAAGAGATTCTAAACGTTGCACGACTTGGCGAGGCGCGGAGCGCAGTCTGGTATGCCCGGTGTTATCCCCGGTGTTATCCCGATACCTTGCCGACCAGATGAAAACGCGAAGACGGATGCCAAAGCTCGACAGCCGTCGCAACGGCACTGCCGACCCACGTACGCCGCCACATCAGCAAGCAGGGCTCGCCGATATTCATCGCAAGATGGCGGCGGATATCCGCGTCCGGTTTTTGCGCATAGATGCGGAACTCCGCGCGTTGCACTGGCGCGAGCCGCATCATGTAGTGATTCGGCGTTTCGAGCGTGAAGTCCTGCTCGAGATACCCCGGAAACACATGCGGGTTCACATAGCGGTCCTCGTACAGAATCGCTTCGTCTTCCTCGTAGTGGACGATACGCGAATGGAACACGGAACCGCCACCAAGCTCGAGTGCGGCCATCGCCTGATCGTTCGAGCTTGCTTCCAGCGTGAGCACCCGCGCGCTGTGCCGGTGACCGCGCGCGGCGATTTCGTCGGCGATGTTGCGGACCTCGAGGACCGTCGATTCGACGTCGCGCGACGCGACGAACGTTCCCGCGCCCTGAACGCGTCTGAGCACGTGCTCGGCCGACAGTTCGCGCAACGCGCGCGATACGGTCATGCGCGCAACGCCGAATTCCTTGACAAGCTCCGTTTCGGACGGAATGGCTTCACCCGGCTTCCAGGTCCCGTCCGTGATTCGATCGACCACGTAGCGCTTGATCTGTTCATAAGCTGGAGCGACCTTGTGCGCTGTCGCGCCACGCGTCGAAGTGTCGATGAGCGAAGAGGGCGCGTTCATGGCTGACCTCGCTTCAGACGCCGACAGTGCCGTGAACCGCGCTTCCCGCCGGGGCTGTCGCATTGCGCACCGCATGGTGCACGACCGGAAGCGTGTCCAGCTCCGTTTCCCGCGAGCGGGTCCTCGCGCCGTCACCCGTCGGGCCGGGAAGCGGCGGCGGTGCGCCGTCGGCCACGAGGCGAAACGCGAAAGTCATGTCGTCCGAGAGCGGGCGGTCGTCGCGATAGGTCGGCAGCGTGGCGCGCACGCTGGCGTAAAGCGCGTCCGTGTAGGGCGCGCGCGCCGCAGCGAGCGGCTGCAGATCGTAGGCTTGCGCCGTAGCGAGCAGTTCGATGCCGAGAATGCGGTTGCTGTTCTCGATGACCGCGAGCGCCTTCAGCGCGGCCGGCGTTGCGTGGCACAAATGGTCTTCCTGAAGCCCCGATGTCACGCCGCCGTCGAGACTCGCGGGTGCGGCTTCACGGCGGTTCTGCGCGACGAGCGACGCCGCCGTGTACTGCGCGATCATGAAACCCGAACGCGTGCCGCATGCGTGCGCGAGGAAGGCGGGCAGGCCGCTCACGAGCGGGTTCACCAGACGGTCGAGACGGCGTTCGGCCATCGCCGCAACTTGCGCAATCGCGGTGGCAAGACTGTCCATGGCGAGTGCGATCGAGGCGCCGACCGCATGCGCCTGCGAGTACACCCGGGGCGATTCCGGCGTGCCGGCAACGATCGGATTGTCGGTCACCGAGGCCAGCTCGCGGTTCACGACTTCGGCCGTTGCGGCGAATGTGTCTCGCGCGGCGCCGTGCACGTGCGGAATCGTGCGTACGCTGAGCGGGTCTTGCGTGCGCCGCCCGAGAGACGCTTCGAGCAGCGAGCTGCCGGCGAGTGCCGCGCGCAGGCGCTCGCCCACGCGGGCCAGGCCCGGCGACACACGAAACGCAAGCGAATGGGTGTCGAACGCGGCGATCTGGCCGCCGAGATTCTCGAAGCTCATCGCAGCAACGACGTCCGCCCAGTCGAGCAAGCGCTCGGCGCGGTGCAGGGCGAGCGCGGCGAGCCCGGTCACGCACGGCGTACCGTTCACGAGGCTCAGTCCCTCCTTCGCTTCGAGCGACAGGGGCTGCAAGCCGAGCCGCTGCAGGGCTTGTGCGCCGCTCAGGCGCTCGCCGTTCCAGCGCACGTGTCCAGCGCCCACGCAAACGAGCGCGATGTGCGCCATGTGACTCAGATAGCCGACGGAACCGAACGCTGGCACTTCAGGCAGGCAATTCGCCTCCAGCAGCGTGGCGAGCCGCTCGACGACTTCGAGTCGCACACCCGAATGTCCATGTGCGAAGTTGTTGATGGCGGCAGCCATGATCGCGCGCGTTTCCTCTGCGCCGAGCGGCTCGCCTACGCCGACCGCGTGGCTCATCAGGATGTTGTGCGAGAGGTCGTGCTGTTCGTTTTGCGAGACGACCACGTCGCACAATGCGCCAACGCCTGTGTTCACACCATACGCGCGGATGCTGCGCGCGACGATCTGTTCGACGAGCGCACGGGCGCTACGAATGTTCGCCTGCGCATCGGCGCAGAGCAGCAGCGGCTCGCCTGCGGCAACGGCGGCGATGGCGCGCCAGTCGAGCGGATTCTGGGTACGTACGATTGTCATGAGAGCGTGTGCGTCGCGTGGGTTCAGTGAGCGTTGCGGTCCTGATGGCTCGATACGAACTGCCGGAAGCGCTCCGACTTCAGTTCGCCGAAGACCTCGTCTGGCGTGCCGTCCGAATCGACCTGGCCCTGATGCAGGAACATCACGCGATTCGAAACGTGACGCGCGAAGCCCATCTCGTGCGTAACGACGAGCATCGTGCGGCCTTCGGCGGCGAGCGTGCGCATCACGCGCAGCACTTCGCCGACCAGCTCCGGATCGAGCGCCGAGGTCGGTTCGTCGAACAGCATGACCTTGGGATGCATGGCAAGCGCGCGCGCAATCGCGACACGCTGCTGCTGGCCGCCCGACAGATGCGCCGGATAGTGGCCGCGCTTGTCCGCGAGACCGACCTTGGCGAGCAGCGCTTCGGCTTCTTCGATCGACTCGGCGCGGCTGCGCTTGAGCACCCGCATCGGCCCTTCGATCAGGTTCTCCAGCACGGTCATGTGCGACCACAAGTTGAAGTTCTGAAACACCATGCCGAGCTGCGAGCGCACGCGGTCGACCTGGCGCCGGTCGCCCGGTTGCAGTTTGCCGTCGCTGCGGCGCTTCATCTTGAGTTCCTCGCCCGCGAGCGCGACCGAACCGTCGTCCGGCGTCTCCAGCAGGTTCAGGCAGCGCAGGAACGTGCTCTTGCCCGAGCCGCTCGCGCCGAGAATCGAAATCACGTCGCCTTCGTGAGCGTCGAGCGAAATGCCCTTCAGGACGTGATGGTCACCGAACGATTTGTGGATGTTGCGCACCGACAGCGCAATGGGTGTAGAGGTATTCATCAATCTCTCCAGATAAGGCGGCGGGTCACGATGCGGCGCGGCGAGCTTCGAGCGGCGCGGCGGGCTTGCTTACGGCGGGCGGCGCCGCACGCAGGTGGCGCGACAGGCGTTGTTCGACGAAGCCGATCACGCGCACGACGACGAAGTTCAGGAACAGATAGATCAGCGCCGCGCAGGTGAACACCTCGGTGGTGCGATACGTTTGCTGAATGATTTGCTGCGCAACGCCCGTCACTTCCCAAACCGTGACGAGGCTGGCCAGCGCCGTCGACTTGACGAGCAGCACCGCTTCCGTCGAATACGCGGGCAGGCACTGGCGCAGCGCGATCGGCCCGATCACGCGGCGCAGCAGGGCGAAGCCGGAAAGGCCGATCGAGTAACCGGCTTCGATTTGCCCGACGGGCACGGCCATGAGGCCGCCGCGGATGATTTCGGCCGTATATCCCGCCGTGCACAGCGCGAGCGACAGGACTGCGCAGACATAGGGCTCTCGCAGCACCGGCCACAGAAAGCTTTCGCGAATCACGCCGAACTGTCCGAGGCCGTAGTAGACGAGGAACATCTGGATCAGCAGCGGCGAGCCGCGAAACACGAGGATGTATGCGCGTGCAAAGCGATTCGGCAGCCAGTGGGGCGAGACGCGCATCGTGACGATCACGAGCGAGAGCAGGCCGCCCAGCACGAGCGACGCGAAGAAAAGACCGAGCGTTGTTGGCACCGCGCCGATGAGCTGGCGCATCGTGTCGAGCAGGAACGCGAAATCGATAGTCATGATTGAGCGCTCCCGGATCAGTTGCGCGCGAAGTTGCGCTTGAATGAGCGGCCGACGATCGCTTCGGCTCGACCGAAGACGCGGTTCGACAGGCCCGTCATGGCGAGATAGAGCAGACCGCCAACGACAAAGAAGAGGAAGTACTGATGCGTCGAGCCGGCCGCGATCTGGCTTGCACGCAGCAGCTCGGCGAGCCCGGTGACCGAAATCAGTGCGGAGTCCTTGAGACTCAGTTGCCAGACGTTGCCGATGCCGGGCAACGCGTAGCGCAGCACTTGCGGGATCAGGATGCGCCGGAACAGGGTCAGCGTCGGCATGCCGACTGCGCGAGCGGCTTCGAGTTCGCCGCGCGCCACCGCGAGCACGGCTGCGCGATAGACCTCGGCCTGATACGCGCCCGAAATCATGCCGACGGCGAACGCGCCGACGGCGAAGGGCGGCACGCCCACGAAACCTTCGGCGCCGAACCACTGGCCGACGGTGGTGACCAGCGAGGAGCCGCCGAAATAGAACAGATAGATGACCAGCAGTTCGGGCACGCCGCGAAAGACGGTCGTGTAGAAGTCGCCGAAGACGCGCAGCACGCGCAGGCGCGAGAGTTTCGCGGCAGCGATGAGCGCACCGAACACCGCGCCGATTGCCAGTGCGGCGAGCGTCAGGACAACGGTCATCAACGCGCCGAGGAGCAGCACGCTACCCCAGCCGTCCGGCCCGAGGCCGAGTGTGTTGAATAGCGATAACAGAGACATGGCTTGGATCCAGGCGGGTCGGGAAGCGAAGGCGCGCGCCAGAAGCGGCGCGCGTACGGCCAGGATGCGGCGCTTATGGCGTCACGTCGGTCTTGAACCACTTCAGGGCGAGTTTCTTCACGGTGCCGTCGGCGAGCGCCGCCGTGATCGCGGTGTCGAACTTCGCCTTCAGGTCGGCGTCCTGCTTGCGGAAGGCGAGGCCTTCGCCCGGACCCCAGATCGGGCCGGAGATCATCGTGCCGGCGATCACCACGGGCGACTTGTCGGCGTTGGCGGTGTAGTAGGTCACGTCGTCGAACGTGGCGTCGATGCGGCCGTTCGTGAGATCGAGGTCACGCTCGGGTGCGGTCTTGTACACGCGCACCGACGCGACGTCCTTGAAGTTGGCGTTGATGAAGCCCGTATAGACGGTGCCCGACTGGATGCCGATCGTCTTGCCCTTCAGCGCCTTTCGCATCGACTCGATGGCGGGCGCGTTGCTGCGCGAGTCGGCGTCGAGCTTCAGGGGCGTCGTGTTCGGGCCGCCCTTCGGCAGGATCTTCGGATCGGACACGGCGAACGTTGCCGGGGTAGCCGCATAGGGCTTCGAGAAGGCAATGATCTTCTCGCGGTCGGGTGTGATCGAGATCGCATCCATCAGGACATCGAACTTTCCGGCCTGGAGGCCGGGAATCATGCCGTCCCAGTCCTGCGCCACGAGCTTGCACTGAATCTGTGCACGCGCGCACAGGTTTTCGACGAGTTCGGGTTCGAAGCCACCAAGCTTGCCGCCGGGCAGGGTGAGGTTCCAGGGGGCATAGCTGCCGTCGAGCGCGATCGTCACGCTTTTCCATTCCTTCGCGCCGGCACTGCCGCTTCCAAGCAGCGTGACGCCGAGTGCAGCGCCGATCAGCGCTTTTGCCAGCCGGGTGTACTTCGCCTGCATGACCATGCTCCTTTGTCGGTGGGTATCGTGGACCCGTGGGGACGTTCTTGCGTTCGTTCGACTTGCATAGACAAGCATGGAGAGAAAAGAATTTGAGCGCAAGGGAATTTCAGAAATCCGGGCTCATGGATAACCCTGTTAAGCCGCCTGTAATTGCGCTAGATCCGTGCTCTCGCGGTGAGGCATTACGTTGCCGGCTCAGCGTCGAGCGTATTCAATGGGGTGTTTCGTTAATTTGTCTAGTCATGTGAGGGCTGTAACGCAGTGTGCTTACGCGATGGCCGTTGCGTTTCGCTGTGATTCCATCCGGTTATCAAGATGAAAATTTGTGACTTCTTTCAAAAATGAGAGCGGCCTGAATATCGTTCGGCCGGTTCCCATTCCTATCGCTCCACCGCTCGCGGAGATCCGCCATGAATGACGCAACGCTCAGCGCCACCGCCCCGATCGCGCCGCCCGCGGCCACTCGCCAGAGCCAGTTCCGCCTGATCGCCGCGTGCTCGATCGGCAATGCGCTCGAAATGTACGACTTCACGGTCTACAGCTTTTTCGCGCTCCTGATCGGCCGGCTCTTTTTCCCTTCCGACAGTCCTTACGGCTCGCTGCTGCTCGCCGTGGCGACGTTCGGCATCGGTTTCTTCATGCGCCCGCTGGGCGGCCTCGTGATCGGCAGCTACGCCGACCGGCGCGGGCGCAAGGCCGCCATGACGCTGACCATCGCGCTGATGGTGGCGGGCACGCTGTGCATCTCGCTTGCGCCTACCTATGCGCAGGCCGGCGTGATGGGCTCGCTCGTGATCCTCGCGGGGCGGCTCCTGCAGGGCTTCTCGCTCGGCGGTGAAATCGGCGCTTCTACGGCCATGCTGATGGAATCGGGCGAAGTGGGGCAGCGCGGCTTTCGCGTGAGCTGGCAGCTGGGCAGCCAGGGCATCGCGGCGCTCGTCGGCGCGCTCACGGGCGCGGTGCTCTACGCCACGCTCTCGCCGCAGGCGCTGGAGAACTGGGGCTGGCGTCTGCCGTTCCTGGGCGGTCTCCTGATCGCGCCGGTGGGCCTCTATATCCGCGCGAAACTCGACGAAACCCACGAGGCCGAGCCCGACGCACCCAGCCCGCTCGGCACGCTCATGCGCGAGCACGGCGCGAAAGTGGGCCTCGGCATTCTCTCGATCACGGCGGGCACGGTGGGCATGTATCTCGTGGTGTTCTTCATGCCGACCTACATGATCCGCGTGCTCAAGATGCCGCCCTCGCTCTCGCTGCTGTCGGGCTGCGCCACGGGCCTCACGATGCTCGTCGCCTCGCTCGTCTCGGGGCGTCTTGCCGACCGCCTCGCGCGCCGCAAGCGGCTCGTGCTGGGCGCGCTGCTCTTCAACATCGTGGCCATCGTGCCCGCGTTCTGGCTGATGACGCGCATGCCGAGCGTGCCGCTCGTGCTCGCGCTCTCGGTCATGATCACCGCCGCCGCGAATCTCGGCTCCACGCCCATGCTGCTGATGCTGATGGAAATGCTCCCCGCCAATGTGCGTGCGAGCGGCCTTTCGGTCATCTATAGCGTGGGCGTGACGGTGTTCGGCGGCAGCTCGCAGTTCATCGTCACGTGGCTGCTCGCGAAAACCGGTAATCCGCTGTCGCCTGCGATCTACCTCGTCGTTTGCGGGTTCATCTCGCTGTTCGCCATCGGCGCGATTCGCGAGCAGCGCGTCGGCTGACGATGCGTGGTTCGCAGTCTCCCGCCTTTCGATCCATCACACGAATAACGGAATCCTCATGAAACGTGAACCGTCGCTCACCCCGTTCCAGTTGCTGCCCACCTTGCTGCCCGAGATCGAGATCGACGCCGAGACTTTCATCGGCATTCGCCGCCAGATTCATTCGCAGCCCGAACTAGGCTTCGAAGTGGGCGCAACGGCGAAGCTCGTCGCCATGCTGCTGGAGAAGTGGGGTTACGAGGTGCATACCGGCATCGGCAAGAGCGGCGTGGTGGGGCAGCTCAAGGTGGGCGACGGCAAGCGGCGTCTTGGCATTCGCGCCGACATGGACGCACTGCCGATCGTCGAGAACACGGGCCTGCCGTATGCGAGCCAGACGCCCGGCAAAATGCACGCGTGCGGCCACGACGGCCACACGGCCATCCTGCTTGCCGCCGCGAAAACGCTGGCGGAGCGGCGCGATTTCGACGGCACGCTCAACCTGATCTTCCAGCCCGACGAAGAGAACCTGTGCGGCGCGAAGGCGATGATCGAAGACGGCCTCTTCGAGCGCTTTCCGTGCGACGCCGTGTACGCGCTGCACAACATGCCTGGGGTGCCGGCGGGAACGTTCCGCGTGCTGCCGGGGTCGGTGAGCCTTTCATCGGACGTGGCCGACGTGACGCTCAAGGGCGTGGGCGGCCACGGCGCGATGCCGCACCGCGTGAAGGACCCCATCGTGGCCGCGGCGGCGCTCGTGACCGCGCTGCAAACCATCGTGGCGCGCAACGTGGCGCCCGACGAATCCGCGGTGGTGTCCGTGGGCTTCATTCGCGGCGGCGCGACCCACAACGTGATTCCGGAGACGGTCACGCTCGGCCTGAACATCCGCGCGGCGCGCGCCGAAACGCGTGCGCTCGTGGAAGCGCGTGTGCGCGAGATCGTGGCGCTCACGGCACAGGCGCACGGCGTAGAGGCGCTGATCGACTACCGGCAACTCACGCCGCCGATGGTCAACACGCCGGAAGAAACCACGCTCGCGCAGCAGGTCTGCGCGGAGCTGGTGGGCGAGGACAATGTGGTCATGCAGGCGCCCAAGGGCTTGAACGGCAGCGAGGACTTCGCGTGGATGCTGGGCGCGGTGCCGGGTTGCTACCTGCTGCTCGGCAACGGCGAAGGGGAATTCGGCGGCTGCATGGTGCACAACCCCGGCTATGACTTCAACGACAACGTGCTACCGCTTGGCGCGGCGTGCTGGGTTCGGCTCGCGCAGCGGTTTCTCGCGGCGTGACGAGGCGAGATTAGTTAGTCATTCGAATCATCTGCGTGGGCGGCTAGCAATTCGGGTGTCAGGCCCAGCCGCTCGCGCAGATCGATCCAGCCGCGCGGCGTCACTTGCACCGCGCGCGACGCTTTCGCGCGCCGCATCCAGCCGCGCTCGCACAGCAGCGTGAGAAAGGCCACGCCGAGCGGCCCGGCCAGGTGATGCTGGCGTTCGGTCCAGTCGAGACATTGGCGCGCAATGCCATGACGCCCCGGCTTGAGCGCGGCGACGTCGAGACCGAGTTCGCCGAACCACGCCGCGCCCGCGGGCGTCACTGCGAAGCGTTTGTCGGCTTCGGCGGTGATGAGCCCGGTATCCGCGAGGCGCGCCGTTAGCGCTACGCCCACCTGGCCCGCGAGATGGTCGTAGCAGCAGCGCGCGAAGCGCAGGTTCTGCGCCTCGCGGCCAAGCGGCTTGCGTCGCACCGGCGCGTGCGCGCCGACTGTCGCCAGGTTTTCGAGCAAGGTGGCGACCTGGGCGTCCGCGAGCCGGTAGTAGCGGTGGCGGCCTTCCTTTTCTACGGCGAGCAGGCCGCCGTCCAGCAGCTTCGCCAAATGGCTGCTCGCGGTTTGCGCGGTCACGCCGGCCGCGTAAGCCAGTTCCCCGGCGGGCAGGGCGCGGCCGTCGGCGAGCGCCATCAGCATCGCGGCCCGCGCGGGGTCGGCGATCAGAAAGGCCGTGGCGGATACCCTCGGCTGCATGTTCATGCCATTCATGCGTTTCTCCAGGACATACACGTAGCGTAGCGCGCAAGCAGGGTCGCATGTTTCGACACGCATCGAAGCATCGCCCCGGCCGCGCGCCCGATACTGGGCTCGTAACCGGCGGCCAATGCGCGCCGCCGCAGCGGGAGAGCCTATGCAGACGCACAACACGCGCAACACGCGCAACACGCACAGCAGCGAACAGCAACGCCGGGTGCTTTGGGCCACGAGCATCAGTTATGTCGTGGTGATCCTCGATACCTCGATCGTCAATGTCGCGCTGGAGCGCATCGGCGCAAGTCTCGCGGGCGGCGTGTCCGGCCTGCAATGGGTCGTGAACGCTTATACGCTCACGTTCGCGAGCCTGCTGCTCTCGGGCGGCACGCTCGGCGACCGGCTCGGCGCACGTCACGTCTACATGGCCGGGCTCGCGGTCTTCACCGTGGCCTCGGCATTGTGCGGCGCCGCGCCGAGCCTTGCGCTGCTCACGCTCGGGCGTGTGGTGCAGGGTGTGGGTGCGGCATTGCTCGTGCCGGCTTCCATGGCGCTCATCAACGGCGCGTGCACCAACGCGCGCGAGCGCGCCGCCGCGTTCGGCGTCTGGGCTGGCCTCGGCGGCGTCGCGATGGCGGCGGGCCCGTTGCTGGGCGGCGTGCTGATCGGGCTCGTTGGCTGGCGCAGCATCTTTCTCCTCAACGTGCCGGTGTGCCTCGCCGGCATCGTCATGGCCGCGCGCGTGGCGCCGCAGCCACGTTCAGGCGCGCCGCGCCGGCTCGATCTCGCGGGTCAGGCCGCGGCCATCGCGGCGCTCGCGCTGCTCAACGCGGCCATCATCGAGGCGCCTGCACAGGGTTGGCATGCGCCGCTCGTCGCGGGCGGCCTCGCGTTGGCGAGCGCGGCGGCGATCGCATTCGTCGCGCTCGAAAAGCGCCGCGCGCAACCGATGCTACCGCTCGGGTTCTTCCGCGAGCCCGTGTTCAGCGCGGCGGTGCTGGTCTCGATGATTTCGGCGTTCACGTTCTACGGTCTGCTATTCGGCCTCAGCCTGTATTTCCAGCAGGAGCGCGGCTACGCGCCGTTGCGCGCGGGCCTCGCTTTTCTGCCGCTTACCGTGGTGGTGCCGCTCGGCAGTCTGCTTTCGCGGCGCGCGGTAGCGTGGCTCGGGCCGCGCGCACTCGTCGCGCTCGCGTGCCTGCTCGCGGCAGCGGGCTATCTCGGCGCGGCGGCGTGTGGGACGGCGACGCGCTACGACGTGCTGGCCACGCCGTTGCCGGCCATCGGTTTTGCCGCGAGCCTGTGCATGCCCGCAGTCACGGCGGCGCTCATGGCGACGGTCGATCAGGGCCGCGCCGGCATTGCGGCGGGCGTGCTCAACGCCGCGCGGCAGACTGGCTCGGCGTTTGGCGTGGCCGTGGCGGGCGCCATGATCGCAGGGCGCGGGTCGATTGGCACGGGGATGCGTGAGAATCTGCTGATCGCCGCCGTGCTCTCGGCAGGCGCGGCGTGGGTGTGGTGGCGTGCGTGGCCCCGCGACGCGGCGCACGCCGCCCGATCGCACACCCAATCGCACACCCAATCGCACGCCGCGAAGTAGACGCGTGCCGCGAAGCCGTGCACCTGAATCCTCCCCGCGCGCGCCCTGGATCATCCGCTGTGAATTCTGGGATAAAGTGCCGTTGCATGCATCGCGCATTCGCGCGGGCCGTGCGCCAAAGGAGGAGTTTGTCATGGCCGAATACGGGCAACATCCCTCGTCCGTGCTGTCGCTCAAGAGCGCCCACGACTTCGACACGACGATCGCGCGCCTGAAGACCGCGCTGGCCAAGGCGGGTGCGGATATCTTCGCCGACGTCGACCAGCGCGAAGCTGCCGAGACCGCGGGGCTCAACCTGCGCCGCACGCGTCTCATCCTGTTCGGCAACCCGAAGGCAGGCACGCCCGTCATGGCGGCCAACCCGCATGCGGCGGTGGAGTTGCCGCTGCGCATGGTGATCTGGGAAGACAACGAAGGGCACGCGCGGCTTGACTATCGCGACGTTTCGCAGACGCTTGGCCCGCTCTATGGCATCGACACCGAAGTGCTCGTGCCGCTGCAGCGCGTGGTAGGGCTGTTGCAGACCGCCGTGCAATAGACGGCAAGCGCGACTGAACACCTATCTTCGGCGGACGCTTAAAAATTGACAGGCACGGCGCGCTTCGCTTAATGTAGGCCGCTAGCGACTTCACCCGGCAAGCGGGCGAAGCGCGTTGCTCGCCGCTGCCTCAATCCGCCGATGACCTCCCGCGCCGAAGACCCCGACGATCCGCCACGCGATCGCGCCGGGGCGTCCGACTCGACTCCCGCTTCTTCGCCCCCAGGAACGCCTGCCGTTAGCAGCACGAAGCGGGCGCCGCCCGAAGACCCGCACGAAGCCGCTGTCGCGCAGCACTGGCAGCGCAATCTCGCGGTCTGCGTGGTGGGCTCGTTCACGACGCTCGTCGCCATGACGCTGATGCTGCCGTTCCTGCCGCTCTACGTCGAGGAACTGGGCGTGCGCGGTCACGCGGCGATCGTGCAGTGGTCGGGCATTGCGTACAGCGCGACGTTCTTCACGGCTGCGCTCGTTGCGCCCGTGTGGGGGCGACTCGGTGACCGCTACGGCCGCAAGCCCATGCTCGTGCGCGCGAGCCTCGGCATGGCGATCACGATGTCGCTCATCGGCATGTCGCGCAATATCTGGCAGCTCGTCGCGCTGCGTTTGCTCGCGGGTTTCGCGGGCGGCTATTCGTCGGGCGCAACCATCCTCGTCGCCACGCAAACGCCGCGTCACCGTTCGGCATGGGCGCTCGGCGTGCTGTCGTCGGGCGTCATGGCGGGCAATCTCATCGGGCCGCTGCTGGGCGGCTCGCTGCCGCCGCTCATCGGTTTGCGCGCGACGTTCTTGGCCGCGGGTGCCACGATCTTCGCGGCCTTCATTGCGACCTGCGTGTTCGTGAAGGAAGCGCCGCGCCCCCCACGCGTTGCGCACACAGCGCCAAAGGGCGGCTGGTCGGCGCTGCCCGACAAGCGCCCGATCGTCGCCATGCTCGTGACCGGCATGCTGCTGATGCTCGCCAATATGTCGATCGAGCCCATCATCACCGTGTACGTGGCGACGCTCGTGCACGACCCCGCGCGCGTGACCTTCGTCGCGGGCCTCGCGATGTCGGCGGCGGCGCTCGGCAGCATCGTCGCGGCGTCGCGCCTCGGGCGCATGGCAGACCGCGTGGGGCACGCGAAGGTGATCGTCGTGGCGCTGGCGGCCTCGGCATTGCTGCTCGTGCCGCAGGCGTTCGTCACGGCGGGCTGGCAGCTCGTCGCGCTGCGTTTTCTCATGGGCGTGTCGCTCGCGGCGCTGCTGCCGTGCATCGCGACGGTGATCCGTCACAGCGCGCCGGACCATGCGGCGGGCAGCGTGCTCGGCTATTCGGTATCGGCGCAGTTCGCGGGACAGGTGGTCGGACCGTTGATCGGCGGCTTCGTAGGCGGGCATCTGGGCATGCGCGCCGTGTTCCTCGGCACGAGCCTGCTGATGCTGGCGGGCGCGCTGTTTACATGGCGCGCGGTGGGCTTCGCCCGGCGCGCGTGAAGCGGCGGTAAGCCCGCGCGCAGGCGTCGAAGGATTCAATGGCGAGGGCGGCGGATCTTGCGCGCCGCCGCCTCGGGTTCATCGGCGCTCGTTCACCGGCCGTGGTGCAGTGGCCAAAACCCAGCGGCCAAACCTCAGTGGCCAGAAAACACGTCGCAGTCGGGACGCGGCCAGCACATCTTGCCCGTGCGATGGCCCGAAGCGCTGTGCGTATCGGGCGTGCCACCGTACGACATGTCGGTGCTGGCCTGAGCCGAAGCATCGGCGTCATCGGTCATCGTCTGATGCGCGCGCTCCTGCGAAACGGGCTCGTCCTTCGCGCGCGCCGTGCCGGGCGCAACGGCTGCCACGGCCGCCACGCATGTGGCGATCAATGCCAGGCGTAATGTCATATCAACCTCCTTTCTCGAGTTCGTGAGTGCGCCTTCGCGGCGGCGACAGAGTCACTGCGCAATAGCTGCGAAGCGAGTTCGCGGCGAAGGTGCGCGCGAGCGAAAGGCATGGCCTTAAGCCGCACACTCATCTGGAAAGTCGGGATGCCTGCGCGCAGCGCACGGCTGCCGAACGTCTTAGCTCACTGCTCACGAAGGAAGCGCGCCCACGCATTCGGGGGCGGCACAGTGCGGCGCGACGCAAGAAGAAGGGGCGAGCGGGCGCGCAGAGAACATCCGCACTGTGATTTCAGTTATAGCTCGCGCCGCACGGAGTGCAATGGGCTGAACCCCGGCCCTGCGCATGCTCCGAATCCAGGGCCGAATCTGGACTCTCGCACACACGGTCCTTTGCACGATTCTTTCGATTTTGAAATTCGATGAAAGTAATCGGAAATTAAACGGTCGCCGTGTAGTCATGTTGCGATGTTGTAATGCGCTCGCTCTGATGTAAGGCGCATGGGGGCCCGTTCGCAGAATGCACGGGGCCCGCCTGAAGGCGTGGCGGCAGGGCGCACTTGTGCGCGCCGCGTCCGCAGGACTCTAAAAATAAGCAACTCAAACAATCGATGGAGCATAACTACATGTTGTATCGCCGAGCACTACTCGCCCTGCCTTGTGCGGGCCTCGCTGCCGCTCTGTTTGCCTGCGGCAGCAGCAATTCGAATTCGGGGACTTCTGCAGCCGCTGCCGTGTCGGCGCAAGACGCGCTGACGACGGCCACGCCGATCAAGCACCTCGTCGTGATCTACGGCGAGAACGTTTCGTTCGACCACTACTTCGCGACCTACCCGAACGCCACGAACCCGAGCGGCGAGCCGGCCTTCACGGCCGCTTCGGGCACGCCGACGGTCAACGGTCTCACCGCCGCGCTGATCAACTCGAACGGCAACGCGAGCACGACGCTCAACGGCGCGAACGCTGCGGCGCCGTTCCGTCTCGACCGCACGCAGGCCGCGACGGCCGACCAGAACCACGCCTACACGGCCGAGCAGCAGGCCGGCGACAACGGTTTGCTCGACCTGTTCCCGACCTACACGGGTAAGGGCACGAGCGGCGGCGCCGGCGCCTTCGGCACGAAGGGCCAGGTGATGGGCTATTACGACGGCAACACCGTCACGGCGCTGTGGAACTACGCGCAGAAGTTCGCGATGAGCGACAACGCATGGACCACGACCTACGGTCCGTCGACGCCGGGCGCCCTCGAAGTCGTGTCGGGCCAGACCAACGGCCTCGAACTCGTGAACACGTCGAAGCTGCCTTCGACGGTGGCCGTGCCCACGTACTACATCGAAGACGGCGCAGGCGGCCTGACGATGATGGGCGACGTGGACCCGGGCTACGACACGTGCTCGAGCAAGACCGACCAGGGCATGATCAACGCCCAGAACATCGGCGACCTGCTGAACGCGCAGAAGATCACGTGGGGCGGCTTCATGGGCGGCTTCAACCTGCAGACGGTCAACGCCAACGGCACGACGGGCTGCCTGCGCAGCACGGTCGCAACGGCCGTGAACGCGGCGACCGCCGATTACAGCCCGCACCACAACTGGTTCCAGTACTTCAAGACGACGGCGAACCCGCAGCACTTGCGCCCGAGCTCGACGGCGGCCATTGGTTCGACGCTCGAAACGGACGGCAAGACGCTGGACCCGGCCAACCACCAGTACGACTCGGACGACTTCTTCGCGGCTGTGAAGGCGGGCAACTTCCCGTCGGTGAGCTTCCTCAAGGCGCCGGCCGCTCAGGACGCGCACGCGGGCTATTCGGACCCGCTCGACGAGCAGCAGTTCGTGACCAAGGTCGTGAACTTCCTGATGCAGCAGCCGGACTGGAAGAACACGGCGGTCGTCGTGACCTATGACGACTCGGACGGCTGGTACGACCACCAGTACATGGCACCGGTGCATTCGTCGCTGAACGCGGCCGACCAGCTCAACGGCAACAGTGTTTGCGGCACGGGCACGCAGCCCACGGGCATCGCGGGCGCGCCGGTCAACGGCCGCTGCGGTCCGGGCACGCGCATTCCGTTCGTCGTGATCTCGCCGTGGGCGAAGGCCAACTACGTCGACCACACGTTCATCGATCAAGCGTCGGTCGTGCGCTTCATCGAAGACAACTGGCTCGGCGGCGCACGTCTTGGCGGCGGTTCGTTCGATGCAGCCGCGGGTGACATGCGCGGGCTGCTCAACCTTGGCGGTACGGGTAATTTGCCGGTGTTGTATCTCGACGGTACGCAGGGCACGCAGTTGAGCTCCGCGCCGTCGATGTGATCGACGTCCGGCGCGAGGTTCGATCGCCTGCACGCGCGCGGTGCGCGCGTGCAGGGCGGCCGGCCTCGCGCCGTAGTCACGTCGTGTGGCTCTCGCCGCGTTGCACGCCAGCTTCGATGTTCGCTGGGTGCTCGCGGCGTTCGGCTTTTCCTTTTCGTCGTATTACGCACAGAAAGATCGCATCATGTCCGAGCTTTCCACTTCGCCTGGCTCCTCCTCACCCAAACCGCGCAGCGCGGCGAGCCCCATGCGGCTCGTGCTGCGCGCCGCCGCCGCCGTGATCGCGGTCGGCGCACTGGGTTTTTGTGCCTACGCCGTGGCGTTTCCGGCCAACGTGCCCGATGCCGTGGGCGAGGTCGTCGAGAACCTGACCGGCGCGAATCCGCACCCCGTGGTGTTGCAGCGCCCGCCAGTCGCTCCGCTTTCGGCGATGGCGCAGCTCGGCAAGCAGCTTTTCTTCGATCCGGCGCTGTCGGGCTCCGGTCAGCAGTCCTGTGCTTCGTGCCATAGCCCCGATCGTTCCTACGGTCCTCCCAACGGGCATGACGTGCAGATGGGCGGCCTCGCGATGAACCAGCAGGGTTATCGCCCGCCGCCGTCGCTCATGTATCTGTACCGTCAACCGAACTTCAGCATCGGACCCGACCAGGGCGAAGCCGACGACGCGCCGACGGTCGCCCAGCAGGCCACCGCCGCTGCCGACGTCGTGAAGTCGCAGAAAGTAGCGGGCGGCGCATCGACTTCCGTGGAGATGGTGCCGCAGGGCGGCCTCTTCTGGGACGGACGCGCCGACACGCTGCAGCAGCAAGCCTATGGCCCGTTGCTCAATCCCGTGGAAATGGCGAACACGAACATCGAGCAGGTGGCGACGAAGCTCGAAAAGGCGCCGTACGCAAAGCACTTCACGGAACTATTCGGATACCGAATCTTCGGCGACCCGAAGATGGCCGTGGCGGAGGCGATGTTCGCGATCTCGCGCTACCAGGTGGAAGATCAGTCGTTCCATCCGTATAACAGCAAGTACGATCGCTGGCTCGAAGGCCACGCGCGCCTCTCGCAAGCCGAGTTGCGCGGCCTGCGCCTCTTCAACGATCCGAACAAGGCGAACTGTGCGGGCTGCCACCTCTCGAAGCCCGGCCGCGACGGCTTGCCGCCCATGTTCACGGACTACCAGTACGAGGCGCTGGGCGTGCCGCGCAATAACAAGCTCGCGCAGAACAAGGACCCGCACTTCTTCGATCTGGGCGTGTGCGGCCCGTTCCGTTCGGACTTCAAGGACCAGACGCAGTACTGCGGCATGTTCCTCACGCCCACGCTGCGCAACTCGGCCACGCGCACGGTGTTTTTCCATAACGGCGTCTATCACAACCTCGACGACGTGATGGCGTTCTACAACGATCGCAATACGGACCCGGGCAAGTTCTATCCGCGCAGCCCCGACGGCAAGATCGCCAAGTACGACGATATCCCGCCGCAGTTCCAGAAGAACGTGGACGTGACCGATGCGCCGTTCGACCGCAAGTTCGGCGACAAGCCCGCGATGACGCAAAGCGACATTCAGGACATCATCGCGTTCCTGAAGACGCTCAACGACGATCCGGTGACGTCGAAGCAGTGAGCGGGGCGGGGCAACCCGTCGTCGTCGGAATGCAAAAGGGGCGTGGCAGGCATTCGCCCGGGCACGCCCCTTTTTTTGTTGCTACCGAGACTGCACTCAGCCAGAAAACGCCGTCACTTGTCCCCATGGGCAAGATGAATCGTGACGATCACGGAGGCGTCGTCGAGCGCTTCCAGCGCGTGCGTTTCGCCGCCGCCGAGCAGCAGCATGTCGCCGGCGTGCATGGTGCGCGGGTCGCCGTTCACGAAGAAGCGGATCACGCCTTCCACGCACTGCACCGTGATCTCGCCGGGCACGCTGTGCTCGGGCAGGCGCTTGCCCGCCGGCAGCACGATGCGCATGACTTCGAGTTGCTGCGCGCGGATCAGGGTGGTCGACTTCGTGTTCTTGAGCGCGCCGCCTAGCGGCCGTACGTCGAAGACCTCACCCGGCGCGGCATGGGGGATGGCCATGACCGTCTCTCAAACGAGCTTCGCGTTGAGCGTGATCTTCGCGTTGTTGGCGAAAAGCTTCGACACCGGGCAGTTCTCCTTGGCGCCCTTCGAAAGCTCGTCGAACTTCGCTTGATCGATGCCGGGAATCTTCGCGGTCATGTCGAGCTGGCAGCTCGTGATGGCGAAGCCTTCGCCCACCTTGTCGAGCGTGACGGTCGATTTCGTCTCGATGCTTTCGGCCGTGAAGCCCGCCTGGGTGAGAAAGAGCGAGAACGCCATCGTGAAGCAGCCCGCGTGCGCCGCGCCGATCAGCTCTTCGGGGTTGGTGCCGGGACCGCCTTCGAAGCGCGAGGCGAAGCCATAGGGCGCTTCTTTGAGCACGCCGGTTTGCGTCGAGATCGTGCCTTGTCCGTCCTTGATGCCGCCGTGCCATTTTGCCGATGCCGTCTTTTGCATGATGTCGCTCCGCGAGGTTGGGTAACGAAGTTGGGTAACGATGTTAGGTGAGGGACGTGTAGGGCGCGCAATTTGCATACCGCGCATGCCCCGCGCGCAGGGTGGTCAGGGTTGCTTCGGCGGCGTTTCGCCCGCGTACCAGGCGGCGGCCGCGTCGATTTCCTCGGGCGTCATGTTGCGCGCGATGTTGCGCATCTGCTCGGAAATATCGTTATGGCGCGTGCCGTTCGCGAACGCCTGCAACTGGGCCTTCGTGTACGCGGCCGGCAGGCCGTCGAGCCACGGGCTGCCGATCTTGCTGTCCACGCCGCCATGGCAGGACGCGCAAGCGGGAATATTGCGCAGCGGCGCGCCGTGCACCACGATGGCGGGCGCGCCGCCATGCAGGTGCGCGATCGGCTGCAGCGAGGCGTAGTACGCCGCGAGGTCGCGCATGTCCTCGTCGGACAGATCGCGCGCCATGGGCGACATCACCGCGTTCTGGCGCGCGCCCGTCTGGAAGTCGTGCAGTTCCTTGAAGACCACGATGGCGAACTGGCCCGCCAGATTCGGCGAATTGGCCATGCTGATGCCGCGCGGGCCATGGCACATCGTGCAGCGCAGGGCGAGCGTCGCGCCGCGGCCAATCGAGAGCGTCGTCGCGCCATCGAGCATGTGCGGCGTGAGTTCGACCTGGCTCAACTTGTAGTCCGGCGCGACCGCCGACTCGACCGGATGCCACTGGCGCGGCACGCCGGCCGCGCTGCAGATCGCCGTCCAGACGCCCTGAAAATACGGGTCGCTCTTGGCGGAAGGCAACCAGATGAAGCCGATCAGCACGGCAACGACGAACACGACGATCGTCGCGCCCACGCTCGTGCGAAACCACACATTGCGAAACGAGAACAGGCGTTCGTCGCTCATCGCTGCGCTCCAATCGGGATCGCGGGCACGGCCGTTTCGGGCGTCGCCAGCAGCTGCGCGATCGGGTAGCCGTAGTTGGTGATCGTGAGGGCAATCATCAACACGATCCACAGCCCGAAGCTATTGAGCGCCACCGGCAGCGTGGCCGACTCGTGCACCGGCTTGCTGAAGCGATATTCCTCGGGCGCGGCCGCCTCGCTGCGATGCCCCTGAAGCAGCACGATGAAGAACAGCACCGCCGAAATCACGAGGATCAATCCGCCGATTGCCGAGAGCACCACGAGCGCGCCCTGGCCCGCGAGCGCCGGGTCGCTGTAATCGTAGTAGGCCATGCGCCGCGGCATGCCCATCAAGCCGACCAGGTGCCACGGGAAGGTCGTCACGATCATGCCGATGAACCACAGCCACAGCTGCCAGCGCATGAGGCGCCAGTTGTTGAGCGCGCGGCCCGTGATCTGCGGCCACAGGTCGTAGGCGATAGCGAAGTACATGATGACGATCGCGCCGCCATAGATCAGGTGAAAGTGACCCGTGATCCACTGCGTGTTGTGCACGGTCTGGTCGAGCTGATAGCTCATGTTGATGAGGCCGCCTGCGCCGCCGAAGCCGAGCATGACGAACGAGAACGCCACAGCGAGCATTTGCGGGTTGTCCCACGGCAGCTTCGCGATCCAGCCGAACGGGCCCTTGCCGCCGCGCAGCCGCCCCGCGATTTCAACCGACGCGCAGATCGTGAAGACGGTGAGGAGCGTGGGCACCGAGACGAGCGCTGTGAACACCGACTGCACGAACTTGAAGCCCGAGCCCACCTGCGGATCGGTGAACAGATGGTGAATCCCGATCGGCATGGCCACCACGAGGAACAGGATGAACGAGATGCGCGCCATCACGTCGCTGTAGAGCCGCCCGCCAATCGCGCGCGGAATGATCGTGTAGTAGGCGATATAGGCGGGCACGAGCCAGAAGTAGACGATGGCGTGCAGCGTCCACGAGAAGAACACGCGCGCGAGGCCCGCGTCGATCGTATTGCGCCAGCCGAAGGCCACCGGCAGGATCTGGAACAGCACTTCGATGGCCGCGCCCACCGCGGTCCAGCCCCAGAGATACGCGCCCGCCGTGGTCGCGAACATGGCGAGCGGCAGCGGTTTGCCGCGATTCTCGCGCTTCCACTTGGCGGTGTTCACGCCCATCAGCGCGACCCAGACCCACGAGCCCACCACGACGAGCACGACGCCCAGGTAATAGAACACGTTGCCGATCATCGGCGGGTAGAACGTGTAGAGCACGGAGGCCAGGCCGAGCGCCACGGGCACCGAGGCCGTCACTGCGCCGAGCGCGAGCAGGATGAAGCCGAGCCAGGCCCACTTCACGCCCACGAGCGGGCGCTTGAGCGCGAGTTCCGTGACCGAATAACCGAAGCCCATGGCGATGAGCGTGGGAAACACATAGCCCATCACGGTGCCGTGCTCCGTGACCGAGCGGTAGTACAGCTCGGGGTCGTTGAGCCACGGGTGCAGCGGGCTGCGCACGAACATCTGCCACGCGCCGAGCAGCAGCGCCACGCCGAAGACGATGAACGCGAGCCAGAAGTGGGCGAGTACGAGTCGCTTGTTATTTAACACAGCTGAGTCTCCGCGCTGAATTGCCTGCCTGGTTCGCCATCTGCATGAAGGCATCCTTGTCGATGACCTTCACGTGGGCCCACATGCCCTGGTGGCCCGTGCCGCAGTATTCGTGGCACGGCATGAGGTGGTCGGCGGGTTTGTCGAAGGTCGTGCGGAATGTCGAGATGTAGCCCGGCTCGACCATCGAGTTCAGGTTGGTGTCCGTGACGAGAAAGCCGTGCACGACATCGGCGCTCGTGGCGCGGAACGTAATGGGCGTGTTCGCCGGGACGATGATGCATTGCGGCGTAAACGAGTATTGCTGTGCGAGAATGCGCACCGTCACGGAGCCGTCGGTCTCCACGGCGCTGCCGAGATTCGATTCGACGAATTCGCCGGTCACGTGCAGCGTTTCCGGATTGACGAGCTCCACGCGCGAGGGCGGCATCATGGCCCAGTGCAGACCGGTGAACACCACCACCGCCACGAGCAGGGAGACGAACGCCACCATGAGCGTCGCCCAGCGGCGCTCGACGCGCGCGGCGACTTCGGCACTGGCATGGTTATCGAGCGGATTCGACATGAGGCCGGCCTTTTCTTGTCTGTCTGGTCTATTGGATGACGCCGCGCGGCAGGAACACGACGAAGTAGAAGATGAACCACAGCGCGGCCACGATCGCCGTGGCGACGCCCGCTACCGCGAGCGCGCCGCCGGGGCCGCTGGCCACGATCTCGTCGATCTGTTCGTGTTGCGGGCGCTCGCCCGGCTGTTCGGGTACGGGAGTTTCGATCATCGCAGCCTCAGAAAAGCGGCGCGGAACGCAGCGCGTTCACTTCGTGTTCGGAAACCGGCGTGCCGTGATTGCCCCACGCCGTGCGGATATACGTGACCACGGCCGCCACTTCTTCGTCGGAGAGCGACTGCGCGAAGGGCGGCATGCCATAGGGCATGGGGTTCTTTCGCGTGCCCGGCGCATAGCCGCCGTTGAGCACCATGCGAATGGGGTTCACGGCCGAGTTCATCTGGATCGACTGGTTATTGGCTAGCGGCGGGAAATGCGGCAGCTTGCCCTGGCCTTCGGTCGCGTGGCACACCGCGCACTGCGACTCATAGATCTTCTTGCCGAGCGGCACGAGGCGCGCGGCTTCCTCCGTCACGAAGGTGCTCTTGGGCGACTTGTCGACTTCGGTGTTGTGGCCCGGCAGCGACTTCAGATACACGGCCACGGCGCGCACATCGTCTTCGGTGAGGTACTGGAAGCTGTCGTAGACCACTTCGGCCATCGGTCCGTACACGGCGCCGCGCTTCGAAACGCCTGCGTGCAGCAAGTCGACGATGTCCTCGATGCTCCAGTCGCCGAGGCCTGCTTCCTTGTTCGAGGTGAGCGAGGGCGCGTACCAGTTCTGCACCGGAATCAGGCCGCCCTGGAACTCCTTCGAAGGCGAGTTGCCGCCGAGCGCGTTGATGGCCGTGTGGCACATCGTGCAGTGGCCGAGGCCTTCCACGAGATACGCGCCGCGATTCCATTCGGCCGATTGTGTCGGGTCGGGCTTGAACTCGCCCTGGCGGAAGAACAGCGTGCGCCAGCCGAGCAGCAGCGCGCGCTTGTTATACGGGAAGCGCAGGTCGTGCGCGCGGTTCTCCTTGTGCACCGGCTGCGTGGAGAGCAGATAGGCGAAGATGGCGTCCGAGTCCGCGCGCGTGACCTTCGTGTACGACGCGAATGGCATGGCCGGGTAGAGCAGCGTACCGTCGCGCGACTTGCCCTCGTGCAGCATGCGGTAGAACTCGTCGGCGGTCCATGAGCCGATGCCGAACGTCTTGTCCGACGAGATATTCGGCGTATAGAGCGTGCCGAACGGCGTTTCCATCGGGCGCCCGCCGCCGAACATCTGTTCGGAAGGCACCGTGTGGCAGGCAATGCAGTCGCCGGCGCGCGCGAGATATTCGCCGCGCGCGATCAATTCGGCGTTGCTCGCGACCGGCTTGGCGTTGGCCGTGGCTGCCGCTGCTGCTGCGCGCGCTGCGTCCGCTGAGTTCGCGCTGGGCGCGCCCGTTTGCGCGAGCGCGGCGCCCATGCAGAGCGTGGCCGCCGCGAACGACAGGCGAAGCGAGGTGGGGAGAAGGGATCGAAGTCTGCGCACGTCGAGGCCCCGGCTAGTTATGGACGCTGCCGCACGCGAGCGGCAGCGGCGAGGCCGCCGCGGGCGTCGTGTCGGCGGGCGCGGGTTGCGACGAGAGCCAGGCCGCGATCGCGGTGATGTCGCGGTCGGCGAGACGGGTGGCGATGTCGTGCATGCAGTCCGGCGCGGCGGCGCGCCGCGTGCCGTAGCGGAACGCGCCGAGCTGCGCGCTGATGTAGTTCGGATGCAGGCCGACGAGACCCGGAATGGCCGGCTGCATGCCCGTGAGCGAGGCGCCGTGGCAGAGCGCGCAGGCGGGCACGTTGCGCTTGCTGTCGCCGTCCATGACGAGCGACTTGCCGAGCGCGAGCGTGGCGGCGTCGACCGTGGGCTTGGCCGGTGGCGGATAGGGCGGGTGCTGCTGCGAGAAGAATTCCGCGATCTGCTTGAGGTAGGCGTCGGGCAGATACGCCAGCAGATAATTCATCGGCGGATAGCTGCGGCCGCCGTCGCGGAAGGCGACGAGCTGGTTGAACAGATAGCCTGCCGGCTTGCCCGCGAGACGCGGGAAATAGTCGTTGTCGGTGCCTTCGCCGTGCGCACCGTGACAGGCCGCGCAACCCATCACGCGGGCCTGCATCGTGTCAGGCGCGGGCTCGGCGGGCGGCGCCGCGAACAGCGGCGCACATGGCAGCGCGAGCGCAAAGAAGAGGAGGACGATGCGGGTTCTCAATGATTCCCTCGTTGCGGATGGTAACTACACAAACGCGTTGCGATTCGATATCAGTTGAGGCGTCGTCCGTGGGGGTTCTCTTTGTCTAATACGGCCGGGCGCGCACCTTGTTGAGGAGAGTATCGGAGAACGCCGACTTGTGCAGCCAGGATGCGCAAATAAATTCGCTCCGGTCCCAACAACAAGACATGTTTGCTAACATAACGATATACGCTGCGCATTGCAGGTCGGCACAGCGTCTTAATTGCATCGGAATGCGAAATAAAATGAGGATCGTTCAAGACGCCATTTCGTGTGGGGGGCACGCCTGCGCCGATAGCGTCCATCACGCAGTCATCGGATGTCCTCAGCCGCTTGTGCGTGCGCTTTTCCTGCGGTTGTCCGACAACGTATAATGGAACGATATACGCACATCGAGCCAAGGAGATCCACATGGCGGAGTCGCTTGCCACGCCCATCGCCGCGCGTAGCCGCAATCTCGCCGAGCAGGTCGTCAACTTCATCAGCGAGCAGATCGCCACGCGCGCGCTCAAGCCTGGCGACAAGCTGCCCACTGAAAGCAACCTCATGACGCAACTGGGCGTGAGCCGCACCGTGGTGCGCGAGGCCATCTCGCGCTTGCAGGCCATGTCGGTGATCGAAACGCGTCACGGTATTGGCAGCTTCGTGCTGGAGCCGCGCCGCGAGCCGCTCGATCTCGACGTCGTACCGGCCAGCACGCTCAACGATGTGCTTTCCGTGCTGGAACTGCGCATCAGTCTCGAAACGGAGGCTGCGGGTCTTGCTGCCCAGCGCGCGAGCGAGCGCGACCTGGCCGGCATGCGCGCCGCGCTCGACGCACTCGACGTCGTCATCCGCACGGGTGGCGACAGTTCGGGCGCGGACCTCGAATTTCACATCTCGGTGGCGCGCGCGACGGGCAATCGCTATTTCGTCGACATCCTCACGCAGATGGGCGCGGCGTTGATCCCGCGCCGCCGTGTGGATTCGGCGGGCATCGCGCATCGCGATCCGCAGGCCTACGCCGAACTGGTGAACCGCGAGCACGAAAGCATTTTCGACGCCATTGCCCGTCACGATCCCGATGGCGCACGCGCGGCCATGCGCATGCATCTGTCGAGCAGCCGCGAGCGGCTCAGGCGCGCGGCGGCGGAGTCCGGGGAAAAGGCGTAGCACGTTCCAACTTCGAACGTGGATGGAAAAACAGCGGCCAAGGCCGCTGTTTTCATTTGCACTGCGCGCAGGGAGATTACCCGCGCACGAGCTCGCCGTTCTTGCGCCGCCAGAGGTCGAGCGGATTGGCATCTGCGAGCGCCTGCGGCAACAGTTCGGCCGGGAAGTCCTGATAACACACGGGCCGCAGAAAGCGCTCCATTGCGCTCGTGCCCACCGAGGTCGCACGGCTATCGGAGGTGGCCGGGAACGGGCCGCCGTGCACCATCGCGTGCGTGACTTCCACGCCGGTCGGGAAGCCGTTCACGAGCAGGCGGCCGGCCTTGCGTTCCAGAATCGGCACGAGACGCATGGCGGCGGGCACGTCCTCGCGGTCCATCTGGATCGTCGCCGTGAGCTGGCCCGCGAAATGCTCCGCCACCGCGAGCAGTTCGGCTTCGTCCTTGCAGCGCACAAGCGTCGAAGCCGGGCCGAACACTTCGTCTTCGAGGGCGGGCTGCGCGAGGAAGGTCTGCGCGTCGGTCACGAAGAGGGCGGCGAACGCCTGGTTCGGGCCGCTCGCGGGCTGGCCTTGCGCAAGCGCGCTCACACCCTGGGTTTCGGCCAGACGCCGCGCGCCTTCTTCATACGCCGCGTGGATACCCGAGGTGAGCATGGTCTGCGCGGGCTTGACGCCCAGCGCCTGCGCCGCGGCCTGCGCGAACGCATCGAGCGCCGGACCTTCGATGCCGATCGCCAGCCCCGGATTCGTGCAGAACTGCCCCGCGCCGAGCACGAGCGAATCGGCGAAGCCCTGCGCGATGGCCGCGCCGCGCGCCGTGAGCGCCTCGGGCAGCAGGAACACGGGATTGATGCTGCTCATTTCCGCATAGACGGGGATGGGCTCGGGCCGGTTCGCCGCGATGCGCATGAGCGCCGTGCCGCCCGCACGCGAGCCGGTGAAACCCACGGCCTTGATGGCCGGATGCGCCACGAGCGCTTCGCCCACGGTGCGCC
Organism: Paraburkholderia sp. JHI869; assembly: GCF_038900775.1. NCBI lineage: Bacteria > Pseudomonadati > Pseudomonadota > Betaproteobacteria > Burkholderiales > Burkholderiaceae > Paraburkholderia > Paraburkholderia sp. JHI869. The sequence goes on from NZ_JAYMSC010000007.1 coordinate 53,747, forward strand.
CCGCGCCGACGATGAGCGAGAACACGCCTTCGGGCAGCCCCATGTCTTTCACGGCTTGCTGGATCACGCGGCCCACCATCTCCGAGGTGCCGAGATGCGCGCCGTGCGCCTTCACCACGACCGGGCAGCCCGCCGCGAGCGCCGCGGCCGTGTCGCCGCCCGCCACCGAGAACGCGAGCGGGAAGTTGCTCGCGCCGAATACCGCGACCGGGCCGAGCGCAATCTTTTGCAGACGCAGGTCGGCGCGCGGCAGCGGTTTGCGCTCGGGCAGGGCGGCGTCGAGCGTGGGCGTGAGCCACAGGCCCTGGCGCACCTCCTGCGCAAACAGCTTCAGTTGACCGACGGTGCGGCCGCGCTCGCCTTCGAGGCGCGCCTTGGGCAGGCCGCTTTCCGCGTGGGCGCGTTCGGTGAGCGCGTCGCCCAGCGCGGCGATGCCGTCGGCGATGCGCTCGAGGAACGCCGCGCGCACGGCGAGGGGCAGCGTGCGGTAGGCGTCGAACGCCGCGGCGGCGAGCTTGCAGGCCGCGTCGACGTCGGCGGCCGTGCCGCTACCGAAGGCCGGCGCGGGGATCGCTTCGCCCGTGGCGGGATTGAACGCCGCAAGCGGCTTTTCCGAGCCGCGCACCGCGCGGCCTCCAATGAGCATCTCTCCAGTGATTTGCATGTCGTCTCCGAGCATCGTTGCAGTGAGTTAAGTCATCGTACAACTATCATACGCCAGATCGTTGCCGCCGAACACCTGCGGCAGACGCCTTGTGCAGGCAAGAAGCGCCGTAACCGCACAGATTCAAGCTTTATCGGTTATGATTCCCGTTCCAGAGCAGGGTAAACACGACATTGGTGTCGAGGGCGGACAAGCTTATGATGTCATCAGACAACGTACCACGAAGCATCCGATCCGAGCGCCGCTAGCGCGCCTAAAGGAGACAACCCCGATGTCCGCCCTCGCCAACCGTTATGAGGACCTGCTGGAGTCAGCCAGCGCCAAGGTTCTGCGGCACGTGCTGCCGCTCTTCCTCATCATGTTCATCGCGAACTATATCGACCGTGTGAACGTCGGCTTCGCTGGCGCGCACATGAAAGCCGACATCGGGCTTTCGGCCGCGGCGTACGGGTTCGGCGCGGGGCTGTTCTTCGTGGGTTACGCGATCTTCGAGGTGCCGTCCAACATCCTCATGCAGAAGTATGGCGCACGCGCCTGGCTCACGCGCATCATGGGCACGTGGGGCGTCGTGGCGGCCGCCATGGCGTTCGTGCACAACGACACCTCGTTCTACGTGCTGCGGTTTCTGCTGGGCGTGGCCGAAGCGGGCTTCTTTCCTGGCGTGATCTATTACTTCGCACAATGGCTGCCGCAGAAAGAGCGCGGCAAGGCGGCGGCCGTGTTTCTCGCGGGCTCGGCGTTCGCCTCGGTGCTCTCGGGTCCGATCACGGGCGCGCTGCTTTCCGTGCGCGGCTTCGGGCTTGCGGGCTGGCAGTGGATGTTCCTGATCGAAGGCGGCTTTTCCATCGTCTTGTGCGGCGTGAGCTGGGTGTTCCTGAAGTCGCGCATTCGCGACGCGCACTGGCTCACGAGCGACGAGCAGGGCGCGCTCGAAACGTATCTGGCGCGCGAGCAGGCCGAGCGCGAAGCCGCAACGGGCGCGCATGTGCCGGTGCTGCGCCTCCTGAAGGACCCGCAGATCGTGCTGTTCTGCTTCCTCTATTTCGCCATTCAGCTCACCATTTACGCCGCCACGTTCTGGCTGCCCACGATCATCCGCAAGATGGGCGGCCTCACCGACTTCCAGGTGGGCCTCTACAACGCCATTCCGTGGATGATTGCCATCGTCGCGATGTACTGCTTCGCGCTGCTTTCGGCGAAGTACCGCTTCCAGCAGGCGTGGCTCGCCGTCGCACTCGTGATCGCGGCCTGCGGCCTCTTTGCTTCGACTTCGTCGGACCCGGTGTTCTCGTTCGTCGCGATCTGCTTCTCGGCTATCGGCTTCAAGGCGGCTTCGTCGCTGTTCTGGCCCATGCCGCAGGGTTACCTCGACACCCGCGTGGCCGCCGGCGTGATCGCGCTCATCAATTCGCTCGGCAACCTGGGCGGCTTCTTCGCGCCGGCCACCTTCGGCTATCTTCAACAGCATACGGGCTCGATTACGGGCGGCCTCTACGGCCTGGGCGTGACTTCGCTCATCGCCGCCGCCGCCGCGTTCCTTGCCCGCAACAAGCCGTCGCGCCGCGCCTTTGCCGACGATTCGGTCCGCAGCGGCGCGCACTGAACCCAAGCGCAACCCTCAATCGAGAAGGAAACACCCACCATGAACCAGCCGAACCCCGAACGCTTCTTCGTCTACGTCGCGAATTCGAAAGACGGCGACATTGGCGTGTTCCATCTCGATGCTCGTAATGGCGCGCTCACGCCGCAAGCGCGCGTGGCCGCACAGGACAACGTGATGCCGATGGCGCTTTCGCCCGATCGCCGCCGCCTTTACGCGGCCACGCGCGGCGCGGACAAGCGCATCAACGACTACGCCATCGACGCGCAAAGCGGCAGCCTCGCACCGAACGTGCAGACGCCGATCGAATCGAGCCTCGCTTATCTGTGCGCCGAGCCGCTGGGACGTTTCCTGCTGGGCGCTTCGTACGGCGAGCATCGCGTGAGCCTGTACGGCGCGCAAGATCTCACGAAGGGGCACGGCGCGCCGCTGCAGGTGATCGGCGACATCGAGCACGCACACGCTGTGATCGTTTCCGCCGACGGGCGCTTCGCCTACGCGTCGTCGCTCGGCAGCAACCGCGTGTTCGCTTTCGCGCTGGAAGACGACGGGCGCCTGGTCGAAATCGGCACGGTCGATCTCGGCGCGGGCTTCGGCCCGCGGCACCTGCGCTTTTCGCCGAACGGCGAGGTGCTCTACGCACTGAGCGAATTCCGCGCGACGGTAGCCGCATTTGCTCGCGACGCCGCCACGGGCAAGCTCACGGCGCTGCACGTTTCGCCGCGCGCCGACGCGCTCGCGCAACTGAACGACGGCTTCGCGCGCCCGAGCCCCACGGACCCGGTGCAGCCCGACCCGGCGGTGCTCGCTAAGAACGTTTGGGCCGCCGATATCCACGTCTCGCCCGATGGTCGCTTCGTCTACGTGTCGGAGCGCACGACGAGCCAGATTCTCACGCTGCGTGTCGCTCAGGATGGCGTGCTCGAATACGTCGCCGCAACCGCGACCGAAACGCAGCCGCGCGGCTTTCGCATCGACCCGACGGGCCGTTTTCTGGTGGCGTGCGGAGAAAAATCGCAGCACGTCTCGGTCTATTCAGTCGACGCAACCACTGGCGCACTCACGCCTGTCTCGCGCGGCGAGGGCGGTAACGGCGCGAACTGGGTGGAGATCGTCGCCGCCAACGCGTAACCCGTTCAACCCAAAGTTTCGATTGTCAGGGCGCAGCGCGCCGCACTTTTACAGGTAATCCGTTCATGTCTACACAAACCGTTCAACCGAACGCCACGCCCGTCGTGACCGAGCTGCGCGTCGTGCCCGTGGCGGGCCGCGACAGCATGCTGCTGAACCTCTCCGGCGCGCACGGTCCGTTCTTCACGCGCAATATCGTGCTGCTGCGCGACAGCGCGGGCCACACCGGCATCGGCGAAGTGCCGGGCGGCGAGGCGATCCGCAAGACGCTCGAAGATGCGCGCGCGTTCGTGGTCGGCCAGTCCATCGGCAATATGCAGTCGGTGCTCAACACCGTGCGCAAGCAGTTCGCCGACCGCGACTCGGGCGGCCGCGGCCTGCAAACGTTCGACCTGCGCACGACGATTCATGCGGTCACGGCGCTCGAAGCCGCACTGCTCGACCTGCTCGGCCAGCATCTGAACGTGCCCGTCGCTGCGCTTCTGGGCGAAGGCCAGCAGCGCAGCGAAGTGGAGATGCTCGGCTATCTGTTCTTCATTGGCGACCGCAACAAGACCGATCTCGCGTACGCGAGCGGCGCCGATGGCCGCGACGACTGGGAACGCCTGCGCAGCGAAGAGGCGATGACGCCGGAGGCGGTCGTGCGTCTGGCCGAAGCCGCCAAAGCGCGCTACGGCTTCAACGACTTCAAGCTCAAGGGCGGCGTGCTGGCGGGCGACGCGGAAATGGAAGCCGTCACGGCGCTGGCCGAGCGCTTCCCGGAAGCACGCGTGACGCTCGACCCGAACGGCGCGTGGTCGCTCGCAGAAGCCATCCGCCTGTGCCGCGACAAGCACGACGTGCTCGCCTACGCGGAAGACCCGTGCGGCGCGGAAAACGGCTACTCGGGCCGCGAAGTGATGGCGGAATTCCGCCGCGCCACGGGCCTGCCCACGGCCACCAACATGATCGCAACCGACTGGCGCCAGATGGGCCACGCCATTCAGCTGCAATCGGTGGACATTCCGCTTGCCGACCCGCACTTCTGGACCATGCAGGGCTCGGTGCGCGTGGCGCAGATGTGCAACGACTGGGGCCTCACGTGGGGCTCGCACTCGAACAACCACTTCGACATTTCGCTCGCGATGTTCACGCACGCGGCCGCCGCAGCGCCCGGCAAGATCACCGCTATCGACACGCACTGGATCTGGCAGGACGGCCAGCGCCTCACGCGCGACCCGCTGCAGATCGTCGGTGGCAAGGTGCAGGTGCCGCAGAAACCCGGCCTCGGCATCGAGATCGATATGGACGAGCTGGAAAAGGCCCACGCGCTCTACCAGGAGCACGGCCTCGGCGCGCGCGACGACGCAATCGCCATGCAATACCTCATTCCCAACTGGAAATTCGACAACAAGCGTCCGTGCCTCGTGCGCTGATCGCCGTCTTCGACTGAACACCTTTACTGACTTCGCAACAGGATCAAGACCATGACCACGCCGCAAGAACTCAAGCAAATCGTCTCCGAAGGCCTGCTTTCGTTCCCCGTCACCGACTTCGACGCGCAAGGCAACTTCCGCGCGAGCACCTACGCCGAGCGCCTCGAATGGCTGGCCCCGTATGGCGCGAGCGCGCTGTTCGCGGCGGGCGGCACGGGCGAATTCTTCTCGCTCACGAAGAGCGAATACTCGCAGGTCATCAAGACCGCCACCGAAACCTGCAAGGGCAAGGTGCCGATTCTCGCGGGCGCGGGCGGCGCCACGCGCGTGGCCATCGAGTACGCACAGGAGGCCGAGCGCAACGGCGCGCAGGGCATTCTGCTGATGCCGCACTACCTCACGGAAGCGTCACAGGAAGGCATTGCGGCGCACGTGGAGCAGGTTTGCAAGGCCGTGCCGAAGATGGGCGTGATCGTCTATAACCGTGCGAATTCGAAGCTCAACGCCGACATGCTCGAGCAACTCGCGGACCGTTGCGAGAACCTCATCGGCTTCAAGGACGGCGTGGGCGAGATCGAGGCGATGGTGACGATTCGCCGCCGTCTGGGCGACCGCTTCTCGTACCTGGGCGGCCTGCCCACGGCCGAAGTCTACGCAGCCGCGTACAAGGCGCTGGGCGTGCCGGTGTATTCGTCGGCGGTATTCAACTTCATCCCGAAGACGGCCATGCAGTTCTACCGCGCGATTGCCGCCGACGATCACGCCACCGTTGGCAAGCTCATCGACGAATTCTTCCTGCCGTACCTCGCCATCCGCAACCGCCGTGCGGGCTACGCGGTGAGCATCGTGAAGGCGGGCGCGAAACTCGTGGGCCGCGACGCGGGCCCGGTGCGCGCGCCGCTCACCGACCTCACGGAAGAGGAAGTCGCACAACTCGACGTGCTGATCAAGAAGCTCGGCGCGCAGTAACGCTTCAGGTGTTCACGCCATGCCCGCGCGAGCCTGCGCGCGGCGAGGCTTGCGACAGGGCCCTTGCGGCCCTGTTTGCTTTTGATGGGCGCGAGCCGTTGGTCAGGCGTTGTCGCCGAACAAGTCCAGATTGGAACGTTCGCGCTTTTTGCCTTCGTTGCCTTCGGTCGTGCGTGCGCGGCGCGCGGCCTTCTCGCGGCGCGGCTTGCCGAACACCTCGTCGGGTGTGAAGCCGAATTCGGCGATTGCCGCGCGCACGCTGGCCAGCGCCTCGTGCGCCGCTTCGGCGCGCGCCGCTTCGATGCGCTCATCGAGCTCGCGTTTTTGGGCGAGCAATTCGCGGTAGGTAGCCATCGATAATTCTTGTCGAGTGAAAACGAGCCGCTGATTCTACGCGCTGTGCGGGCTTCGCGTGGGGTTTACACCGCACAAGCGGCGTCAAAGATAGGCCGCGAGAAGCGCGACCACGACGGCCGATAGCCCCATCAGCAACGCCGCGAGCCACAGCGACCCGCGCGCGGGCGCGCGCACCGAGGCGGGCAGGCGCTTTTTGCCGCTCAGCATCGGGCCGACGAGATTGTGGCCTTTCACGAGCGCATAGACGGCAATCGCGCACACGTGCAGCACGACCGCCGCCGCGAGCAGATCCCAGCCCCACGCGTGCAGTCCGGCTATCGCATTGGCGATTTTTGCGGGCACGATTTCGCTGAGCGGGCCTTCGTCGGCGATGTCGTTATAGTCGTAGAGGCCGGTGAGCGTTTCGATCAGCAGCAGTGCGAGCAGCAGCAGAACCATCCAGCCGCCCGCTGCGTTGTGGCCCACCTGCACGTCGGGCTCGCGCCGCAACAGGTGGCGCAGATGCTCGATCGCCTTGCGCGGCGAGGCGACAAAGCGCGAGAAGCGCGCGGTCTCACTGCCGAAGCAGCCCCACAGGATGCGAAACAGCACGAGCGCGAGCAGCGTCTCGCCGAGGCGCACGTGCATCTGCATCCAGTTCATGCGCTGCGTGACGTAAGCGGCCGCCACGAGCACAACGGTCAGCCAGTGGAACAGGCGCGTCGGCAGGTCCCAGACGGGCACGCGCCGCTCAGGGTGCTTCGTGCGGTCGCGAGTTGCGGGTGTCGTCGAGTTCATGTGGCGGGGCAGGCGGGCGTGGCGCTCAAGGGCATCATAGGTCAGGATCGCTCGCGCGCCATGTGTCGCTCCGCACATGCCGCCGAGGCTACGTGGCATCGCGCGCCGACTTCGGCCATACTTGCCGCTGCCTTACATCCCTTGCAAGCCGATCCCCCAGATGGAAAAGAACCGACTCGAAGCATTCAGCGATGGCGTGCTCGCCATCATCATCACCATCATGGTGCTGGAACTTAAGGTGCCGCACGGCGAAGATCTCGCCGCGCTCGCGCCGCTCTGGCCGGTTTATCTGAGCTATGTCCTGAGTTTCATCTACGTGGGTATCTACTGGAACAACCATCACCACATGCTGCAAGTGGCGCGCCGCGTGAACGGCTCGGTGCTGTGGGCGAACCTGCATTTGCTGTTCTGGCTTTCGCTGCTGCCGTTCACCACGGGCTGGATGGGCGAGAACGAATTCGGCCGCTGGCCGACCGCGCTTTACGGCGTCAACCTGCTGCTCTGCGCGCTCGCCTACGTCGTGCTGCAATTCACGCTCGTGCGCTATCACGGCACGCAGAGTCCGCTTGCCGTTGCGCTGGGCAACAACGTAAAGGGCAAGATTTCGCCGACGCTCTATTTCGCGGGGTTTGCGCTCGCGGCGCTCGACTATCCGCGCATTGGCGCGTTCTTCTACTTCATCGTCGCGCTGCTGTGGCTCGTGCCCGATCAACGCATGGAACGGCTCGCCCAGGCCGCGGGCGAAAAGAAAGAAGAGTAAACAGCACAGGGGCCGGCGCGCGCGCGGCCGGCCCCGTTGTCCATCACATCGTCATCAGCCTGCCAGGTGCTTGCGCTTGGCGAGTTCCTGAGCCTTGGCGTAGTCGGCCTGGATCACGGGCAGACCTTCCGTAGCGGCCTTCTTGAGCCCCGCATTGCGGCCCGAGGCGATTTCCGCCTGGAACGCCGAGAGCGTTTTCTGCTGGCCAGCCAGCGCGACTTGCTCGATATACGTCTTGTCGAAATCCGCGCCGCGCAGATTGTTGATGCTGCTGAGCACCGCCGCGTCGGGATCGTTGCGCGGCACATCCACGCCACGCGGGCTCGCCGCGCGCATCGAATCGGAAAGCTTCGAATAGTCGGCCACCAGTTTTTCCGCGAAGGCCTTCACTTCGCGGTCGGTCGAGCGCGAGTCGGCAATACGCGCGGCATCGCGCTGCGTGGCGACGGTTTGCGTGCCGTCCTTGATGAAGGCCTGGTCGGCTTCGTGAAGCCGGCCGGGTTCGGCCGAAGTCGAGGCAGAAGCCGCGGCCGTCGTGGCGGGCGCGGGGGTCTGCGCATGGGCGCTCAGCGTAACGGCGCAAAGGCTGGCGGCCGAAGCCGCGATGAGCGAGGCAAGCGAGAGGCGAGTCATGTGAACTCCTATCTGCGTAGTTGGTATCGATAAGCGCGCAAGGCCGTGCGTGGTTTGCGTGCAGCGTTGCGCGCGACCGTCGTGGCGTGGAGAGCCTTGCTGCTCAACGGTCTGAAGGATTCTATGAACTCGATCGCCGTTCAGGTGAAACGATTGCTTCGCTTGTGTAACGGTTGGTAAGAGAGCATGCGAGAGCCATAACGATCCGCGTATTCACATCGACGTCATGCGTTTATGCCAATACGGCGTTTTCCATTCGCGCCAACCGGCGCACAATGTCCCTCGCGCGCTCGTTGCTTCCACAGCGAAAAGTCCCACGATCTGGGCACGAACGCGCTTTGAGTCCCACGAGCGAACGCACAAGCGCACGCAAAAAAAACGTAGGCCAACGAGGAGGAGACAGGATGGACGACAAACTGGTTGCAACCGCATCCACCACGACATCTACCGCCGCAACGACCGCCGCGAATTTTCGCTGGCGCGTGCTGATCTGGCTGCTGTTCGGCGGCATCATCAACTACCTCGATCGCGCGAATCTCGCGATCGCCGCGCCCGGCATGATTCACGACCTCGGCCTCACGCGCACGCAAATCGGCCTGCTTGGCACCGTGTTCGCCTGGACCTACGCCGTGATGCAGTTGCCCGCGGGCTGGATCATCGACCGCTTCGGCGCGAAGCGCGCCTATGCAGTGGGCATGATCTGGTGGAGCGTGGCGACGTGGCTCACCGGCGTAGTCGGCTCGATCTCGGGCCTCATCGTCATGCGCGTGCTGCTCGCCGTGGGCGAGGCGCCGTGCTGGCCCACCTCCGCGAAGATCACGGCGGCGTGGTTTCCCGCCAAGGAACGCGGCTTCGCCACCGGCATCTGGGATTCGTCGTCGAAGTGGGGGCCCGCGCTCGCGCCCGCCGTGCTGGTCGCGTTGATGATCGCGTTCGGCTGGCGCTCGCTCTTTCACGTGACGGGCGCCATCGGCATCGTCTTTGCCGTGCTGTTCCTCTTTCTCTATCGCAACCCCGCGCAGAGCAAGCGGCTCACGCGCGAGGAGTTCGCCTATATCGAAGCGGGCGGCGGCGGCCACGAGCGTTCGCTCACCACCGCGCCCATTCGCTGGCGCGCGCTGTTCGCCGAGCGCAGCGTGTGGGGCATGATCTTCGGCTACTTTTGCGCGATCTGGCTGTGGAATATCTTCCTTGTGTTCCTGCCGCTCTATCTGCTCGACCGGTTTCATATTTCGTTCGCACAACTGGGCATATACGCGAGCATTCCGTGGTTCGGCGGCGCGGCGGGCGAGATCGCCGCTGGCTGGATCGCGAAGAAGCTCGTGGATCGTCATGTGGCTTCACCCATGGTGGCCAAGCGCATGCTGATCGTGGTGGGCGCGATTGGCGCGGGCGTGTGCGCGGCGGCGCTGCCGTTCGCGGGCACGATAGGCGCGAGCGTTACGCTGATGACGCTGGGGCTGGCATTCATCGCCGCCACCATCGGCAACGCATGGGCGCTCGCCGCCGACATTGCCCCGTCTTCGATGGTCGCTTCCGTGAGCGCGATCCAGAATTTCGGCGGCTATTTCGGCGGGGCGTTCTCGCCGGTCGTGGCGGGTTTTATCGTCGACCGCACGGGATCGTATTCGCTGGCGTTCATCATGGGCGGTGCGATTGCGGGTTGCGCAGCGCTGTTCTACTGGTTCATGGTGCGCAGTACGGTGGGCCAGCCTGCGGATGTAGCTTGAGGAGACGAACGTGAACGCCTACGAAAGTTTCCCCTGGCGCGCGCTATACGACACCGGCGTCGAAGCGAATCCTCAGCAAGACTATACGAACGGACTCGACATGTTTGCCGCGGCGCTCGCCCACGCGCCGCACGAAAGCGCGCTGCTTTACTTCGACGGCAGGCTCGACTGGCAGGCGCTCGACGCATGGAGCGACCGCATCGCCTGCGTCCTGCTGGACGAAGGCGTGCAATGCGGCGACCGTGTGGCGCTTTATCTGCAGAACGTGCCGCAGTTCGTGATGGCATTGCTCGGCATATGGAAGGCGGGCGCCGTGATGGTGCCGGTCAATCCCATGAACCGGGCGCGCGAACTCAAACTGCTGCTCGACGATTCGCAAACGCGCGTGCTGATTTGCGACGCCACGCTCGAAAGTCAAGTCGTTCGCGAAGTGATGGCGAGCATCGAAGCCGAGGGCAAAACCGCACCGCGCGTACTCACTACCCACGCGCGTGCGCTCCAGACACGCGACGATCCGCGCGTATTCGGCACACAGCGCGAGGAAAACCGTGCAGGCGAGGGCGCCCGCGATCTGTTGCACGCAGCGCAGGCGGTGCAGCAAGGGCGCAAGCCGCCGCCGATCGCGCTGGCGGCGAATGATCCCGCCATGCTCGTCTATACCTCGGGCACGAGCGGCCGCCCGAAAGGCGCGATCTGCACGCACGGCAATTTCGCGTTCAACTCGCAAACGTACCGCGATTTCTGCGGCCTGCGCGAAGGCGGCCCGATACTCGGTGTGGCGCCGCTCTTTCACATTACCGGCCTGGTTGGCCATATCGGCGCGGCGTGGATTGCGCGCGCGCCGCTCATCCTCACGCACCGCTTCGATCCGGCCGCGACGCTCGACGCCATCGAGGAACACCGCGCGGAGTTCACGATAGGCGCGATCACAGTGTTCATCGCGCTGCTCCATCACGCCGATGCGACCCGCGAGAAATTCGCGACGCTCACGAAGATCTATTCGGGCGGCGCGCCGATTGCGCCCAGCGTGGTGGAGGCGTTTCGCGCGAAGTTCGGTCATGTGATCCACGGCGCGTATGGGCTTACCGAAACGAACTCGCCCACGCATATGGTGCCGCTCGCCAGGATGGCGCCCGTCGATCCGAACAGTGGCGCGCTGGCCATGGGCGTGCCGGTTCCAGGCGCCGAAGCGGCGATCGTCGACGATGACGGGCACATGCTCGCTGCCGGTGAAACGGGCGAGATCGTCTGCCGCGGGCCGATGGTCGTGCCCGGCTACTGGAACAATCCCGCAGAGACGGCCAACGCGTTTCGCGGCGGCTGGTTCCATACCGGCGACGTCGGCTTCATGGACGAAGCGGGCTGGTTCTATCTCGTCGATCGCAAGAAGGACATGATCAACGCGGCCGGCTACAAGGTCTGGCCTCGCGAGGTGGAAGACGTGCTTTACGGGCATCCCGCCGTGCGCGAAGCGGCCGTGGTGGGCGTGCCCGATGCGTATCGCGGCGAGACCGTGAAAGCCGTAGTGAGCCTGCGTGCGGGGGCAGTGACCGACGCAGCGGAACTGATCGCGTTCTGCAAGGCGCGCATGGCGGCGTACAAATACCCGCGCATCGTCGAGTTCCGCGACGAATTGCCGAAGACAGCGACGGGGAAGATATTGCGGCGGGAATTAAGGTAACAGTCGCACCAATGGTTGTGCGCGCAACATGCGCCCCGAGCCTCGGGGCGCATGTAACGGCTTGGGCCTTATAGCACCTGTGCGCGCAGCGCCTTCGCGGCGGCGACCATGTTGGTCAGTGCCGGAATCACCTCGGCCCACTGACGCGTCTTCAGACCGCAATCAGGGTTGACCCACAAACGCTCGGCCGGAACACGCTCGGCGGCCTTCTGCATCAGTTGCACAATATGCGCTTCGGTCGGGATGTTCGGCGAGTGAATGTCGTACACGCCCGGCCCGATTTCGTTCGGATACTTGAAGTTGTCGAACGCGTCGAGCAGCTCCATGTCCGAGCGAGACGTTTCGATCGTAATCACATCCGCATCCATATCGGCGATCGACGCGATGATGTCGTTGAACTCCGAATAGCACATGTGCGTGTGAATTTGCGTGTCGTCTTCCACGCCGTTCGCCGTGATGCGGAACGACTCCACCGCCCAGCGCAGGTATTCGCCCCACTGCGCGCGGCGCAGCGGCAGACCTTCGCGCAGCGCAGCCTCGTCGATCTGGATCACGCCCACGCCGGCCTTCTCCAGGTCGAGCACTTCTTGGCGGATGGCGAGCGCAAGCTGGTAGCAGGAGACCGAACGCGGCTGGTCGTCACGCACGAAAGACCAGTTGAGGATCGTCACCGGGCCCGTGAGCATGCCCTTCATGGGCTTGATCGTGAGCGACTGCGCGTAGGTGGTCCACTCGACCGTCATCGCCTTCGGGCGGCTGATGTCGCCGAACAGGATGGGCGGCTTGACGCAGCGCGAGCCGTACGACTGCACCCAGCCGAACTGGCTGAACGCGTAGCCGTCGAGGTGTTCGCCGAAGTATTCGACCATGTCGTTGCGCTCCGCTTCGCCGTGCACGAGCACGTCGAGGCCCAGTTGCTCCTGCTCGCGCACGCTGCGCTCGATCTCGGCGCGCATGGCGGCCCGGTAACTCGCGGTGTCGAGCGCACCGCTCTTGAACTGGCTGCGCGCCTGGCGGATCTCCGCCGTTTGCGGGAACGAGCCGATCGTGGTGGTCGGGAACGCGGGCAACTTCAGGCGCTCAGCCTGCTTCGCGGCGCGCTCGGCGTAAGCGTGCTGGCGATTGCCAAGCTGCGCGTCGATGCGAGCGATTGCGGCCTTCACCAGCGGGTCGTTCACACGCGGCGACTGACGTCGCGCTTGAACGGCTGCCGCGTTCGCGGCGAGTTCGCCGGGGACCTTGTCACGGCCAGCGTTCAGGGCCGTGGCGAGCACCTTCACTTCGTCGAGCTTTTGCAGCGCGAATGCGAGCCACGAACGGATTTCCGGGTCGAGCTTCGCTTCGCTCGCGAGATCCACCGGCACGTGCAGCAGCGAGCACGAAGGCGCGATCCAGAGGCGTTCGCCCAGTTGCTTCGCGAGCGGCTCGAGCCATTCGAGCGCCGCGTTCAGGTCCGTCTTCCAGATGTTGCGGCCGTTGATCGCGCCAACCGAAAGCACGCTATGCGCAGGCATTTTATGTGCGGCCAGTGCGACCTCCGCACGGGCGTTGATCGCATCGAGATGCAGACCGTCGACGGGCAGCGAACACGCGAGGTCGAGATTATCCTGTAGTTCTCCGAAGTAGGTGGCCAGCAGCAGCTTGACGCTGCGCAGCTCGAAGCCTTCATATGCCGTCGAGAACGCGGCGCGCCATGCGGGATCGAGTTCGGTCACGAGAATCGGCTCGTCGATCTGCACCCACTCGACGTCCATCACGCGGAAGTAGTCGAGCAGCGCGCGGTACACGGGCATGATGCGCGGCAGCAGCGCGAGCTTGTCCGAGTTGTCCTTGGCCTTGCCGAGCCACAGGTACGTGAGCGGCCCGATGATCACCGGCTTGGCCTTCACGCCCAGTTCGCGCGCTTCACGCAGCTGTTCGGAAAGGCGCGACGTGTCGAGGTTGAACTGCGTATCGGCGGTGAATTCGGGGACGATGTAGTGATAGTTCGTGTCGAACCACTTCGTCATTTCGCCGGCCGCGACGCCGCCGCAGCAAGCGGCGTGTTCTTCGGCGCCTGCGGTCGAGCGGCCACGCGCCACGCGGAAGTAGTTGTCGAGCTTGTCGCCGTGGAAGCCCTGCACGCGCTCGGGCAGGTTGCCGAGCGTGAAGCTCATGTCGAGCACCTGGTCGTAGAACGCGAAGTCGCCGGCGGGCACAAGGTCGAGACCCCGCTGGTTCTCCCAGTGGCGTGCGCGCAGTTGCACGCCGAGCGCCTTCAGTTCGTCGCGTGAGGATTCGCCCTTCCAGTAGCGTTCCAGGCCGAATTTGAGTTCACGCTTCGCGCCGATGCGCGGAAAGCCGAGGTTGTGCGTGGTGACCATGTGCGTTTGCCGTCCGAAATGAAAATGCTGAAAACGATCCAGAGTGGCAGCGATGATAGAGGTATCGGACGATGAAAAAAAATGGCATTATTTCATCCATCCATTAGTTTTCTTCATCTGTCGCCAGATCGGCGCGGGATGCTCCGGTTTTTCCTTTCTTATGCTCGAACGCGTTCATCTTGTCATCGTCCGCGAAGTCGCCCGCCAGGGCTCGCTTACCGCAGCGGCGGAGTCGCTTTTCCTCACGCAATCGGCGTTGAGCCATACGGTCAAGAAAATCGAACAGCAACTCGGCACCCAGATCTGGGACCGCGAGGGCCGCAGCTTGCGTCTCACGCAGGCCGGGCAGTACCTGCTTTCTTTGGCTGAACGGCTCTTGCCCCAGTTCGAACTCGCGGAAGAGCGCATGAAGCAATATGCGGCTGGCGAGCGCGGCACGCTGCGCATCGGTATGGAATGCGCACCGTGCTATCAGTGGCTGCTCAAGGTGGTGTCGCCGTATCTGGCGCGCTGGCCCGACGTCGACGTGGACGTGAAGCAGCGCTTTCAGTTTGGCGGTATCGGCGCGTTGATCGGCTATGACATCGACGTGCTGGTGACGCCCGATCCGCTCATCCGGCCCGGACTGCGTTTCGATCCGGTGTTCGACTACGAACAGGTGCTGGTGGTTGCGGAAGACCATCGGCTTGCGAACGTGCGCTATGTGAAGCCTGAGCAGCTCATCGACGAAACGCTCATCACGTATCCCGTGGATACCGACCGGCTCGATATCTACAACCAGTTTCTGCGGCCCGCGAACATCACGCCGCGCCGCCACAAGACGATCGAGACGACGGACATCATGCTGCAGATGGTCGCGAGCCATCGCGGAGTGGCCGCGTTGCCGCGATGGCTCGCGGAAGAATACGCAGACCGCATGCCACTCGCGATCGTGAAGCTCGGCAAGCAGGGCATAGCGAAGCAAATTTTTCTCGGCACACGGGAAGGCGACGCCGTGGTCGATTACCTGAAATCCTTCGTTGAGTTCGCGCGCGACCCTGCGTGGCAAACGCCGCGCGTACGAGGCTGAGGCGGCGCGGCATGGATTACATTTAGAAAATGAAAGGAACGCGGACGAAGTTCGTATATTGATCGTTCAATTAACTTAAAGCCGCTGTGCATCGGCCATCGCTGGAATCGCTTGTCGCTTCTGCGCAATTGCTCGTCGCAATTGCTACGTTAGTCCGCTTTTTGCCGGACAACTATGTGTCATGAGACTTCATGACCCCGCGACGCAGTTCGATTCCTGAGGAGATGACGATGTGCCGATTCCCCCTGCTTAAGACCGGCGCGCTCGCGTGCGCTGCGATTCTCTGTGCCAACGCCTATGCGGCCGATCCCGCCACGTGCAAGGACGTGCGCTTCGCCGACGTGGGCTGGACCGATATCGCGGCGACCACGGGTGTCGCATCGACGATCCTCGGCGCCCTCGGCTACACGCCGACGAAAACGATCGCCTCGGTGCCGATCACGTTCGCAGGGCTCAAGAGCAAGCAGATCGACGTGTTCCTCGGCTACTGGTCGCCGACCATGGACCCGATCATCGAACCTTTCACGAAGTCGGGCTCGATCAAGGTCCTTTCGACGCCGAATCTCACCGGCGCGAAATACACGCTCGCCGTTCCCGATTACGTCTACCAGGGCGGCCTGAAATCGTTCCAGGACATTGCGAAATTCGCGGACAAGCTGCAAGGGCGCATTTACGGCATCGAACCCGGCAATGATGGCAACGCGCTGATCCAGAAGATGATCGGCGCGAACCAGTACGGCCTCGGCAAATTCAAGCTCGTCGAATCGAGCGAGGCGGGGATGCTCGTGCAGGTCAACCGCGCCGTGCGCGAAAAGCAATGGATCGTGTTCCTCGGTTGGGAGCCGCATCCGATGAACGTGCAGATGAAGATCGACTACCTCTCAGGCGGCGACGCGGTGTTCGGACCCGACTACGGCGCGGCACGCGTGCTGACCGCGGAACCGCCGGACTATGCGGCGCGCTGCCCGAACGTGGCGAAGTTCGTCTCCAACCTGCAGTTCACGACCGCCATCGAGAACCATTTGATGGTGCCGATCGCCAACAAGGAAGACCCCAACAAGGCCGCCGCCGACTGGCTGCGCGGCAACCCGCAGGTGCTCGACAACTGGCTCGCGGGCGTGACCACGCTGGACGGCAAGCCGGGCCTGCCAGCCGTGCGCGCGTCGCTTGGCGTGCACTGACGCGCCTCTCGTCCGCGGTGAAAGCCGCGGACATCCCTGCGGTACATCCCTATTTGCGCGGCAATTTTGGTCGATTAGCGTTCAAAAGAGGAGGAGGCAGATGGAGCAAGCGGGAATCGGTACACGCGGCGTAGAGGAGAGCGCCGCGCGAGACAGTCATGGCCATGCGCTGCAACGTGGCCTCACATGGAAAGATGCGTTCTGGGTGACGAGCGGCGTGCCCGCGGGCGTGCTGTTCACGATCGGCGGCGTTTGCGCGACCATCGGCCAGCCGGCGTGGGCCATCTGGATCGCGTCGATCACGATGGGCCTCGTGCAAAGCGCCACATACGCCGAGATTTCAGGGCTCTTTCCGCACAAGTCGGGCGGTGCTTCGGTGTACGGAGCAATTGGCTGGGTGCGCTACAGCAAGATGATCGCGCCGGTTTCCGTGTGGTGTAACTGGCTCGCCTGGTCGCCCATGCTGGCGCTGGGTTGCGGACTTGCAGCGAATTACGCGCTAGCCACGCTGTTTGCGCCGGACGCGGCCATCCTTCAGTGGCACTGGACGCTCGCCAACCTGGACTTCATCAAGCCGGGCCTCACGCTGCGCATCAACGCCACGTTCCTGATTGCAGCAGCCTTTCTGCTCATCACATTCCGGCTTCAGCATAGCGGCGCTTCGAAGGCCGCGAAGACGCAGAAGATTCTCGGCATCGCGTCACTCACGCCGCTTTTGATCGTCGGGCTCGTGCCGTTCGTTACCGGCGATGTTCCCGCGAAGCATCTTTTTCCGCTGCTGCCTCTAGGGCATGACGCGCACGGCAATCTCACTGCGGCGGTCTTCGGCTCATGGAATGGGCAGGGCGTGGTCATGGCGCTGGGCGCGATGTTCATGGCCGGATGGGCTTCGTACGGCTTCGAAACGGCGGTCTGCTATACGCGCGAGTTTCGCGACCCACGGCGCGATACGGCGAGGGCGATATTCTGGTCGGGCGCGCTTTGTCTCGTCGTGATGACGCTCGTTCCGCTCGCGTTTCAGGGCACGCTCGGCACGGCGATGATGCTCGATCCGCGCATTGGCGACGGCACGGGCGTCGGCACCGCGATGGCCGCGATGGTGGGCGGCGGCGCGTGGGTGGGCAACGCCGTGGTGGTGATGCTGATGCTCTCCATTCTGCTCATCGTGATGACGTCGATGATGGGCTCGTCGCGTACGCTCTATCAGGCTTCGGTGGACGGTTGGCTGCCGCGCTACCTCTCACGCGTGAACGAGCATGGCGCGCCAACGGCGGCGATGTGGACCGATCTCGGCTTCAACCTCGTGCTGCTCGCGATGTCGGACTATATGACGGTGCTGTCGATTTCGAACGTCTGTTATATGTTGTTCGTTTTCCTTAACTTACAGTCGGGGTGGATTCATCGGATGGACCGTGGCGCGTGGGCGCGTCCTTTCCGGTGCCCGACATGGCTGCTCGCGCTGGGTGCGCTGTGCGGCTATGCGAACCTGGTGTTCGTGGGCGCTGGCGCGAATCTGCAAGGCGAGGGCACGCTACGCGATGGCCTTATTGCCATGCTGCTGATCGTGCCGGTGTTTGCTTTCCGCCATTATTGGCAGGATCGCGGGCGGTTTCCGGCGGGCAGTGCGCTCGATATGGAAGTGAGCGTGCCCGTGCGCAGCCGGTGGTTGAGTCTCGCGCCTTATGGTGCGCTCGTGGTTGCAGCGCTGACGATCGCGGTTTCGCATTGGCTGGCTGCTTCGGTCTGAGTTGGCTTCAGTGTTGGCGGCATCATGCGGCTTGGCCGCTTGATGCCGTTTTTTTTTGCGGCCTTGAGCGCGCCCAAAGAAAAAAGCCGGAGTCGGCGCGCTGTCCTCGCGCGCCGACTCCGGCCATTGAGCGCTTCTTAAAGCGTCACGCTGTGCGAGCGTTCCTTCTCCGCACGTGATGCGGCATCCGCCACAGAGAACCCCGCCCCCCTCGCCGGCGCCCCGTTCGCCACAAAATACGGCGCATTCGATCGCGCCAGCGCCTCACGCCCGCGAATCCGGTCCGCGATCTTCTCCGCCATCATGATCGTCGGTGCATTGAGGTTGCCGGTGGTGATGAGCGGCATGATCGACGCATCCACCACGCGCAGCCCGTCGAGTCCGTGCACGCGACCTTCGCCATCCACCACGGCCATGTCGTCGTAACCCATCGCACACGAACACGACGGGTGGTAGGCGGTTTCCGCGCGGTTGCGCACGAAATCATCGATCTCCGAATCGCTCTTTAGTGCCGCACCGGGGTTCAACTCGCGTCCGCGAAACCGATCGAGCGCGGGCTGCGCAATGATTTCGCGCGTAATGCGAATCGCGTCACGGAACTCGCGCCAGTCGAGCGCTTCGGCCATATAGTTGAAGAGAATCGACGGATGCTGGCGCGGATCGCGCGAGCGCAGTTTCACGCGCCCGCGGCTCGGCGAGCGCATCGAGCCTACGTGTGCCTGGAAGCCGTGCATCTTGATCGCATTGCTGCCGTTGTAATTGATCGCAACGGGCAGAAAGTGATACTGAAGGTTCGGCCAAGGATCGTCGTCGCGCGTGCGGATGAAGCCGCCCGCCTCGAAATGATTGCTCGCGCCAATGCCGGTGCCGCGCAGCATCCATTCAACGCCAATAGCAGGTTGGTTACGCATGAGGAGCGCAGGGTAGAGCGAAACCGGTTCCGTGCACTCATACTGCATGTACATTTCCAGGTGGTCCTGAAGATTTTGCCCCACGCCGGGCAGATCGAACACAACAGGAATGTCCAGCTCACGCAGCCATGCACCGGGGCCAACGCCCGAGCGCTGCAGAATCTGCGGCGAGGCGATCGCGCCCGCGCACAGCAGCACTTCGCGGCGCGCGTAACGTGTCACGCGCGCGGGCCCATCGAGAAAGACAACACCGCACGCGCGCTTGCCGCTGAACAGAATGCGGTCGGTCACGGCGTGCGTGACGATATCGATGTTCGGCCGATGCTTTGCCTGATCCAGATAGCCACGCGCGGTGCTCGCGCGCCGGCCTTTGGCGGTCACGGTGCGGTCCATCGGCCCGAAGCCTTCCTGGCGGTAGCCGTTGAGGTCGTCGGTGCGCGGGTAGCCTGCCTGCACGCCCGCCTCGATCATCGCCTCGAAGAGCGGATTCACACCCGGCTTGCTCGTCGTCACGTGCACGGGACCTTCGCCGCCGTGATAGTCGTTCGCGCCGATATCGCGCGTTTCGGCCTTGCGGAAATAGGGCAGGCAGTCCAGATAGCTCCAGTTTTCCAGCCCTTTGCGTTCGGCCCAGCCGTCGTAATCGAGCGCATTGCCACGGATATAGCACATGCCGTTGATGAGCGACGATCCGCCCAGCCCCTTGCCGCGCCCGCACTCCATGCGCCGGTTGTTCATATGCGGCTCGGGATCGGTTTCGTAGGCCCAGTTGTAGCGGCGGCCCTGCAACGGATAAGCGAGCGCCGCCGGCATCTGCGTGCGGAAATCGAAACGGTAGTCGGGGCCGCCGGCTTCGAGCAGCAGCACTGTTGCGTCCCGATCTTCGGTGAGACGCGTGGCAAGCACGTTGCCCGCCGATCCTGCGCCGATGATGATGTAGTCGTACTCTTGCGCTGCCATGCAGGACTCCCTCAGAAAACGGGCTGATACGGTCCCAGTTCCACCTGGACGGATTTGATGCGCGTGTAGTGCTCGAGCGTGGTGATGCCGTTTTCGCGGCCCACGCCCGATTGCTTGTAGCCGCCCACGGGCATTTCGGCGGGCGACTCGCCCCACGTGTTGATCCAGCAGATACCGGCCTCGAGCCGATGAATCACGCGGTGCGCACGCGAGAGGCTTTCGGTCACGACACCGGC
Organism: Paraburkholderia sp. JHI869; assembly: GCF_038900775.1. NCBI lineage: Bacteria > Pseudomonadati > Pseudomonadota > Betaproteobacteria > Burkholderiales > Burkholderiaceae > Paraburkholderia > Paraburkholderia sp. JHI869. The sequence goes on from NZ_JAYMSC010000007.1 coordinate 73,931, forward strand.
GGCCAGGCCGTAAAGCGATTCGTTGGCACGTGCGATGACTTCGGTTTCGTTGGCGAAGGCGAGAATGCTCATCACCGGCCCGAAGATTTCTTCCTGCACGATGCGCATGTCGTCGCGGCAACCGGAGAACACCGTCGGCTCCACGTACTGGCCGCGCGCGAAATCGCCTTGCGTGAGGCGTGCTCCGCCCGCGATCAGCCGCGCGCCTTCGCGCTTGCCGCTCTCGATATAGCCGAGCACCTTGTCGAGTTGCGCGGCGCTCGCAAGCGGTCCGAAGTTGGTGGCGGGGTCGGCGGGATTACCCACGCGGATGCGCTTCACGCGTTCGAGCACGCGCGCTTCGAATGCGGCAATCACCGATTGATGGACAAATACGCGCGTGGCGTTGGTGCACACCTGGCCCGCGCTGAAGAAGTTGGCGGTCACGGCGATATCGGCGGCGCGATCGAGGTCGGCGTCTTCGAAGACGATGAGCGGCGACTTGCCGCCCAGTTCCATCGTGACTTCCTTGAGCGTGGAGCCGCCCGCGGCCGCCATGACCTTCTTGCCGGTTTCGACGCCGCCCGTAAACGAAATCTTCTCGATGCCCGGATGCACGCTCAGCATCGCGCCAACACGTCCGTCGCCGTGCACCACGTTGAATACGCCGGGCGGCACGCCGGCCTCGATATAGATCTCAGCGAGTTTCGAGGCGGATAGCGGGGTAATTTCGCTCGGCTTGAAGATCATCGCGTTGCCGGCGGCAAGCGCGGGCGCCGACTTCCAGCAGGCAATCTGCAGCGGGTAGTTCCATGCACCAATGCCCGCCGTCACACCCAGCGGTTCGCGCCGCGTGTAGACGAACGAGCTCTCGCGCAGCGGAATCTGCTGGCCTTCGAGTGCGGGCGCGAGGCCCGCGTAGTACTCGATCACGTCGGCGCCGGTGACGACGTCCACGCTGCGCGTTTCGGCGATGGGCTTGCCTGTGTCGCGGGTTTCGAGGGCCGCGAGTTCGTCGTTGCGCTCGCGCAGCAGTTCGACCGCGCGCCGCAACACACGCGAGCGCTGCATGGCCGTCATGGCCGCCCAGACGCGTTGGCCCGCTCGCGCCGATTGCACGGCGCGGTCGATATCGGCGGCGCTCGCGTGCTGCACGGTGGCGAGCCGCGTGCAGGTGGCGGGATCGTAGGTGTCGAACGTCTCGCCGCTGGTGGCGTCGCTGTAGGCGCCGTCGATGAAGAGGCGTTGCAGGGGAAAGAGGGACATCGATTGGCTCCGAACCGGGTTATTTGGCCGACTTGCCGGAGCGCGGCTTGGCGCGCGCTTCGAGCAGCAGGTCGATGTAGTCGTTGGCCACGCGCAGCGCGGCCTTCGTGTCGAATGGTTCGCCCGTGAGCGCGCCGCGCAGCCAGAGGCCGTCGATCAATGCGGCGAGTCCGCTTGCGGCGCGCCGGGCGGTTGCGCCCGGCAACACCTTTTCGAATTCCGCGCAAAGGTTCGAATGGAGCCGCCGCGTGTTGACGCGCTGCAGCCGGCGCAGCGCGGGCTGATGCATGCTCTCGGTCCAAAACGCGAGCCACGTCTTCATGACGGGCGAGTTCACCTGCGAAACGTCGAAATTTGCCGCGACGATGGCGCGCAACCGCGCGCGCGGATCGTCTTTCGCTGCGAGACGACGCCGCACCGTGGCTTCCCAGAGGTCGTGCAGCACGTGGCGCATGGTGGCTTCGAGCAGGCCGTCCTTGCCGCCGAAATAGTGACTGACGATGCCAGTGGAGATCTTCGCGTGCTGCGCGACGGTGGCGAGCGTCGTGCCCGAGAGCCCCGACTGGTCGATCGATTGCAGGGTGGCGTCGATGAGTTGCGCGCGACGCACGTCGCGCATTCCGATCTTGGGCATGGCAATTCCGGGCGATTCGGGGAGGTTTCCACTCTAGGTATTTTTTATTGAATGTTCAATCAATAAAAACGTAGAAATGGCGGGATCGGCGCATTTTACAAAGTCCGCGTCGGATTACCGATGATCGCGCTTCCGGAACCGCTCGCGAGGCCCGCCAGATAACGGTTTGCGCCTGTTTTGCAGGGGTTTTCCTGCTGCTGGCGTGTCGCGTTAGCGCCAGCGCGTGTCGTGTCTGCGCAAGTCGGCTGAGATTTGGACTTGTACGTTTTGATCCACCGCGCAAGGTGCAATGCCTTTGCGGCGCGGCCCGACAACCTGTATCGCCAGACAAGAGAGACCCGACATCATGAGAAAACTGAAAGCGGTGGCACTGAGCGGCATCGCGGTGGCAGTGAGCGCTGTCTCGAACGCAAGCCATGCCCAAAGCAGCGTCACGTTGTACGGGATCATCGACGCGGGCGTGACGTACGTGAGCAATGCGGGCGGCTCGCATCAAACGAAATTCGACGACGGCATTGCGCAGGCGAACCGCTGGGGCCTCAAGGGCACGGAGGATCTCGGCGGCGGGTTGAAGGCCGTGTTTCAACTGGAAAGCGGCTTTCACCTGGGCAACGGACAGATCGCCAACGGCGGCTCGCTTTTCGGCCGTGTCGCTTATGTCGGACTCCAGAACGATTGGGGAGCGCTCACGTTCGGCAATCAGGCCGACATGACACAGGAGTTCGTCTACCTCTACAACGTCACGGCGTGGGCGAGCGGCTACGCGATCAACCAGGGCGACTTCGACCGCATGAACGGCGACCATCTGCCGAACTCCGTGAAGTTCATGTCGAACACGTTCGGCGGATTCCAGTTCGGCGGCATGTACTCGTTCAGCAACACGCCGGGCGACTTTCACACCGGCAGCGCCTGGAGCGTGGGCGCGCAGTACCAGAACGGCCCGTTCGCGATGGGCACTGCCTATACCCAGCTAAACAACCCTTCGGGCATCTACGCCTTCGACCCGTACAACATGATCGGCGTGCGCACGTTCTTCGGCAGACCAACCGTAAGCGTCGATCCGGCCACCGGCGCGGTCAGCTCGCTCTACTCGGAAACACCGTTCCCCGTGGACAAGCAGGCCACCTTCGGCGCCGGCGCGAGCTACGCCATCGGCAACGTCACGCTCATGGGCGCTTTCACGTACACGCAGATCAAGGCATTCGGCGCAAGCGAGCACATGCAGGTGGGCGAAGGCGGCGCGAACTGGCAGGTCACCCCTGCGCTCAGCGTGGCGGGCGGTTACCAGTACACCCACTTCGACGGCCATCACTGGAATCAGCTTTCGGCGGGGATGCATTACCTGCTTTCGAAGCGCACGGACGTGTACATCTCGGGCGACTGGCTCAAAGCCTCGCAGGGTGTGGACGCCGTGATCGGCTATAGCTTCACGCCGTCTTCCACCACCACCCAGGCAGACGTGCGCATTGGCTTGCGTCATCAGTTTTAAGCGGTCATGCGGGTGTTTCTTCGCCGCAAAACATCGGGAAAACCCGCAGTAAAACCCAGGCGTTACGTCCGCGCGAGTCGCCGGAAGCCCCGGCTGGCGAGGCCGTCCAACAGCGATGGCGTTTTTATTCTATCGGCTGCCACGGCCTCTTTGGTCTACTTGCATCCAAGCTCATCCATGCGCTGAAGCGCGAAGGGAAGTCAGATGAACGTCAGCGTTTTCGACCTGTTCAAGATCGGAATCGGTCCGTCCAGCTCGCATACGGTCGGCCCGATGGTCGCCGCGTGCCGCTTCGCGTCCCATATCGAGGACGCCAATCTGCTGGCCTTTGTGCGTCGCGTCAAAGTCGAGCTGTACGGCTCGCTCGGCGCGACGGGCAAGGGCCACGGTACCGACAAGGCCGTGCTGCTCGGCCTCGAAGGCAACTTGCCCGACTCGGTCGATCCCGACGAGATCGAGCCGCGCCTCGCCGCCATTCGCCGCGAAAAGACGCTCGTGCTGCTCGGCAAGCAGTCGGTCCGCTTCGACGAAAAGGAATGCATCGGCTTCTTCCGCAAGACGATGGGCGGCGCGAACACGCTGCACTCGAACGGCATGCGTTTTCAGGCTTTCGATGAAAACGGGCAGTTGCTCGTTGAGAAAGAGTACTACTCGGTGGGCGGCGGTTTTGTCGTGAACCGCGACGGCGACCGTGTGAATGGCGTGCGCAGCGGGCGCGAGGTGCCGTATCCGTTCCGCACCGGCGACGACCTGCTGCGCGTGTGCAAGGAAAGCGGGCTCTCGATCGCCGAAGTCACGCTTGCGAACGAATGCGCGGCGCGTGCTCCCGAAGACGTGCGCGAAGGGCTGCTCGTGATCTGGCGCGCGATGGCCGCCTGCGTGGAGCGCGGCTGCAAGATGCACGGCGAATTGCCCGGCCCCATGCAGGTGAAGCGCCGCGCCGCCGATCTCTCGGTGCATCTGCGTTCGCGCTCGGAAGAGTCGCTGCGCGATCCGCTTTCCATGCTCGACTGGGTCAATCTCTACGCGATGGCCGTGAACGAGGAGAACGCAGCGGGCGGCCGCGTCGTCACGGCGCCCACGAATGGCGCGGCGGGCGTGATTCCCGCCGTGCTGCACTACTACGTGAAATTCGTTGCGGGCGCAAACGAAGACGGCATCGCCAACTTCCTGCTCACGGCGGCGGCCATCGGCATCATCTACAAGGAAACGGCGTCGATTTCGGGCGCAGAAGTGGGCTGCCAGGGCGAAGTGGGCGTGGCCTGCTCGATGGCCGCTGCGGCACTTGCGGCCGTGATGGGCGGCACGCCGGGCCAGGTCGAGAACGCCGCCGAAATCGGCATGGAGCACAACCTCGGCATGACCTGCGACCCCGTGGGCGGCCTCGTGCAGATTCCGTGCATCGAGCGCAACGCCATGGGCGCGATCAAGGCGATCAACGCCGCGCGCATGGCGCTCAAAGGCAACGGCGAACATTACGTCACGCTCGACAACGTCATCAAGACGATGCGCGAAACGGGCGCCGACATGAAGACGAAATACAAGGAGACGTCGCGCGGTGGTCTCGCCGTGAACGTCATCGAGTGCTAACGGAAGTTAATGGTAACGCGCAACAAGGGGTCTGCGAGATGAGCCGCTATTCGATATTCAGTCTGTTCCGCAACGGGTTGTCGTATCACGAGAACTGGGAGCGGCAGTGGAGAAGCCCGGAGCCGAAGAAGGAGTACGACGTCGTGATCGTCGGCGGCGGCGGACATGGTCTCGCAACGGCCTATTACCTCGCGAAAGAGCACGGCGTGAAGAACGTCGCGATTCTGGAGAAGGGGTGGATCGGCGGCGGCAATACGGCGCGCAACACGACTATCGTGCGCTCGAACTATCTGTGGGACGAGTCGGCGGCGCTCTATGAAAAGGCGATGAAGCTCTGGGAAGGGCTCTCGCAGGACCTCAACTACAACGTGATGTTCAGCCAGCGCGGCGTGCTGAATCTCGCGCACACGCTGCAGGACGTGCGCGACACCGAGCGCCGCGTGAACGCGAACCGTCTGAACGGCGTGGACGCCGAATTCCTCACGCCCGAGCAGATCAAGGAAATCGAGCCGACCATCAATCTGAACAGCCGTTACCCGGTGCTGGGCGCGTCGATCCAGCGCCGCGCCGGTGTGGCGCGCCACGACGCCGTGGCTTGGGGCTTCGCGCGCGGCGCGGACCAGCACGGCGTGGACATCATTCAGAACTGCCAGGTGACGGGCATTCGCCGCGACGGCGCGCGCGTGACGGGCGTGGATACGTCGAAGGGTTTCATCAAGGCGAAGAAGGTTGCCGTGGTGGCGGCGGGCAACACCACGACGCTCGCGGACATGGCCGGCGTGCGTCTCCCGCTGGAAAGCCACCCGCTGCAAGCGCTGGTGTCGGAGCCGATCAAACCGGTGGTGAACACCGTCATCATGTCGAATGCAGTGCACGCCTATATCAGCCAGTCCGACAAGGGCGATCTCGTGATCGGCGCGGGCGTGGACCAGTACACGGGTTTTGGCCAGCGCGGCAGCTTCCACATCATCGAGGGCACGTTGCAGGCCATCGTCGAAATGTTCCCGGTGTTCTCGCGCGTGCGCATGAACCGCCAGTGGGGCGGCATTGTCGATGTGTCGCCCGACGCATGCCCGATCATCAGCAAGACCGACGTGAAGGGTCTCTATTTCAACTGCGGCTGGGGCACCGGCGGTTTCAAGGCGACGCCGGGCTCGGGCTGGGTGTTCGCGCACACCATTGCGAAGGACGAACCGCATCCGCTGAATGCGCCGTTCTCGCTGGACCGCTTCTATACCGGCCATCTGATCGACGAACACGGCGCAGCCGCCGTGGCGCACTAAAGGAGACCACATCATGTTGCTGATCGAATGCCCGTGGTGCGGCCCCCGCGCCGAAGTCGAGTTCACGTGCGGCGGCGAAGCCGAGATCGCGCGTCCGCTTGACACCGACAAGCTCACCGACAAGGAATGGGGCGACTACCTCTTCATGCGCCACAACCCGCGCGGCGTGCACAAGGAGCAGTGGCTGCACGCGCAGGGCTGCCGCCGCTGGTTCATGGCGACGCGCGACACCGTCACCTACGAGATTCAAAGTTACGAGACCTTCGGCGCGGCAAATGATGCGCAAGGCAACAAGCAAGGGAGCACGCAGCGATGAGCCAGAAGAACCGCCTCGGCGCCGGTGGGCGCGTGAACCGCGCGATTCCGCTGAACTTCACGTTCAACGGCCGCACGTATCAAGGTTTTCAGGGCGACACGCTCGCCTCCGCGCTGCTCGCCAACGACGTGCATTTCGTCGCGCGCAGCTTCAAGTACCATCGCCCGCGCGGCATCATGACGGCGGACGTGGCCGAGCCGAACGCGATCGTGCAACTGGAGCGCGGCGCCTACACGGTGCCTAATGCACGCGCGACCGAAGTCGAGCTGTATCAGGGTCTCATCGCGACGAGCGTGAACGCTGAGCCTAGCCTCGAAAACGATCGCATGGCGATCAACCAGAAGTTCTCGCGCTTTCTGCCCGCGGGCTTCTATTACAAGACCTTCATGTGGCCGCGCAAATGGTGGCCGAAATACGAGGAGAAGATTCGCGACGCCGCGGGTCTCGGCAAAGCACCCGAAGTGCGCGACGCCGACCGCTACGACAAGTGCTTCGCGCATTGCGACGTGCTCGTGATCGGCGGCGGCCCCGCCGGTCTCGCCGCCGCGCATACGGCGGGCGCAACCGGCGCACGCGTGATTCTCGTGGACGACCAGCGCGAGCTGGGCGGCAGCCTGTTGTCGTGCAAGGCCGATATCGACGGTCGTCCCGCAGTCCACTGGGTCGAGAAGGTCGAAGCCGAACTCAAGCAAATGCCCGACGTGAAAATCCTGTCACGCAGCACGGCGTTCGGCTATCAAGATCACAATCTCGTGACCGTCACGCAGCGTTTGACCGAGCATCTGCCGGTTTCCACGCGTCAGGGCACGCGCGAACTGCTGTGGAAAATCCGCGCCAAGCGCGTGATTCTCGCAACGGGTGCGCACGAGCGTCCCATCGTGTTCGGCAATAACGATCTGCCGGGCATCATGATGGCCTCGGCGGTATCGACGTATATCCATCGCTATGGCGTGCTGCCGGGCCGCAATGCTGTCGTCTTCACGAACAACGACGCGGGCTACCGTTGCGCGCTCGACCTCAAGGCATGCGGCGCGACCGTGACGGTCGTCGATTCGCGCGCGCAGGGCAACGGCGCTTTGCAGGCCGCCGCGCGCCGCCAGGGCGTGAAGGTGATGTACAACGCGGCCATCAACTGCGCACACGGCAAGCAGCGCGTGAGTTCGGTCGATGTGGTGGGCTACACGAACGGGCAAGCCGGCGCGCAGCAGGGCACGCTCCCGTGCGATCTCGTTGCAGTGTCGGGCGGCTTCAGCCCTGTACTGCATCTTTTTGCGCAGTCGGGCGGCAAGGCGCACTGGAGCGACGCGAAGGCGTGCTTCATGCCGGGCAAGCGCGTGCAGGAAGAAGTGAGCGTTGGCGCGGCAGTGGGCGAGTTCGGCCTTGCACGCGCGCTCACGCAAGGCGTGGACGGCGGCATCGACGCGGCAAAGTCGCTTGGCTTCGAGACCAGGCGGCCCGCGTTGCCGAAGGCCGCTGAGGTCGAAGAAACGCCGCTGCAGGCGTTGTGGCTCGTGGGCAGCCGCAAGGACGCGGCACGCGGGCCGAAGCAGTTCGTCGACTTCCAGAACGACGTTTCCGCGGCGGACATTCTGCTGGCCGCGCGCGAAGGCTTCGAGTCGGTCGAGCACGTGAAGCGCTATACGGCCATGGGCTTCGGCACCGACCAGGGCAAGCTCGGCAATATCAACGGCATGGCGATTCTCGCCAGCGCGCTCGGCAAGACGATTCCCGAGACCGGCACGACGACGTTCCGCCCGAACTACACGCCCGTCACGTTCGGCACGTTCGCGGGGCGTGAACTCGGCGACATGCTCGACCCGATCCGCAAGACCTGCATTCACGAGTGGCACGTGCAGCATGGCGCGGAGTTCGAGGATGTGGGCAACTGGAAGCGTCCGTGGTACTACCCGAAGAGCGGCGAGAATCTGCACGCGGCCGTGAAGCGCGAGTGTCTTGCAGTGCGTAACAGCGTTGGCATTCTCGATGCGTCCACACTCGGCAAGATCGACATTCAGGGCCCCGACGCGGCGAAGCTGCTCAACTGGGTCTACACGAATCCGTGGCTCAAGCTCGAAGTGGGCAAGTGCCGCTATGGCCTCATGCTCGACGAAAACGGCATGGTGTTCGACGACGGCGTGACGGTGCGCCTCGGCCAGCAGCACTACATGATGACGACGACCACGGGCGGCGCGGCGCGCGTGCTCACGTGGCTCGAACGCTGGCTGCAGACCGAATGGCCCGATATGAAGGTGCGGCTCGCGTCCGTCACCGACCATTGGGCGACGTTCGCGGTGGTCGGCCCGAAGAGCCGCAAGGTGCTCCAGAAGGTGTGCAAGGACATCGACTTCGACAATGCCGCCTTCCCGTTCATGTCGTATCGCAACGGCACGGTCGCGGGCGTGAAGTCGCGTGTCATGCGCATCAGCTTCTCGGGCGAACTGGCCTACGAAGTGAACGTGCCGGCCAACGCAGGCCGCGCCGTGTGGGAAGCGTTGATGGAAGCGGGCGCCGAATTCGACATCACGCCGTACGGCACCGAAACGATGCACGTGCTGCGCGCGGAGAAGGGCTACATCATCGTGGGCCAGGACACGGACGGCTCGGTCACGCCGTTCGACCTCGGCATGGGCGGCCTCGTCTCGCAGACCAAGGACTTCCTTGGCCGCCGCTCGCTCAAGCGTTCGGATACCGCGAAGGAAAACCGCAAGCAGTTCGTCGGACTGCTAACCGATGACGCACAGTACGTGCTGCCCGAAGGCGGTCAGATTATCGCGCCGGATGCGCAAGCGCGGGCCGATGGCACCACGCCGATGATCGGCCACGTGACGTCGAGCTATTACAGCCCGATCCTCAAGCGTTCGATCGCGCTCGCGGTGGTGAAAGGCGGTTTGAACAAGATGGGCGAACACGTGGTGATTCCCATGGCCGATGGCCGGCGTGTGAAAGCGCAGATCGCGAGCCCGATTTTCTACGACACGGAAGGAGTGCGTCAGCATGTTGAATGATACGAAAGACCCCTTGCCGGTCGCAGAGCGCATCGTCGGCGTGCGCCTCGAGTCGCCGCTCGTTGGCGCAGCGGATCTGATCAAGGCGCAGGAGGGGCGTGCCTCGAAGGCGTTCGCCATGCGCGAACAGCCGTTCCGTGACCTCGTGAACGTGCGCGGCGAATTGAGCGACCCGGCGTTCGTCGCGGCGTTCGCGAGCATCGTGGGCTGCGAGCCGCCCGCCGCGCCGAACACGGTCGCACGCAGCGACCATTACGACGTGCTCTGGCTCGGCCCCGACGAATGGCTCGTGCGCTCGCTCGCACCCGTGCAGACGGGCATGCTCGAAGCGAAGCTCACCGCCGTGCTCGGCGACGCCTATGCGGCGGCCGTGGACATCGGCAGCGGCAACACGGTCGTCGAGATCGAAGGCACGCGAGCGCGAGACGTGCTCTCGCGCGGTTGTCCGCTCGATCTGCATCCGCGCCTGTTCAAGCCGGGTCAGTGTGCGCAGAGCGTCTATTTCAAGGCATCGATCGTGTTGATTCCCACGGGCGACGAGCGCTTCGAAATCGTCGTGCGCCGCAGTTTCGCCGATTACTTCTGCCGCATGATGGTCGACGCCGCGGCGTCGGTCGCGCCATGAAGATCGTCGATGCGGCGTTCGAACCGGCGCTCGGCGCGCTGGGCGCAATCGGTGCGCTCAGCGCCCACGACGCGCCGCGCGGGCGCGGCTGGAGCGTATTCGTCGAAGCGTTGAGCGTGCCGGCGCGCATCGGCATCTATCCGCACGAGCACGGCTCGCCGCAGCCGCTCGTGATCGACGCGCAACTCGGCTATCGCTGCATGCCGCGAGAAAAGAGCGCGGCGGGTGAAGCGGGCGACTGGATCGACTACGACGGCTATTGCACGCGCCTTGCCGACTTTCTCGGGCGCAAGCCGCACACGCGGCTGCTCGAAACGCTGGTGGCGGACATTGCTGCGTTTTCGTTTCGCGAATGGCCCGCGCTGGAAACGCTCAGGCTCGCGGTGCACAAGCCGAAGATCCGGCCGGGCACGCGGCGCGTGGGCGTGGCGCTCGACTGGACGCGCGCCGACTATCGGCAATGGATTCGGGCTGATGGTGGCGCACAGCCATAGCAGGCAAGACGCGTAGCCCGATGTCGGCGCAAAGCAGGGGCGCGTCGTTTTTTGCACATCGTTGCATGCGGCGGGCAGGCTACGCTCGAAGCATCGTTGCCTCGCGCAGTTCGCGCGCTTGAGTGAGGCAACGCCATCTAGTGAGCAGCGTTGCGAGCTGCATCGAACAGGAGACAGCGAGATGAGCGGTAATCGAGGCGTCGTGTATCAAGGGCCGGGCAAGGTCGAGGTGCAGAACATCGCGTATCCGAAGATGGTCGATCCGAGCGGGCGCTCGATCGGCCATGGCGTCATTCTCAAGGTGGTCAGCACGAATATCTGCGGCTCGGACCAGCACATGGTGCGTGGGCGTACGACGGCACCCGTCGGTCTCGTGCTCGGCCACGAAATCACCGGCGAAGTGGTGGAGGTGGGCAACGACGTCGAAACGCTGAAGATCGGCGACCTCGTTTCCGTGCCGTTCAACGTGGCGTGCGGACGCTGCGCGATGTGCCGCGAAACGCACACGGGCGTTTGCCTGAATGTCAATCCGTCGCGCGCGGGCGGTGCTTATGGCTATGTCGACATGGGCGGCTGGATTGGCGGCCAGGCCGAATACGTGCTCGTGCCGTATGCCGATTTCAACTTGCTGAAGTTTCCGGACCGCGACCAGGCGATGTCGAAGATCCGCGACCTCACGTGTCTCTCCGATATTCTGCCGACGGGCTATCACGGCGCGGTGACGGCGGGCGTGAAGCCGGGCTCGACCGTTTATATCGCGGGCGCAGGGCCGGTGGGGATGGCGGCTGCGGCTTCGGCGCGCTTGCTTGGCGCGGCGTGCACGATCGTCGGCGATATCAATGCTGAGCGCCTGGCGCATGCCAGGGCGATGGGCTTCGAAGTGGTCGATCTTTCGAAGGACGCGACGCTGGGCGAGCAGATCGAACAGATTCTTGGCAAGCCGGAGATCGATTGCGCCGTGGATTGCGTAGGCTTCGAGGCGCACGGGCACGGGGCTTCCGGGCATTCGGAAGAGGCGCCGGCCACGGTGCTCAACTCGCTGATGGAAATTACGCGGCCCGCGGGCATGATTGGTATTCCGGGGCTTTACGTGACCGACGATCCGGGCGCTCGCGACGTGGCCGCGCAGCATGGCAGCCTGAGCATTCGCTTTGGCCTTGGCTGGGCGAAGTCGCATACGTTCCATACGGGGCAGACGCCCGTGCTCAAGTACAACCGTAATCTCATGCAGGCGATTTTGTTCGATCGTTTGCCGATTGCGAAGATCGTTAATGTGTCGGTTATTTCGCTGGATGAGGCGCCGGAGGGCTATAAGAAGTTCGATGGCGGTGCGCCGCGGAAGTTTGTGATTGATCCGCATGGGTTGCTGGCCGCTTAGTTTTGGTTTGGCTTTCTGCCGCTTTGGGGCTTGCTTGTAATCGCGTCGGTATGCAAGCGTTGCCCCTGTGCGGGGAATTTGCATAGTCTTTCCCGGTGTACTAGAGTTCATCTTCGTCAGAAATTCTCAAAAGAATCAAGGCCTTAAGTTCACCCCGGTATTCCGGGGTTTATCAGGGTTCACGGCGCGGGCTGTCCTCGAATAGTCCTCGCGCCGTAAACCGGCCACTTGAGGACAAAAAATGGCGAAGGAACGTATCAACCGTGAACTGATCCGGCGGCTCGAAGGCGAGCGCATGGCGGCGCTGGCCCGGGGCGACGTGCCGAAGCTGCGCGACGTGTATGACGACACCCTGACCGGCTTCGGGCTGCGCATGCGGCGTAACGGCTCGGTGTCGTTCGTGTACCGCTGGAGCGCACCCGAGGGCCAGCAGAAGAGGAGCGTCGGCCGCTGGCCCGCGATGACCGTCGAGAAAGCACGTGCGGCAGCGAAGGCCTTTATCGGCCGCACCGACCACAAGGCCGACACGATGCCCACGCGCATCGCGAAGCACGAGCGGCGCATGGCCGATGCGAAGCACTGCGCGATGCCAACCGTGGGCGGCTATCTCGACTGCGACTATGCTACGTACTGGCGTGGCACAACCAGAAGCGAGACGCCCGAACAAAATTTAAAAAATATTCGTCGCGACTTCGAGCATCTGATGGACGTGCGGCTCGATGAAGTGACGCGACCGATGATGAAGAAGTGGATCGAGCAGCGCGTCGCGGCGGGTCACAAGCCAACGGGCATCAACCGCACGCTCGGCTCGATTGGCGGCCTGTTCTCGCACGCCGTCGAGCACGAGATCATCAGCAGCAATCCGTGCGCGCGGCTGCGCTGCAGGACCGATCCCGAAGAGGAAGCGGAGCATGGCCGGGAACTGACGCCTGCCGAAGAAGAACGGCTGCGTGCCGCGCTCGACTCACGCGAAGCGCGTATCCGCGAAGAAGCGGCGGCGCGTCCTGACGGGCGCAAACTCGCCGGTGTACCGGGCGAGCATCACGTGTTTGTCGACCATGTGAAGCCAGCGGTCCTGCTGGCGCTCAATACGGGGATGCGCCGCTCGGAACTGATGCGCGCCCGCTGGACGGCTGTGGACTGGAAGGCGAAGACGATCACGGTTGAGGCGTGGACCTCGAAGGTCAAGCGCTCGCGCGTGATACCGCTGAATGCCGAAGCGCTCGCGGTCCTGAAGGCGTGGCGGCGTCAGACGCGGTTCGAGTTCATCTTCACGAACGAGATGGGCGAGCGTCTGCGCGCGGTGCGTGACTGGGACGGCATCAAACGGGCGGCGCAGGTCACGGACTTCCGGTTCATGGACACGAGACACCACGTGGCCACGCGCATGATCAACGAAGGCGCAACGCAGTTTCACGTGCAACGGCTGCTCGGACACAAGGACGCGCGCATGTCACAGCGCTACATGAAAGCGCGCGAGACGAAACTGGCCGAAGCGCTCGCGCTGCTGGACAGGCCACGCACGCCCGACGTACCAGACGTCGAGGAGATCGCAGCGTAGGAAGCCACCCGACTGATGGTGAAAGCCCGCTCGCTGGCGGGCTTTTTTGCGTCTGTGAGGGTCGTACGGTCGTGTGGCCGCCCGGGGATGGTCGATGCGCCGGGGTGTACACGTGTTACGCTCGGTTCACCAGAAGTTTGGGAGGAACCGATGAACACCGACGAATCCGCCTATCAACGCTACAGCGTCGAGCTTGCCGAAAAGCTCGCCATGCGTGATCACTTCCGTAGCGTTATGGAAGGCGCGGCGCAAGCCGGCTGGACGCTACCCGTCAGCCTGAAGGAAGCCTCGGAATTCCTCGCGGCACTCGATGGTGACGTGTGCATCCTGTCCATGTGGATATTCGCCCACGACGCGCAGGCCGCCATGCGTGCAGCCGATGCACCGACGCTCGCGCAGCGCGCCGCCGCAGAGATCGCGCGCCGCCTGTCGACGCCGCCGCAGGAAGGCGACGACCTGAAAAACTGGCGCGTGTCGTTTCCCTGCCTGCATGAGCGCCAGGCCCCACCGCTCACGCGCAGACAGGAGCGTGATATCGAGATCTGCAACGCCGTATGTGAGTCTATCGAACGCAGGGCGGCACGCGGCGAAAAGGACGGGCTTCGCAAGGCGGCCGTCGACGAAGTCGCCCCACGCTTCCATCTCGAAAAACGCTCGATCGAGAAGGCTTACGACGAAAACCGGCAGCGCGTCGAACTGATGCGGCAACTGGCTCGCGCCGTCCGAAGCCAGGAATAACCTTACGCAAAAACCGGGCACGCAAAGTTTGCGTGCCTCTCGTGTTCGTTTTCACGCCACGCGCTGCGGCCTAGATTCCTTCTCAATCGCGGTTCATTGTGGACTGCGCAATTACCGGGAGGGACGCCATGGAAGCGGAAAAGAGTCTTTCCGTTGCTGAGTTCTGCGCACTGGAGGGCATCAGCAAGGGCGGATATTACGCGATGAAACGTCGCAACCAAGCACCCGCCGAAACGCACATTGGTCGCCGCCGCGTCATCTCGGCGCAGTCGCACCGCGAGTGGCGTGAGCGCAGCACGCCGAAGCGCAGCACCGAAGCCGAAGCGACTGCCTGAGCGGAGGCCGTCATGAACGACCTCTGCAAGCTCTCGCTGTGGCTGCGCGACGGCGGGCCACTCGACGGTGACGACGCCGAGCGCATGGCTGACGTACTGGCGCTGCGCATCGACGCCGCCCGTCACGCCGTGCACGACCTCGATTGCGTACTCAACGATCCCGGTAGCTCACTCGCGCCCGAATCGCGCACTCGGCTTGAAGGATTGCAGGCTGCGCTCGCAGGCCCACGGGGAGACACGCCATGACCGAGACCGAACGGGCACGCGATGCGCTGCACGCGCTCGATCCCGGCGTGGGGCGTGACGCGTGGATCCACGTTTGCAATGCGGCGCAAGCTGCAGGCCTGTCATACGAAACCGTTCTCGAATGGTCCAGCAGCGCGGCAAACTTCACCAGTGCCGCCGACGTTCGACGCGTCTGGAATTCCTTCGATCAGTGCAAGGGATTAACCGAACGGACGCTCTTCAAACTCGCGCGTGACGAAGGTTGGCGCGACCCGCAGCCGCGAGCCGCGAGGCCAACGCGTGGCCCGTACTTCAACGGCAGCAAGGCTAACGGCAAGGCACCGGCAGCGTCCGACACGGCGACGCTGTGGGCAGGCGGCACGCCAGTGGGCACGCACCCTTATCTGCAATCGCGTCACATGACGGGCGCAGGCCTCCGGCTAGTGTCGGGCAAGCTCGCCGTGCCGTTCTCGACTCTCGACGGCACACTCGCAACGCTGCAACTGATCGACGACAGCGGCCGCAAGCTCAACCTGAAGGGCGCGGAGTTCGGTGAGTCGATGCACGTCATCGGCGAGCCGCCGGGCGATGGCGGACACTGGCTCGTATGCGAGGGCATCGGCACCGGGCATGCGCTCGCGCGGGCCGACTTCAATGCATGCGTGGCTGTCACGGCAGGCGCTGCGCGTTTTCTAACGGTGGCGAGAGCGCTGCGCGCGAAGTGGCCTGACGCAGCAATCACGGTCGTGGGCGATGTCGGCACGGACGAGACAGTGACCAAAGCGGCGAAAGCTGCGCGCGCAAACTTTCTGCGCTGGCCGGAAGGCCTGGCGAAAAATTTCGATGCGCTCGACTACGAGCAGGAGCACGGCAGCGAAGCGCTCGCCGATCTGCTGCGTTCGAACACCGCAGCACCGGCGCTGCGCTATCGAAGCGAGTCGCTGGCCGAGGTCGTGGCCGAGGTCAGTGCAGAGCGCTTTCTGGTGGACGGACTGCTGACTGCTGGCGGCTTCATGGCCGTGTTCGGCCCGAGCGGAAGCGGCAAGTCCTTCCTCGTGTTCGACCTCGGCGCGGCGCTCGCGCAGGGCACGGGCGAATGGTTCGGGCATGCGGTCCGCGAAGCCGCCCGCGTGCTGTTTGTCGTGCTCGAAGGCGAGAACGGACAGCGGCGGCGCATCCTTGCGTGGCACCAGCACACCGGGCGCGACCTGCCCGAAGGCATGCGCATGCTCAGGCGCCAGCCCGTGAGCATCATGAGTCCGGCAGACACCGAAGACCTGTGCGCGCTGGCGCAGGCCGACCACGCCGACGTGGTCGTGATCGACACGCTGAACAGGGCGCTCAATGGCGCGAACGAGAACGACAGCGCGGACGTGGGCCATGCCATCACGTCATGCGACGAGATACGGCGGCGCTCCGGTTGTGCGGTGCTGCTGGTCGCGCATAGCGGCAAGGAGGTCAACCGGGGACTGCGTGGCCACAGCAGCCTGTATGCGGCACTCGACACGGCGATTGAGACGACCGGCACCGAGAACCCGCATGCGTGGTCACTGGTGAAGTCGAAGGACGGCGAGAGCGGCGGGTCGCACACGTATCGCGTGAAGGCGGTGCCGCTCGCCGAAGGGCGCGACGGCGGGGTGATCGAGCCGGACGCGGACGACGCAACGCCGCGCGATGTGATCCGGGCGCCGACCCGTCCGATACAGAAGCTCGCCTACGAGGTCACGGGCGCTCTGCTGCGCGAGTCACACGCCTACGGCAAGGCCGAGCACTGCCCGCCGACCCATCCCTGCGTGACGATCGAGGCGGCAGCGGCAGCCCTCACACCGAGGCTGATCCAGTACGCGCCGAACAAACGCCTGTGGGCGGCTCGCCGGGTGCTCTCCGCGATGCAGCCGCAGTGGTATGTCACAGACGGCAAGTGGCTGTGGCATCGATAGGACAAGGGGATTCACAAGAGTCACAAACAGTCACAAGCGTTTTTGTGACCGCAGGTGTCCGGTCAGTCACAAAGTCACAAAGTCACACACCTCTTTAAGAGGTGTGACTTTTGTGACTGTGACCGGCACCCGCCTTTTCGAATCGAAGGAGGCAACCGTGATCGAAATGAGCAACACCGCCGACCAGATCGAAACCGCGTTGCGCCGGTGGTGTCGCGAGAACGGGCACCCCGTGTCGCCGCTCGACGAGGTGAGTGAGCCGATCGCGGCGAAGCTGCTCAACGTGAGCCCGAGTTGTCTGCGTCGCCAGTTCGACGAGGGCCGGTCGATGGTGCCCGTTGCCCGCCTCGTGCTAGACCGGCGCATGTATGCCATCAGCGCGCTCGCTGCGTACCTTGCGCACGGCGCGCACCGCGCGTTAGACCTGTGACGCGCAACGCGCGATGCTTCAGGCGAGATCGGGAGGAGGCAACCATGTACGAATTGACGCGCGCGGCACGCGCGATTGCGCTGACAGGTGATTTGCAGAACGCGCGTGGCTTCGCGGTCCGCAACTACGGCATCGATGCACCGTGCGTGGACTGGCTGCGGCGCGCCGGGGAAATTCTCACCACGCAGGACATCGCCACCGTTGACGGCGAACCGATCCCGTTCGGCAACGCGGGCGACTTCGTCGGCCTGGTCAACCGCCGCAGCCTCATTGCCCGCATGTCCGATTCAATCGGCGGCGGGTTCAGGGCCGTGCTGCCGTTCAGGCCGCTGCTATTGCAGGACGAAGGCTCGACCGCTTACTGGGTCGGCGAAGGCAAGCTGAAAATCGTTTCGTCCGATGCAGCATTCCGCGCCGATTTCATCCCGGTTCGCAAATGCACCGGGCTCGTGGTGGCGAGCGCCGAATTCGTGCGGAAGATCGACGAGAAGTCCGACGCGATTTTGCAGCGCGACCTCGCGCGCGCCGTGGCCGACCGCGTGTCCGCGACATTCGCGAGCAATGCCGCGCCCGATGACGATCAACCCGGCGGCATTTTCAGCGGCATCGAGCCACTGGCGTCGAGCGGCGATCTTGAAACCGACATCTGCACGCTGCTCGATGGCTTCGAAGGCGACCTGGGCACTAGCTGTCTCATCACCACGCCCGCGATTGCCGCACGGATCAACCTGCTCGGCCACGATCAGGTCGGCGCGATGGGCGGCTTCGTGGCAGGCGTTGCGTGCGCAACGAGTGACGCGGTTGCGGACGGCGTGCTCGGCCTCGTGGACTGCGCGCGCGTGTTGCTGTTCGACGGACCTGTAGTGCCCGCGACGAGCCAGCAGGCCACGATCAGCGCCGAGGACGGCGACGGCAACACGATCCTCGTGAGCTTGTGGCAAATGAATCTGTCGAGCGTCAGGGTTGAGAAGTATTGCTACTGGCGGCTCGCGGACCCGCGTTACGCACGCTGGATCGGCGATGCCGCGTCAGTCAGTGCGACCGACGCACCGCTGGCGAAGGCCGCGCGCGGCGCGAAGTGAGGCGATCATGTGCGCTAACACCTACGACGAAACCTGCACCTGCTACCCGTCGCGAGCCGCGTTTGACGCGGACATGGCACTGATCGCGCGTCAATCTGCAACTGAGCATGCAGTGTTCGACCTGTTGCGCGACGCTGCCGCTCCCGCTGACCTGCTCGCGCGCCGCTTTGCCGGGGCAATCCTCGAGGACGCGCGCTCGCGCAACGGCGCGAATGTGAGCGACGTTTTCGTTTGCGGCGAGCGCGCCGTCGTCTGGTGGGCGCTTGATGATGGCTCGGAACACCACGCGCGGCTCGCACGGCCTTCACTCGTTCGGGCGGCGGCATGAACGGCGAACGGATCGCGCCGAGCATTCACGCCATCGCCGCGCCGCCTGACGTGATGGCGCAGTTGATTGAGCAGTACGTGCAGGGTCGCCCCGACCTCGCGCGCCACGCGCCCGCGTTTGACGATCACGACTTGGCTTTCCTTGGCGGGCAGATGGTGGGCTCGTTTATCGAGCAGCACCGCACACACGCTGCCACGCTGACGGGCGCGTGGTTGCTGGTGGATGGGGACGGCAACCGGCTCGGCTGGTTGTGGCTCAGGTCTGATGGGTTGGCCTTTGTGCAGCGGCAGTGATATGCGCCACGAGCGCGGTCTCGCGGCGCGGGCACGCTCGGCGGGGGGAGGCTTTCAGGTTTCGGTCGGACTCGCGGGAACCCCGCGCGAAACTTTTCTCGCATGAGCGCACTTTTCGGCGCGGGGGTCGGAACACTGCGCGAGCGTGCTCACACATTCGGGGCACACCCACGGCGCTTGCGCCGATGACCGCAGCAACAAGTCCGGCGCGTGGCGGACGCAAATATCCACGCGCTCCTAGGTGTAATTGTGTAGCCGTGGGCGATCTCCCCGCTCACGGTTTCTTCTTGGTTCTTCGCGGATATTCGGGGATTCGACGACGCTTGCCGACCCGTGGCGGTCAATGCACGAGATGTTTCTAACGTCCGCTACCTATACGTCAGCGGACGGACGCGTCAGGGGGGATCGCCAACAAGCCAGGCGCCACTCATCGTGTCTCACTGGCTGTGCGCCGGTGCGAAAGCGAATGCCCCTTGGGGATACGACTCCAATGGAGTGTCGTCCGCGCAGTACGAGAACTCGCGATTCACACGCTCGCTGTCGCCATAGATTTTGGACATAACTTCGCACATCCTCTTCGGATGAAGACTAACCACTCCGAACGGCGGCGCAGCACTTTGCACGTGCCTTCCCATAAGCCTGATAACCGGTGCTTCGTGGTCTTTTGCAGATTCACCTGAAAAAGCGATTGCCCAAGACAGCTCATACAGTCGGTCGCGAGTCGCTAATGGTATCGGTTTGTCGTCCGGGGCCGTGGCAAGAAGTTCATTCATGAGAGACTCAATCCGCGAGAGTGTGCCTGGCTGTCCACCGGCCGCTGCGACTTGCGCCGCGCCAGTTCCAAGCGAGTTCTCGCTAGAAATCTGCCCAAATGCTTCGGCTGCATATCGTGCCGATTCGTGTCCAAAGCCAGCCAAAACGGTCATTGCGTATGGCCGAATATCGCCGTCGATTTGTCCACCGCTATCGTCGTCGATTACCGGCCGTGGAAAAAACGCCACTCGCGCGACGGCATCGACGACATTAGCGGGCGGAGGTTGGAAATAGGAGACGAGCCTTAGTTCATGGCGGTCAAACCTGCCCTTGTTGAGAGCGCTTCCCGCGAACGCCGCGGCAACACGGCCATAAATCGCTGCTGGAGTACACACCCTCGTCCCAAGCTTCCCCGGACTCCCACGATACAGGTCCTCACTCAGCGAGCGTTCAGCTCCAATGGCGAGCCAGTCGGGCGAGTAAGGCGCTACATGCTCCAGAGTTGAAGCGGCAATTTCAAGGTGCTCGTTTTCTTTGATATTCGCTGAAACACATTGGGGATTTTTCCAGATTGGCATGGCAGGCATCGCCGGTAGCGTTCTCGACACCGTCTCCCGAGCGACCGTCCGATGGTGTCCAATCCCGAAGCCTGCAAGAAACGTCAATACGAATCCAGCCAGAACATATTTGCGGTCCATTTCCCCTTTCCCCGAATTTGGCTAATTTTTCGCAATTGGAGTTCAGCCCAGCGCAACTTAAAGATCTTAGGTGCGGAAATCGAGCGACTGATTCTGGCTGATGCCGTCAATATGCCAAATGTGTGGGAACACGAATGTTCGCTTCGATACCGATTTCGGTCCTTCGGCGCGACAATGCCACCGTCTCTTCCTGGCCGAAATCGGCGACCTCCGCCTCGTTTCCGGGGAGTCCGCGATGAGCTTTTTTGCGACGCCGGCTTCGCCGGCCTGCGCGGCACGGCGCTACCAGATCACCCAGGGTTTACGGCATGGTTGACGCCACGATATTCGAGGTGAATCATAACCCTCGTGTTCCGCCCGCTCTGGTGCAGCATCAGGCCAGTCGGTCGCGGTGAGGTACATGGCAACTGGCCGGTCCACGCGACCGGTCTAGGTGACGAGAGTGCGTGGGCAGCGGAACATACCGCACGCGTCGCCTGTTCTCCCAGCATCGTCTGGGTAATCGTCATTTTTTTTGACTGGAACAGGAGATTGCCATGCAATCGAAAGCGATTCCTTTATCCCGCCGTATTGCGCTGCTCACACCGGAGCAGCGGTCCAAGTTTGCTCGGCTGTGTCGCGAAGCCGAGCTAGCCGGTGAAGCCGAGTACGAGCGCGAAGTGCACGAGAAGTTTTTCGCCATCGGACAGCACGCAGCCATCGCGCTCATGCGCCCGCATGACGCCCGTGAGCTAGCGAAGATCGACCGGCACTACATCGACAACTGGCACCCGGTGCCTGCCTATGGCTGGGGCTTTCCGCTGTACGCATCCACGCACAATGTGACGGACCCCGGTGACGTATGCAGGGCCGATGTGGAATGTTTCGTCGAGAAACTGCTCGGCAGTCCCTACCCCGAGCCCGCCGAGGTATGCGCGTTTATCGAAGGCGTCGCTGATGTGGTTGGCCTGTAGGCACGTCACTTCGCTGTAGGCATCTAGGGCGGCCTTGCGGTCGCCCACGCATGTGTTCGACGATCACGACGAACACATGCGGCTCGAAGCAGGCGCAACGGGGGCGACGAAGGGGCGCATTGGGCTTGAAATCCGGCCCGCAGTGGCGATGGCGAGGCGCGGAGCGCGAGCTATTGCAGGGTTGGGCCTTCGAGGCCACCAGAAGGCCGCGAAACGCCCGTCCAGCAAGGGAAAGCGGCGAGTCCGGCTGTCACGCGGAAAGTGCGCGACGCTAGTCCCCATGTAGTCCTCGCGTCGCAATTTTGCCTCCCGCGAGCGCGCTATAATTCGCGCCAAGGTCTTGATGGATAAGGCTTCTGACGAGTTGAACGTGAGGATCGACGTTTTCCCTGTGCGGGGCGGCACCTACTTTTCTTTGCAGCGGCAAAGAAAAGTAGGCAAAAGAAAGCCGCTCACACCGCTAATGCCTGCCACCGTTCGCCTCGCGCCATACCAGGTTAATGGCTCCGGAGCGTCTGTCGCCTCGCACCATTCTCGTTAGTGACAAGGCCGTCATACATCCCGCTGCTCGCTGCGCGCGCTGCGGTTGGGTCTGCATGGCAAACCGGTCTGTTTGCGAGGGCATTCGACTTTCGGTTATGCCCTTCGGGGCGCGTAGCGCCGACGGACGTATGACTGCCTTGTCACTCCGCCTGGGGGCGAGAGGTGACAGACGCTCCGGAGCCATTAACCTGGTATGGCGCGAGGTGAACCGTGGCTGGCGCTGGCGGTTTGAGCGGCTTTCTTTTGCCTACTTTTCTTTGCCGCTGCAAAGAAAAGTAGGTGCCGCCCCGCACAGGGGCAACCCAGGCAGACCGACGCGAAAACAGGTTTTATACGTGCACCGTTGCAGGCACACCAGCAGCAACCGAAGCAGGCGTATCCGCACCAGAAAGCGGCGCGATCCGCTTACGCCGTTCACCGGTAGGCGCACTACCAAACGCATCGCGATAGCTCTTGCTGAAGTGACAAGCGGACTGAAACCCGCAAGCCATCGTAATCTGCATGATCGACATATCGGTTTGCAGAAGCAGCTCACGCGCGCGCCGCAGGCGTAAAGTCAAATAGTAATGCGTAGGCGTCATGCCAAGATGCTCATGAAATAGCCGCTGCAACTGCCGTTGCGACATATTCGCTAGCCGCGCCAACTCCTCGCGCGAAAGCGGCTCCTCGATATTGTTCTCCATGAGCGAGATCACTTCGAAAAGCGACTTGTTCGCGGACCCGAGCCGCGCAACCAGCGGCATGCGCTGCTGCGCAGAGGTATCGCGCACATGCTCGACCACGAATTGCTCGGCGATCTGCGTAACCCGTGCAGTGCCCACGCGCGCTGTGATGAGGTGCAGCATCATGTCGAGCGGCGCGACGCCGCCTGTGCAGGTCACACGGTCGCGGTCGATGACGAAGAGTTCCTTGAGAAAACGCGTGGACGGAAACTCCTCCTTCAGCGCCGACATGTTCTCCCAGTGAATCGCGCAGGCATACCCAGCCAGCAGCCCGGACTTCGCAAGCGCATAGGTCCCCGTGCAAAGGCTGCCCAGCGCAACACCCATGCGCGCAAAGCGGCGCAGCGCAGCGAGATGGGCGGGCGTCGTGGCGCGCTGCACGTCGATGCCGCCGCAGACGAACACGATATCGGGCTGTCCCACGCATTCGGCCGGGCCGGTGTCGATGGAAAGCCCGTTGCTGGACGTGACCGGGCCGCCCTCCGGGGTGATGATCGACCACCTGTAAAGCGGCTGCCCGCTCAGGTAGTTAGCCATACGAAGGACTTCGATGGCGTTCGTGAACGCGATCATCGTGAAGTCGGGCAGCGGCATGAACGCGAAGTGCGCAAACGACGCTGTGCGATCCGGCAGCATGGGGGACGATTCCTTGTGATCGGTAGCCTGGTGCCCAGTGGAGGCCCGGTGAGGCCGGGGGGCCGGCTACGCTACCGCAATTTTCGAATTTGGCGGGTCCAGTGTGCCATGCGGCAAAACCCTGAGTCATCTGGACAATAAAGCCCGGCGCGGAAAAAGGACGAGAGTGCGGGATTGGTGCACTGCGATGCCCGATAAATCATTCGGATCGGGAAACATGGGGCACGGCGCACCGTTAGCGGGCGCAGGCGGAAGAGCCACTTGTGAAAAATGGACGCGGATGGCGGAAAAGGAAAAGAACGCGTCTGAATTTCGACGTTGAGCGCCAATTCGAACGACAAGAATAGAACCGTCGGTCCCCAGCCGGTCAAGCGGTTTCAAAGCCGCTCCAAAGCCAGCCGCGACGGGGCCTCTAGCAACGCAGGAAGTCCTTCATTCATCGTCACGGAAGCCCTATGTCGAACACTCAACCTTTCTTTTCGCAGACGCTGGCGCAGCGCGATTCGGCGGTTCGCGGCAGCATCCTGAAAGAACTCGAGCGTCAGCAGTCGCAGGTCGAAATGATCGCGTCGGAAAACATCGTGTCGCGCGCCGTGCTCGAGGCGCAAGGCTCAGTGCTGACCAACAAGTACGCGGAAGGTTATCCGGGCAAGCGCTATTACGGCGGTTGCGAATTCGCCGACGAGGTGGAAGCGCTCGCCATCAGCCGCATCAAGCAGCTTTTCAACGCCGGTTTCGCCAACGTGCAGCCGCACTCGGGCGCGCAGGCCAACGGTTCGGTCATGCTCGCGCTCGCCAAGCCCGGCGACACGGTGCTCGGCATGTCGCTCGACGCGGGCGGCCACCTCACGCACGGCGCGAAGCCGGCGCTCTCGGGCAAGTGGTTCAACGCCGTGCAGTACGGCGTGAATCGCGAAACCATGCTGATTGATTACGACCAGGTCGAAGAGCTTGCGCAGCAGCACAAGCCGAGCCTCATCATCGCGGGCTTTTCCGCCTATCCGCGCGCACTCGACTTTGCACGTTTTCGCGCCATCGCCGACTCGGTCGGCGCGAAGCTGATGGTCGACATGGCGCATATCGCGGGCATCATCGCTGCCGGCCGTCACCAGAACCCGGTCGAGCACGCGCACGTCGTTACCTCCACCACGCATAAGACGCTGCGCGGTCCGCGCGGCGGCTTCGTGCTGACCAACGACGAGGAGATCGCAAAGAAGATCAACTCGGCCGTGTTCCCCGGCCTGCAGGGCGGCCCGCTCATGCACGTGATCGCGGGCAAGGCGGTGGCGTTCGGCGAAGCGCTCGATGCGAGTTTCAAGACCTACATCGACAGCGTGCTCGCCAACGCGAAGGCGCTGGGCGAAGTGCTGAAGGCGGGCGGCGTGGATCTCGTGACGGGCGGCACCGACAACCACCTGCTGCTCGTCGATCTGCGGCCCAAGGGCCTCAAGGGCAATCAGGTCGAGCAGGCACTGGAGCGCGCCGGCATCACCTGCAACAAGAACGGCATTCCGTTCGACGCCGAAAAGCCCACGGTCACCTCGGGCATTCGCCTGGGCACGCCAGCGGGCACGACGCGCGGCTTCGGCGTGGAGGAATTCCGCGAGATCGGGGGCCTGATTCTCGAAGTGTTCGACGCTCTGCGCACGCATCCCGAAGGCGACGCCGCCACCGAGCAGCGCGTGCGCCGCGAGATCTTCGCACTGTGCGAGCGCTTCCCGATCTATACGCAAGCCTGATTCTTCACACCACCGCCTTTCAATTTAAATACGCGAGTTCCGGAGCGGCTAATGAGCACTCTGCACGACAACAGCATCATCATCGACGGCCTGAACATTTCGAAGTTCGAGCGCTCGGTGTTCGAAGACATGCGCAAGGGCGGCGTCACCGCCGTCAACTGCACGGTTTCCGTCTGGGAAGACTTTCAGAAGACCGTGGACAACATTGCGCAGATGAAGCAGCAGATTCGCGAGTACAGCGAGATTCTCACGCTCGTGCGCACGACCGACGACATTCTGCGCGCGAAGAAGGAGAACAAGACCGGCATTATCTTCGGCTTCCAGAACTCGTATGCCTTCGAGGACAACCTCGGCTACATCGAGGTGTTCAAGGAACTCGGCGTGAATGTCGTGCAGCTTTGCTACAACACACAAAACCTCGTCGGCACCGGCTGTTATGAGCCGGACGGCGGCCTCTCCGGCTACGGGCGCGAAGTGATCCAGGAAATGAACCGCGTGGGCATCCTGGTCGATCTTTCGCACGTGGGCGGAAAAACTTCGTCGGATGCGATTGCCTGCTCGAAGAAGCCGGTGACGTATTCGCACTGCTGTCCGTCGGGCCTCAAGGAGCACCCGCGCAACAAGACCGACGAGCAGTTGAAAGAAATTGCCGACGCCAACGGCTTCGTGGGCGTGACCATGTTCGCGCCGTTTCTCAAGAAAGGCGCGGATTCGACGGTCGAGGATTATCTCGAGGCGATCGAATACGTGGTCGATCTGATCGGCGAAGACCGCGTGGGCATTGGCACGGACTTCACGCAAGGCTACAGCACGGAGTTCTTCGACTGGATCACGCACGACAAGGGCCGTTATCGCCGCCTCACGAATTTCGGCAAGGTCGTGAACCCGGAAGGCATTCGTACGATCGGCGAATTTCCGAACCTCACCGCCGCCATGCAAAAGGCAGGCTGGAGCGAGTCGCGCATCAAGAAGGTGATGGGCGAGAACTGGATGCGCGTGTTCGGCGAAGTCTGGGGCGGTTGACCGCCGGCCGGTCGAAGCAATTTGGACAGGCCATCGATACTAATTAGAAACCCTAACTAACTACGCTCACTGAATCACTGGAGCCCCACGAAATGCAACCGCAACTGCCGATCGATGTCGATCCCGCCACCGGCGTCTGGACCACGGACGCGCTGCCCATGCTGTATGTGCCGCGTCACTTCTTCACCAACAATCACACCGCCGTGGAAGAGGCGCTGGGCCTCGACACGTACGCCGAAATTCTCTACAAGGCCGGCTACAAGTCCGCCTACCACTGGTGCGCGAAGGAAGCCGAAAAGCACGGCATCGCCGGCATGGCCGTATTCGAGCATTACCTGAAGCGTCTTTCGCAGCGCGGCTGGGGGCTCTTCACCATCCGTGAGGCCGATCCGGCCACGGCGCGCGCGAAGATCGAACTGCGCCATTCGTCGTTCGTGCTTGCGCAGCCGGGCAAGGAAGGCAAGCTTTGCTACATGTTCGCCGGCTGGTTCGCGGGCGCGATGGACTGGGTGAACGACACCACGGAAGGCGGAAAAAACGCGCCGCGCTCGCAGTCGAAGGAAGTGCAGTGCGCCGCCGAAGGCCACACGCACTGCGTATTCGAAGTCTCGCCGATCGCCGCCTGAACGGCCGCGCGCCCCGTAATACAGGTCATACCGAAAGACACGAACGCCAGAGGTCGTCTGCGATGCGCTACCCCAATCTGTTCAAACCCTTGACGCTCAATCAGCTCACGCTGCGCAACCGCATCGTCAGCACGGCCCACGCCGAGGTCTACGCGGAGCCGGGCGGCTTGCCGGGCGACCGCTATATCCGCTACTACGAGGAGAAGGCGAAGGGCGGTGTGGGCCTCGCCGTCTGCGGCGGGTCGAGCCCGGTGTCGATCGACAGTCCCCAGAGCTGGTGGAAGTCGGTGAATCTCGCCACCGACAAGATCATCGATCCGCTCGCGCGTCTGGCCGAAGCCATGCACCGCCACGGCGCGAAGATCATGATCCAGGCCACGCACATGGGCCGCCGCTCGGCGTTTCACGGCGAGCACTGGCCGCATTTGATGTCGCCTTCGGGCGTGCGCGAACCCGTGCATCGCGGCAACGCGAAGATCATCGAGGTGGAGGAGATCCGCCGCATCATCGGCGACTTTGCGACGGCTGCAAAGCGCGTGAAGGATGCGGGCATGGACGGCATCGAGATTTCCGCTGCGCACCAGCATCTGATCGACCAGTTCTGGAGCCCGCGCACGAACTTCCGCACCGACGAATGGGGCGGCTCGCTCGAAAACCGTCTGCGTTTTGGCGTGGAAGTGCTCAAGGCCGTGCGCGAAGCGGTGGGCAAGGACTTTTGCGTCGGCCTGCGCATGTGCGGCGACGAATTCCACGAAGACGGCCTCGATCACGAGCAGCTAAAGGAAATCGCGCAGGCGATGTCGGAAACGGGTCTCATCGATTATCTCGGCGTGATCGGCTCCGGCGCGGATACGCACAACACACTCGCGAACTGCATGCCGCCCATGGCGCTGCCGCCCGAGCCGTTCGTGCATCTCGCCGCGGGTATCAAGTCGGTAGTCAAGCTTCCGATCATGCATGCACAGAGCATTCGCGACGCGGGCCAGGCCGAGCGCCTGCTCGCGAGCGGCATGGTCGACCTCGTGGGCATGACGCGCGCGCAGATCGCCGACCCGCATATGGTCATCAAGATTCGTGACGGCCGCGAAGACGAAATCAAGCAGTGCGTGGGCGCGAACTATTGCATCGACCGCCAGTACAACGGGCTCGACGTGCTGTGCGTGCAGAACGCGGCAACGTCGCGCGAAGCGACGATGCCGCATGTCATCGAAAAGTCGCGCGGCCCGAAGCGCAAGGTGGTGGTGGTCGGCGCGGGCCCGGCGGGTCTGGAGGCCGCTCGCGTGGCTCGGCTGCGCGGCCATGACGTCGTGCTGTTCGAGAAGAACGATGCCGTGGGCGGCCAGATTCTGCTCGCCGCAAAAGCACCGCAGCGCGAGCAGATGGCGGGCATCGTGCGCTGGTTCGACATGGAGACGAAGCGTCTTGGCGTCGATCGTCGCCTTGGCGTGATCGCCGACGAGAAAACGATCCTCGCGGAGAAGCCGGACATCATCGTGCTCGCGACGGGCGGGTCGAGCTTCACGCAGCAGGTTCCGGCGTGGGGCGTCGAAGAAGGTCTCGCCGTGAGCTCGTGGGACATCCTGAGCGGCAAGGTCGAGCCGAAGCAGAACGTGCTCGTCTACGACGGCGTAAGCACGCATGCGGGCGCGGGCGTTGCCGACTTCATCTCGAGCCGTGGATCGAAGGTCGAGATCGTCACGCCCGACGTGAAGGTCGCCGACGACGTGGGCGGCACCACGTTCCCGATTTTCTATCGCCGGCTCTATGCGCAAGGCGTGATTCACTCGCCGAATTACTGGCTCGACCGCGTGTACGAGGAAGACGGCAAGAAGATCGCCGTGCTGCGCAACGAGTACACGGAGGAACAGGAAGAGCGCGCGGTCGATCAGGTGGTGATCGAAAACGGCAGCACGCCGA
This sequence comes from Paraburkholderia sp. JHI869, assembly GCF_038900775.1. Taxonomy (NCBI): domain Bacteria; kingdom Pseudomonadati; phylum Pseudomonadota; class Betaproteobacteria; order Burkholderiales; family Burkholderiaceae; genus Paraburkholderia; species Paraburkholderia sp. JHI869. The sequence continues at coordinate 102,532 of NZ_JAYMSC010000007.1, forward strand.
ACGACGGCTTGTACTGGAAGCTCAAGCCCGAATCGGTCAATCGCGGCCAGGTGGACGTGCACAAGCTCTTCGCGGCAGAGGCGCAGCCGTGCCTTTCCGAAGAACTCGGCAATGGCCGTTTCGTGCTCTTCCGCGTGGGCGACTGCATTTCCTTGCACAACATTCACGGCGCGATTTACGACGCGCTGCGGCTCGCCAAGGACTTCTGAACCATGAATCCGACCTGGCTCATTACCGCGCTGCTGTGGATGTCGATGGCGGGACTCGCGTTCGCGGTCGCGAAGCGCGCCGCGTTCTGGCGGGTGGGGCGCGCCGCCGCGCCCAGCTCTGTCGGCGTCGGCAAGCTGTTCAGTATCCCGAAGCGTTATTTCGTGGATCTGCACCACGTCGTGGCGCGCGACCCGTATATCGCCAAGACGCACGTCGCCACGGCAGGCGGCGCCATTGCTGCGCTCGCGCTCGTGTTCATCAACTACGGCTTCGCGATCTATTCGCCGTGGCTCGACAAGCTGATCTTTCTCGCGGCGCTCGCCATGCTGATCGGCGCGGTGTTCGTCTGGCGCCGCCGTCACGCGAAAAATGTGCCGGCGCGCCTCTCGCGCGGGCCGTGGAATACGCTGCCGTGGCTGCTGGGTTCGTTCGCGCTGGGTGTGGCGCTCTTTGTGGTCGTGCCCGCAGGCGCGATGTCGGGCGGCTTCGCGGTGCTTTGCGCCGTGCTGATCGGCGTGGGCGCGTTTGCGATGACGTTTGGCGCCGCGAAGGGCGGCCCGATGAAGCACGCGATTGCGGGCCTGCTGCACCTGGCGTTTCACCCGCGTCAGGAACGCTTTTCGGCAACGCGCGAAGGCTGGACCGGCAACGGCACGGCCACGCCGCCCACGGCGCTGAAGCTCCCCGACATCGAAGAGAAGCAGGAATTTGGCGTGGCGAAGCCCGTGGAGTTTCGCTGGAACCAGTTGCTGAGCTTCGACGCCTGCGTGCAGTGCGGCAAATGCGAAGCCGCGTGTCCCGCTTTCGCCTCGGGCCAGCCGCTCAACCCCAAGAAGCTGATTCAGGATCTCGTGGTGGGCATGGCGGGCGGCACCGATGCGGCGTATGCCGGCAGCCCCACGCCCGGCATCAAGGTCGGCCAGCATAGCGGCGCGCCGAACGGTCCGATCGTTTCCGGCCTGATCGAAGCGCAAACGCTGTGGTCGTGCACAACCTGCCGCGCCTGCGTGCAAGAGTGCCCCATGCTGATCGAGCACGTGGATGCCATTGTCGACATGCGCCGCAACCAGACGCTCGTGCATGGCGAGGTGCCGGGCAAAGGTCCCGAAGTGCTCGCCAATCTGCGCGAAACGGGCACGGCAGGCGGCTACGACAAAGCCGCGCGCTACGACTGGTCGGTCGATCTCAACGCGCCCGTGGCGCAGCCTGGCAAGCGCGTGGACATACTCGTGGTGGCGGGCGAGGGCGCATTCGACATGCGCTATCAGCGCACGCTGCGCGCGCTCGTGACGGTGCTCAACAAGGCAGGCGTGAACTACGCGGTGCTCGGCGCGCGCGAAACCGACACCGGCGACGTGGCACGCCGACTGGGCGACGAAGCGACGTTCCAGCAAATGGCGAAGCAGATGATGACGACGCTCGCCACGCTGAACTTCGCGCGCATCGTCACCGCCGATCCGCATGTCATGCACAGCCTGCGCAACGAGTATCGCGCGCTCGGCGGCCGCTACGAAGTGCTGCATCACACGACCTTCCTTGCGGAACTGGCCGCGACCGGCCGCATCGCGCCGAAGGCCGTGCAGGCGCTCGCTGAAAAGCGCACGACGTATCACGATCCCTGCTATCTGGGCCGCTACAACGGCGAAACCGAAGCGCCGCGCAAGCTGCTCAAGACCATCGGCATCCAGGTCGTGGAGATGGAGCGCAGCGGCATGCGTGCACGCTGCTGCGGCGGTGGCGGCGGAGCGCCGCTCACCGACATTCCCGGCAAGCAGCGCATTCCCGACATCCGCATGGCCGACGCGCGCGCGGTCAACGCCGACGTAGTAGCGGTGGGCTGCCCGCAGTGCACGGCGATGCTCGAAGGCGTGGTGGGCCCGCGCCCCGACGTGCTCGACGTGGCCGAACTCGTCGCCGCTTCGCTGGAGTGAATCGATGAATACAATCAAACGAATCGATCCGCGCCGTCCCTTCGTCGTGACGGCGGCGGGCCTCAAGCGCATCACGCTGGGCGAGACCGGCAGCGCAGACGCGAGCGACGCGCAATGGCTCGCGCAGCACGGGCACGAAAGCGCTGCGAAGCCACGCCGTGTCGTTAGCAGCCCGAATCATGTGATGCTCGTAGCCGCACACAGCGAGCGTGGCGCGCTCGACGATCACGCGTGTCAGGCCGTTGCCGCCGCCGCGTTACTGGCCGATGCGCAAACCGAAGTCGTGCTGCTCGTGTTCGGCGAACTCAAGGACGATGCCGGAGCGCTCGGCGTGGACAAGCTGATCGAGCTGCCTGGTTTCGAGCGCCGCACGTTCGCGCCAGAAACCGAGTTGCGAGCGCTGCAGGCCTGCGCGGCAGCGCTCGCACCGAAGCACGTGTTCATCCCCGACAACGCGTATGGCGACGGCGACCTAGGCCGGCGCTACGCGGCCGCCGCTGGCGCGAACGTGGCGACACATGTCGTCGAAATCGATGCGAAACACGTGGGCGTGTATGAGCAGGCAAAGCGCGCGTGGGCGGCTCGCGCGCTGCCGGACGTGATCCTGCTCGCGCCAAACGCCGTCGAGGCGAAGCTGCCGTTCGTCGGCGCGGGCGAACGACTTGCGGGCGATTTCATCCGGCCTGCTAACGATTTCGTCTCGCCATATAAGGACCTCGGTCTCGAATCCATCGACGCCGCCCAGGTCGCGCTCGAAGAAGCCGATTTCATCGTCTCGGCGGGCAACGGCGTGACCGACATCGCGGCGTTCGGGCAACTCGCGGGCGCATTCGGCGCGGCAATCGGCGCGAGCCGCGTGGCCGTGGACAACGGCCACTTCACGCGCGACAAGCAAGTAGGCGCCACGGGCAAGACGGTCGAGGCGAGCGTGTATATCGCGTTCGGCATTTCGGGGGCCGTGCAGCATTTGCAGGGCATCAAGGACTGCCGCCATGTGATTGCCGTGAATCTCGACGGCAGCGCGCCGATCGCGAAGCGCGCCAATCTGACCGTGGTCGGCGACGCGCAAGGCACCATCGCCGCGCTGATCGAACAGGTGCAAGCCGCACGCGCAGAGCGTGGCGGGGCGAGCGCCGCACATGACGAAACGCATTCCGCAGGAGTCGCCGCATGAACGCCCGCCATGATCCTCAACGCGGAATCGAGCGCATTGCAGTGCTCGTTTCGGTGGGTCGCCACCCAGTGAGCGGCGCGCCGCGCTACAGCCGCAACGATGCGCTCGCGCTCGACCTCGCGCGCTCGCTGGCCGAGCGGCATCGGGCGCGTCTAGACGTGCTGCACGCAGGCGACGCAGCCGATCCCGCGCTTGCCGAATACCTGGCTCTAGGCGCGCACGAAGTCGAGGTGCTGGCCTGTACGCCGACCGGCGACGCGGCGCGCCTGCTGGCAGAACGCGTGCGCGGTTACGACCTCATCCTGACCGGCACACGCGCCGAAGGGGCGCACGACAGCGGCATGCTGCCGTACGGCGTAGCAGCGGTGCTGGGCGTGCCGATGGTCGGGAGTGCCGTGGACATTGACGTCGATAGCGCCACGCGCACCGCCGTAGTGCGCCAGTTCCTGCCGAAAGGCCTGCGCCGGCGCGTGCAGACCGCGCTGCCCGCCGTGATCGCTGTGCATCCGCTCGCGAATGCACAGCCCCGTTACGCCTATGCGCGCCTGCGCGCGGGCACGGTGCGGCCCGAACCCACAACGCGCGCGAGCGCTGCCGAAGCGCCTGAATCGCAAGCATGGACCGTGGGCCCAATCGAGCGTAAACCCGTGCGGCTGGCCGCGGCGGAAAAGCGCTCCGGCCACGCGCGCATGCTTTCGGCGACCACAACTGAAAGCCGGGGCGGCAACGTCGTAATTGAAGGGAGTTCGGTCGAAAAAGCACAAGTGATCCTCGCGTATTTGCGGGAGCATCAACTCATCGATTACTGATTTTTGCTGGCCTGTCGGCAACGAACTGGGATGAAAAATCCGGAGCACACATGAAAGTAACGGCAGAGATTCGCGCGCTGATCGAGCGCCGCCAAGCGGGTTACAGCCTGGAGGCGCCTTTCTACCTGAGCGAGGAGATTTTCGCGCTCGATATGGAGACGATTTTCCGGCAGCACTGGATCGAGGTCGCCACAGAGGCGGAAATTCCGGAACCTGGCGACTACGTGACCGTCGATCTGGCGGGCGACTCGATCCTGATCGTGCGCGACGACGACATGCAGGTGCGTGCGTTCCACAACGTCTGCCGCCACCGCGGCGCGCGTCTGTGCAACGAAGAGAAGGGGTCGGTGGGCAATATCGTTTGCCCGTATCACAGCTGGACCTACAACCTTACCGGTGCACTGATGTTCGCCGAGCATATGGGCGAGCAGTTCGACCGCTGCAAGCACAGCCTCAAGAACGTGCACGTGGAAAATCTCGCGGGCCTGATCTTCGTGTGCCTGGCCGAAGAACCGCCCGCCGATTTCGCGGACATGCGCGCAGAGATGGAGCCGTACCTGCTGCCTCACGATCTCGCAGGATGCAAGGTCGCCGCGCAGGTCGACATCATCGAAAAAGGCAACTGGAAGCTCGTGATGGAAAACAATCGCGAGTGCTATCACTGCGTGGCGAACCACCCTGAGCTGACAATTTCGCTCTACGAATACGGCTTCGGCTACGCACGCACGGAGGCCAACGCAGAAGGCATGGACGCGTTCGAGCGCACCTGCAACGAGCGCGCGCAGCAGTGGGAAGCGATGGACCTGCCTTCGGTCGAAATCGAAAAACTGCTGGACGTCACGGGTTTTCGCACGCAGCGCCTGCCGCTCGACCGCTGCGGCGAGTCGCAAACGCTGGACGCGAAGGTCGCCTCGAAGAAACTGCTTGGCGAATTTCGTACGGCCGACCTCGGCGGCCTCTCGTTCTGGACGCAGCCGAATTCGTGGCATCACTTCATGAGCGACCACATCGTGTCGTTCTCCGTGATTCCGCTTTCCGCTGGCGAAACGCTCGTGCGCACGCGCTGGCTCGTTCACAAGGACGCACGCGAAGGCATCGACTACGACGTCGAGAACCTCACCGCTGTGTGGAATGCGACCAACAACCAGGACCGCACACTCGTGGAGTATTCACAGCGCGGCGCGTCTAGCAGCGCGTATGAGCCGGGCCCGTATTCGCCGTACACGGAAGGGCTCGTCGAAAAGTTCTCGGCCTGGTATATCGGCCGCCTCGCGAAGCAGATTGGCGTGTGACGCACACGTGTAAAGCAAAGAGAGCGGAGTTTGACATGATGCGAGACGCGGCCCAATTCAATCCACTCGATCCCAGCGACAGCCGGGTGACGCGCCCGGCGTTCTGGGGCGCGCTGCCCGAGCGGTGGACGAGCGAGGTCGAGGAGACCCTCGTGTGCTGCCACGTATGGCAGGAAACGCACGACGTGAAGAGCTTTTTCCTGCGCTCGCCGCAGGGCCGCACGTTCTCGTTCGAGCCGGGGCAGTTCCTCACGCTCGAACTCGAGATCGACGGTGAAGCCATCAACCGGTGCTATACGATCTCCTCGTCGCCCGCGCGGCCTCATACCATTTCCATTACGGTCAAGCGCGTGCCGGGCGGCAAGGTGTCGAACTGGTTGCACGACAATCTGCGCCCGGGCGTTTCAGTGCGCGTGCTCGGGCCGGCCGGCGAATTCACCTGCGCGCGTCACCCCGCGCCGAAGTATCTGTTTCTTTCCGCAGGTTCGGGCGTCACGCCGCTCATGTCGATGAGCCGTGCGCATCACGATCTCGCCGAGGACCGCGACATCGTTTTCGTGCACAGCGCCCGCACGCCCGACGACATCATCTTCGCGCGCGAGCTGGAACTGATCGCATCGAGCCGCGCGAATTTCCGCACCTCGTTCGTCTGTGAAAGGGTGGGCGCGCGTACCGATTGGTCGGGCGTGACGGGCTTTCTCTCGCTGCCGCTATTGAAGCTCATCGCTCCGGATTTCATGGAGCGCGAGATCTTCACGTGTGGGCCAGCGCCCTACATGAAAGCCGTGCGCGATCTGCTCGACGAGGCGGGCTTTGCGCGCGAACGCTATCACGAAGAGAGTTTTTCATTCGAAACGCTTACGGCGGATACCGAAGCGCCGGTGGAACAGCCTCCGGCGGAATCGGAATCGTCTGTCGATACGTCCAGTTACACGATTACGTTTGCGAAGAGCCGCCGCGAGATTCAATGCGGTGCACAACAGACCGTGCTCGATGCAGCGCGTCAGGCGGGCGTGCGCCTCGCTTCGTCGTGCAGCCAGGGCATGTGCGGAACCTGCAAGGTCAAGCTCGTTTCCGGTCAGGTGGAGATGAAGCATAGCGGCGGCATTCGCCAGCGTGAAATCGATCAAGGCATGGCGCTGCTGTGCTGCTCGAAGCCGCTGTCCGACCTCGTCGTCGACAAATAGCGCGCGCGTCGCGCAACGACAAGAACACGTCGTAAATCGACGTTAGCGGCAGATTGTGGCGGGCGAATCTGCATATGCACGGGGCGCTTGCCCATATCACAGGAGATCGACCATGAAGCTGTCTGGAAAACTTTTTTGGACCGGTGTGTTATCGGCGATGGTGAGCTTGAGCGCCCCGGCGTTTGCCGACGGCAAGCCGACCTTGAAGATCGGTTATGTCGAAGGCTGGGACGACAGCGTCGCAACGTCAAACGTGGCCGCGCGCATCATCGAGAAACGCTATGGCTATCCGGTGCAGCTCGTGCCCGTGGCTGCCGGCATCATGTGGCAGGGCGTGGCGCGCGGCGATCTCGACGCGACGCTTTCGGCCTGGCTGCCTGTGACGCAGGGCGCGTACTGGGCGCAATTCAAGGACAAGGTGGTCGATCTCGGCACGAACTTCAACGGCGCGAAAATCGGCCTCGTGGTGCCTGACTACGTGAGCGCGAAGAGCATCGCGGATCTCAACGCGGACAAGTCGGCATTCGGCGGGCGCATCGTCGGCATCGACGCGGGCGCGGGCGTGATGCGCAAGACCGACGAGGCCGTCAAGCAATATGACCTGAACTACAGCGTGATGCCGAGTTCAGGCAGTGCGATGACGGCCGAACTGGCGCGCGACGTGGGATCGAAGAAGCCCGTAATCGTCACGGGCTGGACGCCGCACTGGATGTTCGCGAAGTACAAGCTGCGCTTCCTGGACGACCCGAAGAACGTGTACGGCGCGGCCGAGCACGTGGACAACGTGGCCAACCCCGAGCTGGAAAAGAAGGCGCCGCAGGTGGTGGCGTTCCTGAAGAACTTCCAGTGGAAGCCGGGTGAGATCGACAGCGTGATGCTCGCGATCCAGAACGGCGAGAAGCCCGACGCCGCCGCCGACACGTGGATCGCCGCACACGGCGAGCGCGTGAACGCCTGGGCCGGCACGCAGTAATCGCAGGCAATAAAACGGCATTGGGGCCCGCTGTGGCCCCGCCGGATCAGCCCATTACGGGCCATGCGCGGTGCGATTGTGCACACGCAGCAAGTCATTATCCTGAAGCGGCGCCGTGTCGCTTTTGCGTAAGCGTCTGTCGCAATTCGCCATCCCGGCAGGGTTTTTTCTGGCAACCATGTAGATACACCGTGCGGGCCGGTGCCTGCCGTTCGAGGAGACGGAGTCGATGAAATCCCCCAAGATCGTGGTCGATGGATTATGCAAGGTGTTCGGGCCCAACCCGAAGCTTGCACGTGAGCTGCTCGCGAAGGGCGCGACGAAAGACGAGCTGTTCGCGAAGACCGGCTACGTACTCGGCGTGAACAATGCCTCATTCGAGGTGCACGAGGGCGAGATTTTCGTGCTGATGGGTCTTTCCGGCTCGGGCAAATCCACGCTGATCCGGCTCATCAACCGGCTCGTGGAACCCACCGCCGGCAAGGTCGTCATCGACGGGCGCGATATCGCGGCCGTGCGGCGCTCGGAGCTGGTTGCGCTGCGCCGAACCGACATGAGCATGGTGTTCCAGTCGTTCGCGCTCATGCCGCAGCGCAGCGTCCTCGCGAACGCCGCGTTCGGCCTGGAAGTGGCGGGCGTGGGCCGCAAGGAGCGCGAGCGGCGCGCACTGACCGTGCTGGAGCAGGTCGGCCTTGCCGCGTTCGCGCAGAAGCTGCCGGCCGAGCTTTCGGGCGGCATGCAGCAGCGCGTGGGTCTCGCCCGCGCGCTCGCGGTGAACCCCTCGCTCATGATCATGGACGAAGCGTTCTCCGCGCTCGACCCGCTCAAGCGCAAGGAAATGCAGAACGTGCTGCTGCAACTGCAAAAGGAGCAGCGCCGCACGATCATGTTCGTCTCGCACGACCTCGAAGAGGCGCTGCGCATCGGCAGCCGAATCGCCATCATGGAAGGCGGGCGCATCGTGCAGATTGGCACGCCGCAGGAAATCATCAGTAATCCTGCCGATGACTATGTGCGCGCGTTCTTCGACGGTGTGGACACGAGCCGCTATCTCACCGCAGGCGACCTCATGCAGCGCGAAGCCGTGCCGCTCATCCGCTCGCTCGACGCGAAGAGCGTGGCCTCGTCGCTGAACGGCAGCGCCGAATACGCGTTCGTTCTGGATGCACAACGGCGCATCAGCGGTTTCGTCACGCGCGACGCGATCGGCGCCGCGCAGCCGTCGCTGAAGAAGGTCGAATGCATCACGCTGGGCACGCCGCTGGAGCAAGTCGTCACGCGCGTGTGCGCGAATACGACGGCGCTGCCCGTGGTCGACGACGAAGGCCGCTATTGCGGCTCCATCGATCAGGCCGCCGTTCTGAAGGTCATTACGCGTAATCGAGGTGCCCATGTCTGAGATCATTCCCGTCGGCCAGTGGGTCGATCAGTCGGTTCACTATTTGCTCGACCACGACGCCAACGGTTTCGACGCCGTCGGCAAGGCGATCGAGAGCTTCGCCGCGCTCGTCGAGCACGGCTTGCAGGCCATCCCCATGTGGGCGCTGATGGCGTTCTTTATCGCAATCGGCTTGTGGCGCGTGGGCTGGCGATTCGCGATCTTCGCCACCTGTTCGTTATTGCTGATCTACGCGACAGGTTTCTGGGATCAGACCGTCGTCACGCTCGGCCTCACGCTTTCCTCGACGGTCATCAGCCTCGTGATCGGCATACCGCTTGGCATCTGGACGGCAAAGAGCAAAGTCGTGCATACCATCGTGCGGCCCATACTCGACCTGATGCAGACCATGCCGGCTTTCGTCTATCTGATTCCCGCCGCGATGCTCTTCGGCCTCGGCCGCGTGCCTGGCATTCTTTCGACCGTGATCTTCGCCATGCCGCCTGCGGTTCGCCTCACGAGCCTCGGCATCAAGCACGTGAACCGCGAGATTGTCGAAGCAGGGCAGGCGTTCGGCTGCACGCCCTGGCAGTTGCTGTACAAGGTTCAGTTTCCGAACGCATTGCCGTCCATCATGCAGGGCGTGAACCAGACCATCATGATGGCGCTTTCCATGGTCATCATCGCTTCGATGGTCGGCGCGGGCGGTCTCGGCAACGACGTGCTTGCGAGCATTCAGCGGCTGGATATCGGCCTTGGATTCGAAAGCGGACTCTCCGTCGTGCTGCTCGCCATCATTCTCGACCGCATTACCGAAAGCTTTGGCCGTGCGCCGGGCGCGGTGAAAGCACCGTTGTTCTCGGGGCTCAAGCATCTGATGCGGGTGCGTCCCGCCGTCGTAGAGGCGTAACAAGCGGACTAGCACTCTCAACCGCCGTTCCCGAGGAGCGCAATGTGACGACCGACATCGCCGTGATCGAGCCCGAAACGCGCACGGCATCGTCTCTGAGACATTTCGGTTTCCTGACGTTGCAGAATTTTTCGATGATCGCGTTTTCGAGCGCGGTCGAGGTTCTGCGCATGGCGAACTACGTGGGACGCGCGGACCATTACCGCTGGTCGATCTACTCGCTGGACGGCGCACCGGCCCGCGCAAGCAACGGCATCACGGTGCGCCCCGCGCAGGCGCTCGACCCGGCATGCCTGCCGGACGTGCTGATCGTGTGCGGCGGCATTCGCATTCGCGAGATCATGAGTGAAGACGTGCGCGCCACGCTTGCCATGGTGGCGCAGCAGGGCGTTCCGCTTGGCGGCATTTGCACCGGCGCTTACGCGCTGATGGCAAGCGGCCTGCTGGACGGTTACCGCTGCGCCGTGCATTGGGAGGATCTCACGGTCCTGCACGAAGAGTTTCCGCACGTGCGCTTTGCCGACGAACTGTTCGTCGTCGATCGAAATCGCCTGACCTGCACGGGCGGCACCGCGCCGCTCGATTTGATGCTCGAACTCGTGGGCGCGCGCCTTGGGCAAGGTCTTGCTGCCAAGGTGTCCGAACAGTTCATTCTCGAACGGATTCGCGGCTCGACCGACCTGCAGCCTATACCCGTGGATGCGCGTGTGGGCTTCTCGCGTGCGGAGTTGGTGGAAGTCGTGCGGCTGATGGAGGCGAATATCAAGGAGCCGCTCTCGCTGGAGGAACTGGCGCGGCTCGTGCGCCTTTCGCAACGGCATTTGCAGCGGATGTTCAAGGCGTATTTGAACGTATCGCCGACGCATTACTACCTCACGTTGCGCTTGAAGCGCGCGCGTGAACTGTTGCGTACGACCGATACCTCTATTTCGCGCGTGACGGCGATTTGCGGGTTCAATTCACCGTGCCATTTCAGCAAGGCGTATCGTGTGCAGTTTGGGCATGCGCCAAGTCATGAGAGGCGCGGGGTGGAGTAGAGGCTTGATTGCGCTTTCGCGTTTCCTTGCACACCGACGCGAATTCAAGGAAGCGCGACAGCAGCAAGGCGACACGACGCATCAATGCAGCGAACCGCAAACAGCGCCTCCCTCAACCTCCGACCCAGCAAGCGCAGCGTCATTGCGCAACAGCGCATCAAGATCCGCCAACTGCGCAGCATCCTGCCCACTGCGTTGCGCGCGAAACATGACAGGCGGCACGCCAAACTGTTTGCGAAACTCGCGCCCAAGATGCGAAGCATCGGAAAACCCGCAACTCGAAGCGATATCGGCAACGGTGCGATCCGAACTCGTGAGCAGCCACGCAGCAGTGCGCAACCGGAGGACATTGGCGAACGCGCGCGGGCTCTTGCCCGTTTCCGCCTTGAAGAGGCGCTCGAGCTGCCGCGGCGAGAGATTCAGCTTGCAGGCCAGTTCCTCCAGCGGCACGTTGCGGCCAACCTGCTGCTCCATCAACAGCACGGCGCGCTTGACCTTCGGGTGCGTAGCGGGTTCGAGTCCAGGCGGGTGAGGTTGGGGCGCGTTGCCCTTTTGCATTTCGCCGACCAGCAGAATGCGCAGTGCTTTCTGCACGGTCGCGTGATCGAAGTGACGCAGCAAGATGGCCGCGGCGACGTCGATCGACGCACGTCCGCCCGAGCACGTAATGCGGCGCCGGTCGATTGCGAAGAGGCGGTCGGCGACGATCGCGTCGGCATTGACGTTGGGGAAGCGCTCGATGAAGTCCCAATAGTGGAACCAGCTCACGCAAATGCGATGGCCGTCGAGTACGCCCGCGCGCATGAGCGCGAAAACGCCCGTGCAGATGCCGACCACCGTCGTCTCGCCGCTGGCCGCGCGGCGGATGTACTGCAGCGTGGCCTCGCTCGCGTGCGGGCCGGAGTGAAGCAGTCCGCCCACGACCACGAGATAGTCGACTGGCTCGGCGTCGGCAAAGGTTTCCCACGGCGCGACCTGAATGCCGCAGCTCGCCCGCACAGGTGCGAGCGTTTCGCCGATCACGCGCCACGAGCAGCGCACCGGCTTGCTGTAGTCGCCTTCGTCTGCGGACAGACGCAGCATGTCGACGAAACCTGAGAACGCGGTCAGCGTGAAGTTGGGCAGCAGCACGATGCCGAAACGAATGCGCTCCTTGGGAGCGGCGTCGAAGGAAACGGCGGTGGCGAGTGTGTCGGACATGGGGGCACAGGAGAGCGGCGATGCGGTTTCAGCCAGCTTCCCCGATATGGCCCCGAGGCGCTTGTCGTTTTCCGCCGTCGATCTTCGCAAAAGCGAAATCGGCGGGTTTTCGCGAGGGAATCGGAGCCGTATGGCGGCGCGATTCCGAGGCTCTGGCGCGTTCGTTCTAGCGGCGCCGCCGCCGCTTTGGTCAACTCGCTAGTGGGCCCGACGCCCCATGCCGAATCCATCCACGAGGCCTGTTGACATGCCGCGCACCGATACCGTCGAACTCAATAAACGCGCCTGTCTCGGCGATGCCGACGCCGCGCTCGCCCTGCTGGAGCAGAGCATGGCGCGCGGGCACGGGCGTATCGGATTGCTGCGCTATCTGCAGGCGCGTTGCGTGGGCGCGGCGCTCGCGCGGCGGCATCACGACTATGCAGAGCGGGTGGCCAGCAAGTTGAGCGAGAGCGCGTTCGCGGCGCTGGTGGCGCAGGCGCAGCGCCGCCACGGCAACGCGGCGGCGTGAGCGCCCGGACGCTCAGAGCACGACTGTGCGTCCGTCGTTGATGAAGACCCGGCGCTCGAGAAATACCCGCACGGCTCGCGCGAGCGTCACGCATTCGACGTCGCGCCCGACGGCCAGTAGACGCTCGGGGTTGAGCGAGTGGTCGACCCGCTGCACTTCCTGCTCGATGATCGGGCCTTCGTCGAGATCGTCGGTGACGAAGTGCGCCGTCGCGCCGATCAGCTTGACCCCGCGCACGTGCGCCTGATGATAGGGGCGCGCGCCCTTGAAGCCGGGCAGGAAAGAATGGTGGATGTTGATGGCGCGGCCGGAGAGCTTCTGGCTCGTTTCGTCGGAAAGAATCTGCATGTAGCGCGCGAGAATCAGCAGTTCCGAACCGGTCGAGTCGAACAGGTCGAGGATCGCGGTTTCCTGTTCGCGCCGCGTTTCCGGCGTGACGGGGAGATAGTGGAACGGCAGGTCGTGCTGCTTTGCGAGCGGCTCGAAATCGCGGTGATTCGAGGCAATGCCCGCAATGTCCATTTGCAGCTCGCCCATGCGCCAGCGAAACAGCAGGTCGGCCAGGCAGTGCTCGAGTTTGGAGACCATGATGAGCACTTTGGGGCGCACCCGCAGGTCGTGAATGGCCCAGGTCATCTCGTGCTTGCGCGCGACGCTCGCGAATTCGTCCCGCAGGCCCGCGAGATCGAAGCGCTCGCCCGCGCCCGCCTGCACGACCTCGTGAAAAACGCAGCGCAGGAAAAAGCGTGTGCTGATGTCGTCGTCGAACACGGTGAGTTCGTCGATATAGCCGCGGTGCGCGTCGAGAAAGCCGGCGACCGCGGCAACCTGCCCGGCGGCGGCGGGGCAGGACAGCGTGAGCACGTAGCGGTGCTGCGGGTCTTCGGTGGGCATGCGCGTTCTCCTCGTGTCGTGGTGCGCCCGGGGCAACTTGCGGTTCGTGCCGGGGCGCTGGCTTGATGGCGCAAGTAAGCCACCAATCGGCGCGTGGCACATAGAATCCACGCGCTGTATCGCGAGAATGAATACGCCAAACCCGTGACAACCCGGCACCAGCGCGGCACCAGCACGAAGGAGGGCACTTTTGCCCTGATTGCTGTCGCATTCCTGCTATCCCGCGCTTTTTTCTCCGGCAAGCATGGGGTCGAGGCGAATCTGGAGCGGAGATGGAGAGTTACCTGGGTCTGCAGGCGAGGGCGTGGCACGGGCAGCGTGCCGCGCTTTTTCGCGTGCGTACAGCGGTTGTGGACGTGTATATGTCGGTGAGCCGCTCGAATTACGGCAACGAGGAGCGGGCCGTGGTCGAAGTGGATTGCGCGCGCTTCTTCACGCTATGGCGGGGCGCGCCCGGCAGCGAGCACGCGGCGCTGGCGAGGGGAAACCCGCAAACATGGCGAGCGGACCCGCGTTTCGAACTCGCTGCAGAGGGTTTCAGTTTCGGCGAGGCGGACCCCGTGCCGCTTGCGGAAGTGAGCTGCCCGCCGGGTGCCGCCGTGCCCTACGTGGCGTTCACGGATGGCGTGATACGCACGCTCTGGCTCGCCGCCTACGCTGCGAAGTCGTTTCCGGTGGAGTGCGCCGCGCATGAAGCCGAGGCGCTACAGCGACTCGCGGGAACGGCAGGCAGCCGCTGGCTCAGCGTTGCCGAACTTGTTCCGCCACAGATGGCTTGAGGCTGCGAATGGCGCGATAGCGTCAGTGCGCGAGCGCCCACATGAGCGACACGGAAAACGCGCCCACGACCACAGACGCGCAACGCTGGAAGAACGCGGGACGAATGAACGGCGCGCGGCCGTTGCGCGGCGCGGCGCCGATGGCGATCCACGTGAGGCCAATGGGGATCAGCAAGACTGCGAAGATCGTCATGGCCTGGAGCCACGTAATGACGCTCGTGAATGCCGCGGGCGGAAATATCGAGCCGGCGAACAAAATAGCCTTGGGATTGAGCACCGTGGCGCTGAACAGCGTGCGCGTGGTGACCGCGCCCTTTGCCGACGTTTCGATCGAGTTTGCCGTGAACCAAAGGCGCAAGGCGAGCCACGCGAGATAAAGGCTGCTGGCCACGCGCAGAACCTTCGGCAGCCAGCTCAGCGATTGCGACGCATGGGTGAAGCAAAGCCCCCAGAGGGTAATCGACACCAGGTAGCCGGCCAGTTCTGCGGCCGTCAAATGCGCGGAGCGCCGCAGACCCTGCCTCAGGCCGGCAGCGGCGAGCAGGGTGTTGGTCGGCCCCGGCATGAGCAGCACAATTGCGCAGCCCGAGACCATCAGTCCGATGGTGGAAATGGAAAGCATTAGGGCGACTTGGGGGACCAGGGCTCGAGTTATTGGAGGCTGTGGGCAAGGGGCTATCGTAGCCCATGTCTCACACAGCCATCGGCTTGCTGACGCCGCGCCCCGAGCGGGTTTGCTGGTGCAATGCGCGCACGTGCTGAGAGTGTAAATTATTGATTTAAATGGATCTCTCAATGCGTAACAAATCGTCTCAAAGTATTTCCCCACTTGCTATTCGCATCGAAATGAGCGCTGCGAAAGCGCTTTCGCGATCTCCATACTGCTTTGAAATTTCAATTCGTGCATGCGTCAATGCGCCTCTGAAATCGCGCAAAAAAAAATCCATCTCGCATTAAATCTCAACTTTCCTAAAGTTTCCTCGAACCCGGCCGATACACGCGTGTGTAGTTCTTAACTACAAACAAAAGATCACACGCTACACCAATAAGAACCGGGGAGCTTCCACGCATGCGCTCGCGTGCGGGAGGCGAGAAACATGCAAGACCGATGGAATGACTGCGCGCGCAGCGACGCACTGCGCCCTCCATATCCGCCGCAACGACGCTTGCGGGGAAGCCCTATAGGCTGCGCGTGCACACCGCCGCCGTCTGGCCGCACATCTCGCCCCTCTCCCTTGTTCAGCCGTTTCTGTCCTGACAACAAGGAGAATTCATGAAGTCGTCCAAAACATGGGGTGCGGTCCTCGCCGCCGCCGCCATCGCGGCCCTCAGCGGTTGCGCGACCGAGTCGTCGCGTTCGCTGCCAGTGCCGCCTGTCGCCAGCGCGCAGCGCCCTGCCGTCGGCAAGCCGGTGCAGATCGCAGTCGGCAAGTTCGACAATCGCTCGAGCTACATGCGCGGCATCTTCTCCGACGGCATCGACCGGCTCGGCGGCCAGGCAAAGACCATCCTGATCACGTCGATGCAGCAAAGCGGCCGCTTCAGCGTGCTCGATCGCGACAACCTCGACGAGATCCGCCAGGAAGCGGGCTTCACCAAGAAGGCTCAGGCGATCAAGGGCGCCAACTATGTCATCACCGGCGATGTGACCGAGTTCGGCCGCAAGGAAGTCGGCGATCACCAACTGTTCGGCATTCTCGGCAGCGGCAAGAATCAGATCGCGTACGCGAAGGTGAGCATCAACGTTGTCGACACCACGACTTCGGAAGTCGTCGCATCGGCGCAGGGCGCGGGCGAGTACAGCCTCTCGAACCGCGAGATCGTTGGTTTTGGCGGCACCGCGAGCTACGACTCGACGCTCAATGGCAAGGTGCTCGAGCTCGCGATCCAGGAAGCGGTGAACCATTTGGCCGACCAGGTCGATGCAGGTGCGTTGCGGACCGCACATTGACCGTCCACACCGTCTACGCTTGACGCTAGATCAAAACAACTACTCGTACGGGGTTTTCATGAAATATATCGGCACGCTTCGGGGACTCTGCCTGCCCATCACGGCGGCAACGCTGCTGCTCGCAGGCTGCGCGAACACCACGCCGCCGCTCTACCAGTGGAGCGGCTATCAGCCTGAGGTCTACGACTACCTGAAGGGGGAGAAGGCGCCGCAACAGCAGATCGATGCGCTTGAGAAGTCGCTGCAAGAGATCCGCGCGAAGGGCAACATGCCGCCGCCCGGGTTCCATGCGCAACTGGGCATGCTCTACGCGAACGTCGGCAACGACACGCAAGCGATGCAGGAATTCGACGCTGAGAAGCACCTCTTCCCGGAATCGTCGACCTACATGGACTTCATCATGAAGAAACCGAAACAACAATAAGCGAGCGTACCGATATGTCCAGATTTTCAACTCTCAAGCTCTGGCTGGCCCTGTCCGCACTCGCATTGCTGGCCGCCTGTGCGCAGCCCGTCAAGCACGCGGATTACACGGCGTTCAAGAACGCGCGTCCGCGCTCGATCCTCGTGCTGCCGCCCGACAACGCGACGACCGATGTGAATGCTTCGAACAGCATGCTCTCCCAGATGACCATGCCGCTCGCCGAGGCGGGCTACTACGTGATTCCTGTCGCGGTCATGGAGGAAACGTTCAAGCAGAATGGACTCACGACGGCCGGTGACATCCAGCAGACGTCGCCGCAGAAGTTGCGCGAGATCTTCGGCGCCGATGCGGTGGTGTACTCGAAGATCACGCAGTTCGGCACGCAGTATCGTGTGCTCGACAGCGCGACGGTGGTGACCGCGACGGCAAAGCTCGTCGATCTGAAAACCGGCGACGTGCTTTGGCAAGGCGCCGCAAGCGCCAACAGCAACGAAGGCAACAACAGCAGTGGCGGTGGACTGATCGGTATGCTTGTCATGGCGGCAGTCAAGCAGATCACGAATTCGCTGACCGACAAGAGCCACGATATCGCCGGCATCACGAGCTATCGTCTGTTGCACGCGGGTCCGCCCGCGGGCCTGCTCTACGGTCCGCACTCGCCGAAATACGGCACGGACTGACCGGCGCGCTCGCGTCGCACAAACAAGAAGCCCGTCACCGAAAGGTGACGGGCTTTTTTATTTTCCCGCCTGATGCTTCCTGGTATTCATCAAAACTAATCAGGATTCCGATTAGTATGGTTCGGCTCGCCATCTATTAATTCGGATACCGATGTATTTTATCGACCGAAGCGAATGCGGCAATGGACGCGAATCGGCACCGTAAATGCAGGGGTGACGCGAGGAGTGTCAGAATTACGGTCTGACGCAGGACTGTCCGCTTGCATTGAACATACAAGGCGTAACAGGACGTAACAAGACGCACAGAAGGGATAGAAATATGGCACAGAGCCTCGGAGAAGCAGTTACGACCCCATCCGCGCGACGCGAAGCCGTCGACGTGGCAATCATCGGCGCGGGCCCTTCGGGCGCCGTGGCAGCGGCCTTGTTGCGCAAGGCCGGGCGTTCGGTGCTGGTGCTGGAGCGCCAGCATTTCCCGCGCTTTTCGATTGGCGAGAGTCTCCTGCCGCAAAGCATGGCGTACCTCGAAGAGGCCGGCATGCTGCAAGCGGTGGTCGAGGCCGGCTTTCAGTACAAGAACGGTGCGCATTTCGTGTGGCGCGACAAGGTATCGTCGTACGACTTCCGCGACAAGCACACGGCGGGCTGGGGCACGACGTACCAGGTCGAGCGCGCGAAGTTCGACGAACTGTTGATCGGCTGCGCCGCGCAGCAGGGCGCCGAAGTGCGCTTCGGCCACACGGTGACCGGCATGCGCACGGGCGACGCGCCAGTGCTGGAGGTGGCCGACGAAAACCAGGCGCGCTATGAGGTGCACGCGCGTTTCGTGCTCGACGCGAGCGGCTTTGGCCGCGTGCTGCCGCGCCTCCTGAATCTGGAGGCGCCTACCGGTCTGCCGACGCGCGCCGCGATCTTCAGCCATGTGCGCGACGGTCTGGCGCTCGACGCCTTCGATCGCAACAAGATTTGCGTGGCGACGCACCCCGAACATCGCGACGTGTGGTTCTGGATGATCCCGCTCGCGGGCGGCCGCTCGTCGGTGGGCTGTGTCGCCGACGCCGCTTTCCTCGACGTGCCCCAAGCGCAACGCGAGGCGCGGCTGCGCGCGCTCATTCGCGAGGAGCCGACACTGAACCGTCTGATCGGCGACGCGCCGTTTCTCATGCCCGTGAACCAGATCGGCGGGTACTCGGCCAACGTCGAACGGTTGCATGGCCCAGGCTACGCGCTGCTGGGCAACGCGGGCGAGTTTCTCGACCCGGTGTTTTCTTCGGGCGTCACCATTGCGCTGCGCTCGGCGCATCTGGCCGTGAAGGTCCTCGAGCGCGCGCTCGGCGGCGCGAGCGTGGACTGGCAGGCCGAATACGACGTGCCGTTGCGCAAGGGTATCGACACGTTCCGCGCGTTCGTCGAGCGCTGGTACTCGGGCGAGCTGCAGGACATCATTTACTACCCGCGCCAGACGCCCTTGATCCGTCGGATGATTAGCTCAGTGCTGGCCGGATACGCGTGGGACGAGAGCAATCCTTATGTGGCGGACCCGGTGCGCAGGCTCAACGTGCTGCATGAGGCGTGCAAGCTCTCCCTGTAGCGAGCGCCTTCATTGGCCCGGTGGGCGAACCGCGCCTAGCTGGATCATCAAGCCGAACGTGTCCATGATGAGGCGGGTTTCCTTGATCCTTTCTTCCTGAAAGCGGTCGATGACCATGCCCCATACCTTGACGGAGCGCCCCGTAGCGTCCACGCCGAGGAACGTTCCCCTGTGCGTGCCCGTCCATTCGAAGCGGGTCAGCACGCGCTCGCCCTCGGTAAGTTGTTCCTCGACGCGCCAATGCATGTCGGGGAACGCGGCCTGCATGCCGCGCACCACATCCTTGAGGCCCTCGATCCCGGGGCCCTGACCGGGAAACGGCACCTGCTCGACCATGTCCTCCCAGAAGAACCGGTCCGCGGCGTCGAGTTGTCCTTGATTCAGGACTTCCTCGATGAACGCGCGGACAATGCCGCTTGTTTTGTCCATACGATCAAAACCTCCTGGCAGGCGTTGGTTGGCGCGGGAAGCCGCTTGCTGCAGATTAGGCGGGCAAGCGTCACGGCGTGCAGCGCAGTAGTTTATGAACGTGCGGTGGCGCACATTACTCTTTGACGCTCAGCGACCTTCACGAGGCAGCATGTCCGGTGGGCAGGTTGCCTGCGAGCCTCGCGCGTCGGCGGATTGCCGTCACCTCATCGCGTGTCAGCCCAAGCGAAACCAGAAACGCCGCGTGCGAGTCGGGGTTCTCGGCTTCGAACCCGGCATGCCACCGGTCCATCTCGGCTTCGTCGAAGCCCGCACCCCTGAGCATCGCGACCCATGCGTCCTTGCCACGCTGCTTTCCACGGCGGCGAAAAGATGGTTGCGCGAGCAACGTTGCAACGGCCTTCTGACGCTCTTTGAGACGGGCGATTTCCGCCGTCAAACCCAGTAAATGCGTTTCGAGGATCCGCGCGGCGGCGTTGCCCTCGCTCGCGAGCACGTCGCGTATTGCGGCTAATGGCAGCCCCGCGGCCCGATAGGCGCAGATTGCGCGCAGGCGTTCTTGCTGCTTCTCGTCGTATAGCCGGTAGCCCGCTGTGCTGCACGAACTTGGCATCAGCAAACCGAGCGCTTCGTAGTGCAGGAGCGAGGAGCGCGAGAGTCCTGCCTGGCGTGCCAGCCGTCCGAGAGTGAGGAGACGTGTCATGACGGCAAGGGAAGTTTGTCGGGTGGGAAAAAGCCACAGCGCGCTTCGGACCGGGCCAGAAGTTCGGGCGAGTAATGCTCGGCGAGAAGCACGCGGCAATCGTCGGTAAAGGCAGGCGCCTGGGCGAGAAATGCTTCGAACGAGTGCAGTGGATTCGAAGCGCCCGCATGCGCCATGAGGCGGATCAGCGCTTCGGTCATTGTACGGTGGTATCGATCTGGTACACCGAGATGAGCGGCGTATTGCGCAATACCGGCACAAGTCCGCTCAATCGCCTCTTCCAGCGGGTAACGCTGAAGGTGAATCCACGTTACGCGCAAGTGATTGCGATGATTGAACGCTGCGGGTGGCAACCGGCAGGCGAGGAACGCTTCGAGGAAAGCGTCGTCGGTGAGATTGCAGGTCGTTTCCATGTGCATCGACACCATGTTCGTTGAACAGAATGTCGATGGTGAAGGTGACTACGGTAGTCGGGTCAAGCGGATTTTTGGTCGGGTGCGAACTTCGCCTCTGCAGCCGACGCAGAAAGGGGCGGTCTGGGCCCGCAGGCACCCAGGACCGCCATGCCGACTTGCGGGCTCGAACGAGGCCTCCGATCAGAAGTTGCTGAAGAAGCCGCGCGCCGCGACCATGCAGAAAGGCGCGACGATGTCGGCGTGGTAGGCCTGGAGGACGGCCGACATGCCGTGATCGGTCGCGCCAGCCTGCATCGCCTGTGTGGCGACTGCCGCTTCGGCCTGCGCAAAGCCTGCCTTCACCGCGGCAAACGGATCGTTCGCTCCCGGCGTCGAATCGACGTCCAGCACGCTCGTCAGGCCCGGCGCAACGTTGGCGTTTTTCCAGTAGGCCTGCTCGATCGCCGCGTTGAAGAAGAACACGGTCGGGTCGAGGTGGCCGCCGCATAGCAGCACGGGCGAGCGCGGCACCCAGTTACGCAGATCGTTGCGCTTGAACGCCTGACGCAGTGGCTGAACCGGACTGGCAGCGGGGGCCATCGCGGTGGTCGCCGAGGGATACGCGCCATCGGGGTTGGCGATCTGGTCTTCGAGCATGCTCAGACGATACGTATTGCGCACGAGATTCGCGGTGCCGAATCCCAACGCGAACAGCGGCACCAGTTGCGCAGGCGCGAGAGGCGGCGAAAGGGGCGGCGTCAACGAAGCGAACTGTGACGCAGGGGGCGTACTGCTGAAAAGCTGCGTTGCGGGCAGTTTGCCTTTGGCGAACAACGTGTCCAGTGACGTGACGCTCGGCAGCAGGTTCTCTATGCCGGGGGCATACGCGGGCTCGAAAAAGTCGCCTGGCGTGCGATAGATATTGCCGTAAGCGTGCTGGTAGCTCGTCGTCACGAGCACCGAAAAGATTGTCGAGCCGAGGTCGACCTCGCCCTGGACCAGCGCGTCCGCCATGGCGCCCAGCGCATACGGACCCGAGCCGGGCGCGGAAGCCGTGACGTTGATGCCGGCCGCCTGCAGCGCGCGGTGTGTGGCGAGCGCCACGTAGCCGCCCTGCGAGTAACCGGTGACGAAGAGCTTGCCGTTCTCACGCGTCTTGTTCGCCGGGTCGGGAAGGGCCATGGCCAGGCGCGCCGCACGCAAGGAGTCGATCACGTCGGCGGATTGCTGGTCGCCATTCAGGTAGGGGTGATATGGCAACGGCGAGCCCGAGTAGCCGGCATAGTTGCTCGCCACGACGATATAACCTTGCGCCGCGTAGATCGCCGCCACGGCAATCCCTTCGCCCGCGCCGTCACCATTGCCCGGGTCCGTTTGCGTAATGTCGGCAATGTTGTAGTTGCGGTAGGTCGTTGTTCCGTGTGCGTACAGCATGAGCGGCCGCGGACCGCTGCACGAAGCGCCGCCGCCGGGAATCATCAGTGCGGCGCTGGACATCGTGGGTTCGCCCGCGCCACCTATCGTGAGGTAGCGGAAGTACTTGATTTCGATGTCGCAGCGCGGCGTGCCTGCGACCTGTAGCAATTGTTGACCGGTAGCGTTCGTTCCCAGCAGCTTCGTGAAGTCGGCCGC
This sequence comes from Paraburkholderia sp. JHI869, assembly GCF_038900775.1. NCBI lineage: Bacteria > Pseudomonadati > Pseudomonadota > Betaproteobacteria > Burkholderiales > Burkholderiaceae > Paraburkholderia > Paraburkholderia sp. JHI869. The sequence goes on from NZ_JAYMSC010000007.1 coordinate 124,622, forward strand.
GCTCAGGCGCAGGCTCGTTCTCTGCTCGACCAGCTGGCCGCGAAAGAAGCAGCTCAACCCGCTGCACGTTGAGCCAGCCTGCACGACAACACTGGCACTCGACAAAAGGAAAGTCAGTAGTGCAATACCCGTGTTTCGAATCGCTCCTCGCATTTCACGCTCCGTTTTTGTTGGTGTTCGGAAAGTGGGGTCGCCTTGCAGAGTCACACGAGTATAGGTCAACGAATTCGCCGATTGCTACTGGTTGTGGAAACAATTTTCCAGTGAAACGCTTTATGAAAAACATGCGTTGGATTTCGCTGAAGCCGTGCGGGTTTATGTAATTAAACATTCGCAGCTTTACGATATTCGACGAGCATTTCCATGAGTGCGGTGACGTTGGCTAATACCTAAGGAACCAGCGTTGTCACCTGCCCCGGCTGAACCACCTTGATCACGCCGCCCCACATGCAAACGAGCGTTGCCTGTGCATCCAGCGCCGGCATGGCGCCCAGCGTCACGGTTGGCGCACCGCCTGGAATCCATGGCGACGGCGTAGCCGGAACGCAGGGCATGGGCGTGAAAACACCCAGCTTCGCAGCCGTCGCGGCGATCACAGTGGGGTTCGCCGGGCTTTGGCACAAGGCGAATGGCGTGATATTGGCAATCGGAATCGAATCGGCAATTGTCGCGGCGGGCACCCCGCTCACGAGCACGCGATTGACGGGCATAACGTTCAGTGTGCCAGGCGCACCGCCAAAGGAGCATTGCAGTGTGGCGCCGGCGCAGACTTGCGGACTGGTCATCGTGTGCCTCCTTATGCATTCGTGCGACGAGGTCAGGCCGAAGATGGATTGGCGAGCGATTGCCACCATTGCTTCCAGCGTGGCAGCGGCTTGCCGTCAGCGGCAATCGGGCGGTTGTCGTCGGTATAGCGTTTCGCGGCTTCGAGTGGCTTTCCCGCGTTGAACGGTTGCCGCAGCGCCAGACAGCCATTCGGATGGAAGCGTTGCAATACGCCATGCAGCTTGCCGTTGCGGTAATGCACTTCTTCGAGCAGCGTGCCGTCGGCCAGCCAGGTGCGCGAGACGCCGTGCAGCACGCCGTGCGCATAGTGCGCTTCGCGCTGGATCTTGCCGTCGGGGAAGTAGAAAAGCGCTTTGCCGTCGAGCTTGCCGTTCACATATTCAACCTGCGCGGATGGCGCACCCTCAGGATAGAAGTAGGTGGCCGGGCCGCGTAGTACACCATTCGCATAACGCATCGTCGCCACGGGACGTCCTTCCGACTCGATACGCACGGGGCCGTGCAACGCGCCGCCCAGCGTCGCGCCTTCAATGCGCGTGTCGTCGCGCTCTATCGTGACCGGCTGAATCGTCTCCATGCTCGCCTCAGTTGATCTTCACAATGCCGCCCTTGACCACCAGCATGCCGCCGCCGTCCACGGTCTGCTGCACGGCGCCCTTGTTGGTCACGCTCTGCGCTTCGTTCGAAAGCGTGCCGTCCGACTTGTTGGTCAGCGACGTTCCGGCCTGATTCGTGAGTGACACGGCCGCCTGGTTCGTGAGCGAGGCATCGCTCTTAGCCGTGAGGTTGCCGGCGCTTTGCAGCGTCAGCGTGCCGCTTACCTTGATGGTGAGGTTGCCGTCCACGGTGAGCGTCATGTTGCCCGTGACCGTCTGATCGAGATTGCCGCCTACCGTGCGCGTTTCGTTGCCGCCGGCTTTCACGGTGCGCGCGCCTTTGATGTCGACGGTTTCGTCGCCGGTCTTGACCGTCGTGCTGCGGTTGCCTTGTTCCACGGTGAGCGTGTCGTTGCCTTCCTTGATCGTATGCGTGCGGTCGTTCTTGATCGTGCTCGTTTCGTTGTGGTCTATGGTCCACGTGGCGTCGTTGATCACCTTGGCGTTCAGGTCCTTTTGCGCCTGCAGGAAAATTTCCTCGTTGTCCTGCTTGTCTTCGAAGCGAAGTTCGTTGAAACCGTTGCCGCCTTTCGAGGTGTTCGTCTTGATGCCGGATTGCGTCTGGTTGTCGGGCAGCGTATAGGGCGGGAGATTCGCGCCGTTATACACGCTGCCCGTAATGAGCGGCCGGTCCGGATCGCCGTCGATGAAGCTCACCACGACCTCATCGCCCACGCGCGGCATGAATTGCATGCCGAAGCGCTTGCTCGCCCAGGGCTGCGCCACGCGAATCCAGCATGAACTCTGTTCGTCATTGTTGCCGTCGCGGTCCCAGTGAAACTGAACCTTCACGCGGCCGTACTGATCGGTCCATAACTCCTCGCCGCTCTTGCCGACCACCGTCGCGGTTTGCGTCGGCATGAAGGGGCGTGGCGTGGTGCGTGCGGGGCGCCAGGTCGTCGCGAACGGAAAGGCTTCGAAGCGGTTGCGATAGCGGTTGTGATCGGCTTCGTGAACCACGCTGCGCACGACCCATTCGATGTTGGCGTCGCTGGATTCGTGGTCTGCCAGCGTGAAGCGGCAGCCCGGCGCGAGCGCGCGGCAATCGCATTCGCCTATGAGCAGCCGTGTGGGCGCACGCAGCGCGTCCACGCGGTGTTTGGAGAGCGTGGAGCCATCGCTGCTGGTGGCATAGCGCCCCGGATACTCATACACGCTGTGTCCGTTCGATGCCGCTTGTGCCTGGGAATAAAGCTGCGAAGCCGGCGTTTCCCACGCGTAATCGGTATGCGAGAAGAGGCCGGTGGCCGTCTCTTCGACGACCTCGCAATGGACGATTTGCGTCGATTCGCGTGCGCCGCTCGTGCCGCCCGTGTAGTGCAGCGTCGCGTCGCCGGGCAACGGTGTGAAGGCGTCGTTGCTATCGGCGATGACGAGCGTATGGCTGCCCGAATCGTGGCGGAAGAAATAGAACCAGCCTTCCTCTTCGCAAAGGCGGCTCACGAACGCGAAGTCGGACTCCGCGTATTGCACGCACCATTCGCGCGTAGCGGCCGTACCCGTGACGGAAAACGAATAATCGGTCAAGCTGTGACCCGCGAATACGGCCTGTATGATCTCCTGCGCGTTTTTGCCCTGAAATATGCGGTTGTTGCGCGAGAGTGTGAGCAGCCACAACCATGAGCGCAATTCCAGCGTGAAGTGGCTCGCGTCGATCGTCGAGGGCAATTGTGCGGCGCGCGTGCACACGCCGTCGATCAGACGAGGTGACTCGCCCCACGCAAGCGACAGCGTTGCATGGTTGCCCGTCATGCCCGAGGGCGCGGGCGGCGGCAATCCGCCATGAGCGTGAAGCGTCAGCATGGAGGGAGCGTCCAGCGCCTCGCGCGCTTCGAAGCTCGCAGGAAAGAGCGTGCTGAACGCTGAGCCAGTGAGGCTGATGCGCGCATCGGTATCGGCGGAGATGGGGCGGTTCATCGCATGGGTAGTGTTTCGTGACAGGGGGTGTGCATCGTCATTCGAGCGCCCACTGCGCGAGCGTGCCGACCAGTTCGTTCATGAGCACGTTGTCGATCTCGCGCGCCCCGCCCGCGGCGCGGCAGCGCGCGAGCACGGCGTCGATGATCCTGCTGTCGAAGGCGAACTGTTTGCCCGTGGCGTCGCGGTAGCGCGTGCGCAGTTGTTCGAGTTTCTTTTCGATGATGGCGCGCAGCACCGTGTCGTCGAGCGCGGCATACGGCACGGCGGTCATGCGCGCGAGGAACGCCGGGCGGAACGCGTGCAGCAGTTCTTCGTGCAGCCGCCGCGCGAAGGCGTCGGTGGCGAGCGTCGCGGCGGGCGTATTGAGCAGTAGCTCGGCGCCCACGTTGCTGGTGGCGAGGATCACCGTGTTGCGAAAATCCACCACGAGCCCGGTGCCGTCTTCCATCACGCCCTTGTCGAAGACGTTATAGAACGCTTCGAGCACGTCGACATGGGCTTTCTCGATCTCGTCGAGCAGCACCACACTATAAGGACGCCTACGCACGGCCTCCGTAAGCTGGCCGCCGCTCGCATAGCCAACGTAGCCCGGTGGCGCGCCGCGCAGCTGCGAAACCGCGTGCGCCTCCTGATACGCAGCGAGGTCGATCACGATGAGATTGCGTTCGCCGCCGTAGAGCGCGTCGGCGAGAGCGTAGGCCGTTTCGGTCTTGCCCACGCCCGTCGGCCCCACGAGCAGGAACACGCCGACCGGACGCAGTGGGTCGGCGAGTCCCGCGCGCCATGCCTGAATGCGCATTGCGATGCGGTCGAGCGCCGCGTCTTGCCCAACGATGCGCTGCGCGAGACGGCCCTTGAGCGTGCGCACGGCGTGGGCTTCGTCGGCAAGCATCTTGCCCACGGGAATGCCGGTCCAACTCGCGATCACGGCGGCGATGGTCTTCGAGTCCACGCAAACCGGGACCATGGGGTCGTCGTCGCGAATCGCTTCGAGTCCGCTTTCCAGGCGCGCCAGTTCGGCGGCGAGGTCTTCGCGCGGGTCGGCAGCTTCGTTGTTCTCGTTCGCATCCGTGCTATCTGGCGGTTCTTGCGCGCCGCCGCTGGATGCATCGCGAGGCTCGACGTCGAGGGCGGCCAGGCGCGCGCGCACCGCGAGAATCTCGCGCACGGTAGCCGCCTCGTCGCGCCAGCGCGCTTCCAGCGTCTCGACGAGCGTGGCGTTGTGCGCATGTTCGGTTTCGAGCGTGGCGAGGCGCTGCGTGTGGTTCGCGCCCAGCACCGTCTCTGTGCGCAGGCGCAGCAGTTCGTCGTCGAGCGCGCGCTGCCGGTGTCTTGCCGCTTCCAGTTGCGGCGGTGTGTCGTGCTGCGCCAGCGCCACGCGTGCGCATGCGGTGTCGAGGACGGCAATCGCCTTGTCGGGCAACTGGCGCGCCGAAATGTACCGGTGCGAGAGCTTCACCGCATCGACGATTGCCGAGTCGAGGATCGTCACGTTGTGATGCGCCTCGAACTTTTGCGCCAGTGCGCGCAGCATGGCGATGGCAGTGGGCTCGTCGGGCGCTTCGATCTGCACGAGCTGGAAACGCCGCGCGAGCGCCGGGTCGCGCTCGAAATACTTCTTGTATTCGAGCCACGTCGTGGCCGCAATCGTACGCAACTCGCCGCGCGCAAGCGCGGGCTTGAGCAGGTTCGCGGCGTCGCTGCCGCCTTCCGCGCCGCCCGCGCCGATCATCGTATGGGCCTCGTCGATGAAGAGCACCACGGGCCGTGGCGAGTGCCGCGCCTCGTCGATCACCGCGCGCAGGCGCCGCTCGAATTCACCTTTCAGGCCCGCGCCCGCCTGCAGCAGCGCGAGGTCGAGCATGCGCAACTCGACTTCGGCGAGCGGCGGCGGCACGTCGCCCGCTGCGATGCGCAGCGCGAGTCCTTCGACCACGGCGGTTTTGCCCACGCCCGGCGCGCCGACGAGCAAGGGGTTGTTCTGCCGCCGGCGCAACAGGATGTCCAGCGTCTGGCGGATCTCCGCATTGCGCCCGATGATCGGGTCGATGCGTCCGGCCCGCGCTTCGGCGGTCAGGTCCAGGGTGTATTGGTCGAGCAGGGCGGGCGCAGGTGTGGCAGGCTCCAGCGCACCGGGTAGCGCGGGAACGCTCGCGTTGTCGTCGATGGCGGATGCGAGCGGCACGCTCGCCGATATTGGCGCGGCCGCCTCGATGGGCGCGAGCCATACGGCGAAGTTCGCGCGCAGCGCGGCGCTGGCCACCCGCAACAGCGTGGGCGCCGCATGCAAGGCGCGCGCGCGCAGCGCGTCGTTTTCGAGCAGCGCGATGAGCAGCGTCGCCGCGCGCACGCGCGGCTGCTGGAGCACGACCGTGGATTGCACGAGCGCGTCCTGGAGCCACACGAGCAAGTCGGGCGAGAACGACGGCATGCCGGTGTTGCCGCGCTTGAAGCGCGCGATGGCCATGCGGATTTCGGCGGTGAGCGCGGCGCGGTCCACGCCGAAGTGAGGTAGCACGCACGCGAAGTCGCCGCCCTCGGGTTCCGCGAGCGCGAGCAGCCAGTGCTCGATTTCGACCACGAAATGCGTTTCGCGCAGGCACTGCTGCGCGGCGCGTTCGAGCGCTTCGCGCGGCTCGCGCTCGAGGCGCGCAACGAGCGTCTTGAGATCGAGCGTCACGGTGCGGTATGCCCTTGAATGTCGTCGGGCGCAAGGCACGTGAGGCGCGCGGGCGCCGATTCGGCCGCGCCGGCCCAGGCGGTCCAGCCCAGCCGCGCCGGCGCGTGGCGCGAGAGGCGCGCGCGCGGCAATTCGCCTGCCGCGAGCTGCAGTTCGAGATGCACCTTGAGTTCGGCGCCGAACCACTCGGCGGCGAGCGAGTGCAGCGCTTCGTGAGCGGGTGCGCCCGGCAGGAATGATTCGTACTGCTCACGCCTGAGCGGGCCGAGGCGCACGCGGATGCCCTGGTGTTCGTCCCAGATTCTCGTGCCTGCGACGGCATCCTGACCAAGCCGCCGGTTGCGCCCGCCCGAGCCAATGGCCGTGCGGCTCGCGGGAGGCAGCGTGCGCCAGCCTCCCGCGAACGGTGTGGAGCACACGTGCACGCGGAAGTGATGGAGCACCATGACGTCGAAACCCGCGAGCGAACGCCGGCGATTCGCGAAGAGGCCGGCGCGCGCCAGCACGGCGCGTATATCGAGCGGTTCGGGGGGCGCCGGCGCTTCCTGCGCCGCGCGGTTTTGCCAGGCGAGCGAACTCAGCGCGGCGTTGCCCGTCAGCGCGCGCAACACGACATCGGCCGAGCGGTGCGGCGTGGCGGGCAGCGGTTCGGCGCTGCGATACTTGCGCTGCGCTCGATAGAGCAGCGCCAGCAGCCGGTGCTGGAAGATGTCGAGAAATGCCGCTGCCGACCGGTCTTTACGACGCAGACGGTCCTGCAGCCATTCCTGCCACGCGCCCGGCAGCGGGCCGTTCGGGCCGCCCAGCGCGAACGCATTGACCTGGAGCTGAGGCGGTTCGCCAAGTTTGGCTTGTTCTTCGCCCGGTTGCGGCGCAAAAGCGAGCGAGCGCGGCAAGCCGCGCCGCAAAGGCCCCAGCGCGCTGGCAGGAAACGCCGGAGAAAGATTGCCGCTCAGCGCGAGCGCTTCCTGGCCGGGGTCGAGCCCGGTGCCGAGCGGCTGCGCATGCGGCTGCAGCAACTCGAGCAGGCGCACGGCCTGCGTGAATTCGAACGCGTGCGGCTCGTCGAACAGCCGCTGCGTCAGAGAACGAGCGGGCTGCCCATCGTCGGCCGCCATGTGCGGATCTCCCGACCGTCGCGCACGAGCGAGGTCTGTACGAAACGGTTGACGCTCGCATAGAGCGAGAAGAATTGCGCGAGCACGCCGGAAAAGAGCACGGTGCTCGCGCCCACGAAGCTCGCTTCGTCGAGTTCGATACGCACGCCAAGCCCGTTGCGCCAGCCGCGCCAGCGGTCCGATCCCACATGCGCGACGATGGGCTCGCTCGACACCGCCACGAGCCCCGCGATCTGGCGCTGCGAGGGCGCATGCGCGCCGAGATTGTGAAGCATGAGCATTTCGCGCAACGATTGCAGCGCTTGCGGGCCTTCCACGATCGACGTGTGATTGAGCACGAGTTGCGACACGAGACGCCAGCGCGACGTGCCGTCGAGCGCAGCCACGATCTGCGGCGTGGGCCGATGCGCAATGCGCACGCTCGCCACAGGGCCCGGCACCTCGAACGACAGCGCTGCGCCCGGTGCAAGCCGGTGCGCCAGATGACGATTGGTGCACAACAGGTCCGCGGTGAGCGTGCGCGCCGCGGGCGCGGCAGGGTTGAAGCGCGTATCGACGAAGGTGAGCATCACGTCGCTGCCGGGGCGCGACGGATGCAGGCCGCTCACGCGACGCGCGTACCAGTACACGGCCGAGTCCGCGCCGTGCATCGAGCCATACCAGGGCGGCACGTCCGTGACCGTGCGGCCCGCCACGGCGCGCACATTGCGCACGGCGTAGATCTCGGTGCTCGATTCGCGATGCGCGTCGGGACTCACACGCATTTCGCGCGCCGTGCCGTCCGGCCGCAACGGTTCGGCGGTGCGCGCGAACAGATTGAGCGCGGGGGCGCAGCCGAGATGGATATCGTGCGTGTGCAGCGTGAAGCGCCCGCGCGGGGCCGCCGTGAAGCCGATCACGAGATCGAGGCTGTCGAGCGCATCGGCGGGCGGCTTGAACGGCAGGTCGAAGAACGCGAACTTCTCGGGAAACGCGAAGTACTCGACCAGCAGACGGCAGGCCGGATGCGCGCCGTCTTCGAGCGGCAGGAGCGCGTCCTCCTCGTCGAAGCCAACCGGGCGCGGCAAGCCTCGTTGCGCGAGCAACGGGCCGTCCGGCGTCTGCAGCCAGGTGGCGGCGCTGTGCGCGCCGAGCAGATCGTAGAGCGCGGCGGAGGTCACCGGCGACCCCGCGAGGCGCACGCGCAAACGCTCGATCGGCAGCGCGCCCAGCTTGTGCGGCCCGATGGCGCGCAGCGTGAGCCGCAGCGCCGATTGCAGCGACGCCTTGCCGGTGAGCGCCTGGGCTTCCTCGGCGTCGAGCAACTGGGCCGCGGCGAGGGTGATCGGCCAGAGCGTGACGTCGCTGCTCGTACGCCAGTGGATCGTCGCGCCGCTTGCGTCGACGTGCATGAGCGGCGTGTCGCGCGGCACGCGATACCCCGCGGCGATGCTGCCTTGCGTGGGGTCCGGCTCGAATTGCACGATCGTCATGGAAGGCACGGGCCGCGACGCATACGGGTAGAACTGTTCGAGCAGACCGTCCGTGAGGGTGGTGTATTCGTCGTCGAGCGTGCGCTGGATGCGCGCGGTTAGCACCGCGAAGCTTTCGATCAGACGTTCGACGTTCGGGTCGGCGCTTTCGCCGGGCCCGAGTTCGAGCCGCCGCGCGATCTTCGGGAAGCGTTGCGCAAAGCCTTCGCTCGCGCGGCGCAGATAAGTCAGCTCGCGCTGGTAGTAGTCGAGCAGTTGCGCATCAAGCGAGTCGTTCATCGACGATCCCGATGGACTGCGATTCGCCGTCCTGCCCGGCGACGTAGGTGACGACGTGCTCCACGCCGTCGCTGCCGCGCAGCATGCCCCGAATGCGCAGGCACAGCCGCCACGGCGCGGCGGCGTCCGGTTCGATTTTCACGCGCGGGTCGCGAAGGCGCGGTTCGAACGCGCGAATGGCTTCGGCCACTTCGCGTTCGATCACCGCGCGGTCTTCCGCACGCGCCGCGCTTTGCCCGCTCCAGTCGGGCAGACCATACAGCAGCACGTCCGGCGCGCGCGGCATGCGTGGCTTGCCGCGCCGCGTGTTGAGCAGGCGCAGCAACTCAGCGCGGACCGAGGCGCGCAAGCCGGCTGCGTCGAGCGTGCGCGCGGCGAGCTCGTCGACGGACTCTTGCGCGTCGAAAGGCGCGTCGTCGGCCAGCCGCTCGAAGAGCGGCATGGGCGCGATGGCGATGAAAGGGCGGACGTTCGCCACAGGCGCGGCGCGCTAGCCTGCAGCCTTCACGACCTTGTTCGCGGCCAGGTCCCACGTGGTGGCGGCCGTGCCTTCCTTGGTGGCGTCGTCTTTCTGCGCGGTGAGCTCCCACTTGATCTTCGTGAAGTTCAGCGAGAGCGTTTCCACGGGCTTGCCACCCGCGCCGCCCGAGACGCTCACGTTGCTCAGCACGACATTGTTGAGCGTATAGGTGATGAACGGCATGATCTTGCCGGAGCTTTCAGCAGCATTGCGGCCCACGACGACGGTCGCGCTCGCAATGTTCTTGCCGGAGCAGCAATATTCGTTGAGCGAGGGCGTGGCGACGTCAATGAACTTCGTGACGGTGAATTCGCCGAGATGGGGTTTGCCCGATGTGCGCTCCGAGTTGCTGACGTCGTTGGTGACCTGCATTGCCACATTGTGGCTGTACGACATCAACTCGATCTTGTCGGTATAGCCTTCCAGCGTGCACTCGCCTTTGATGTCGTCGCCCAGGTCGAGAATGATCGAATCCATGATTGGCTGCTCCCGAAGCAGTAAAGAACAGCGCGGACCGCGTGCGCGGCGCCAGGCGCGTTCAGGAGCCAGGGGCGCTCATGCGCCGCCTGGCCGTCGTCTGTTCATCGAAAACGCTTTCTTTCGCGGGTGGATCAGGCGGCCGCCGGGGGCGGCAGCGTGGCCACGAGCCGGATCGACGCGGTGAGTTCCTCGAGCTGGAAGTGCGGCCGCAGGAACACCGTCGCGCGGTATGCGCCCGGTTTTCCGGGTACGTCCGTCACGTCCACACGCGCCTCGCGCAGCGGATACTGCGCCTTGATTTCCTGCGGCGCGTTATCGTTCACGAGCACGTAGTCGGCAATCCACGTGTTGAGGTAGGTGCGCACGTTTTCGCGCGTCATGAAGCTGCCGACCTTGTCGCGCATGATCGCCTTGATGTAGTGCGCAAAACGCGAGGCCGCGAGGATATACGGCAGCATGGCTGAAATACGCGCGTTCGCCGTGGCCTCGGGCGTGTTGTAGAGCGCCGGCTTGCAGGCGGTCTGGCCGCCGAAGAACACCGCGAGCCCTTCGTTCTTTTTGTGCACGAGCGCGATGAAGCCGAGCGAGTCGAGCTCCTTTTCGCGGCGGTCGGTGATCGCGACTTCCGTGGGGCACTTCATGGCCTTGTCGCCCGAAGCCGTCTGGAAGATATGGTCTGGCAAGCGCTCGACCGCGCCGCCGCCTTCCACGCCGCGAATCGCGGCGCACCAGCTGTATTGCGCGAACGCGTTGGTGATGCGCTGGGCGAGGGCGTAGGCGGCGTTGCCCCACAGATACTTCGAGTGGTCGGTGCCGTCCACATCCTCGAAGAAGTTCATGCCCTCCACCGGATTGCTGTCCGGATGATAAGGACGCCGCATCAAGACGTGCGGGAGCGTGAGCGCGACATAGCGCGAGTCTTCGCTCTTGCGGAATTCACGCCAGCGGGCCATGTCGATCGTTTCGAAGACCTTGGAGAGATCACGCGGCACGCCAAGCTCCGTGAAGCTCGACATGTCGAAGAGCTGCGGGTGCGCCGCCGAAATGAACGGCGCATGCGCGGCCGCTGCCACGGAGGCGAGCTTTTCGAGCAGGCTCACGTCGGGCGTCTGGCGCGTGAAGTAGTAGTCGCCCACCAGCACGCTGAACGGATAGCCGCCAAATGTGCCGTATTCCTCTTCATAGATCTTCTTGAAGAGCGCGCTCGTGTCGACGTCGATGGCCTTCTCGAGATCGTTCTGAAGGTCTTTCTTCGAAGCGTTCAAGAGGCGCAGTTTCAGGCGCGTGCCCGTTTCAGAGCCCTTCACGAGAAAGTGCAGCCCGCGCCACGACGACTCCAGCGCCTGCATGTCGGGGTGGTGCAGCACTTCGTTGAGCTGTTCGCTGATCAGCTCATCGATCTTGCGGATGTGATCGTTGATCATCGCCACGGTGTCGCGGCTGATGGTCATGTTCTTGTCGAGCACCTGCAGCGCGAACTCGGCGAGCAGCTCGCGCGCGTGCTGCTGCTGCTCCTCGTATTGCGCCATGCGCCCTTCGTGCACGATGCGGTCGAGCAGCGTGACCGTACCCGCCTGCGCGGTCGCGGCGGCTTGTATGTCGGACATGATCGTCTCCTCGCGTTGGGCTTAGCTCGCCGGCGTGTCGCTGTTGGGGCTGGCAGGGGCAGGGGCGTCGCCCGCGGGCGGCGGCAGCTGCGCAGTCGGCGTGTCCTGCGGATGCGCCGAACGCATTTCGGTCAACTCCTGCGGGTTGTGCACCACTTCCTGGAGCAGCTTGTCCAGTTCGTCGTTGCCGTCGAGCTTGGTGAGGAGGTCGCGCAGGCGCAGCCGCGCGTCGTAGAGCTGTTTGAGCGGGCCGATCTGCTGAACGATGCTCACCGGATCGAAGTCGTCGATATGCTCGAACTTCAGCTCGACGTTGATCTTGCTGCCATCGGCGGCGAGCGTGTTGTCGACCTGCAGCGTCACGCGCGGCCCGATCGACTTCATCACGTCGTTGAAATTGTCGCGGTCGATGTCGACGAAGCGGCGCTCCGTCATTTTCGGCAACGGCTCGACAGGCTTGCCGGACAGGTCGGCAAGAATGCCCACGACGAGCGGTAGCTCGCGTTTTTCGATGGCATTGCCCGTTTCGACGTCGTACGTGATCTGGACACGGGGCGGTCGGTTCCGTTCGAACCAGTGCTGGGTACTGTCGGCCATGGTCACCTCGGTGGCGGTCGTTCTTCTATTGCGTTGTGTAACGGGAAGAGATGCGCGCTTGTCGTCAATCTGCCTTTTTCATGATGCATTTTCTTTAAGACGACAATGGTCCGCAAAACGTAATTAAACGATTGCCAAAGCCATTCCCGGTCCCTCAGAAAAGACACAGCTAAAGCATGCCCCGGATTCTTCAGACGAGAGCATTCACGGCGTTACGGGTTCGCGCTGAGCGGCTCTTCAACTTGTCCTTCGTCGCGCGATTCGTGAAGATAGACGGTCAGGACTTTAGGACAGTAAACGGGGAATTTCAAAGTATATTTACGGCGCATAAACCGAATCTCTTTCAAGTTTATTTACCAGTTGTTTTTCAATCGATCGATTAAAAAATCGTTATTGCAATGACGCGTGGGGCGCTTGTAGACTACGCGCAAAATAGCTTGCGCAGCGAAACATGCGTCTTGATTAGAAATACGAACTAGCATGAATTCTCCTGCGCGCGGGCAGGAGGCATTGCGGACAAGAGGCGACGCACACAATGGGGATTGCGCAGTGATCACCACGTTATTCGACGGCGCGTCGCGCGCCGCGAAGCCGCACGGCTGGCGAACAGGCACGCTCGTGCTGTTCGCGCTCGCGCAGATGCTCGCGGGGTGTTCGTCGCTGCCGAAGGTACAGGTGGATACCCTGGCCATTGCCGTTTCCACGCAAGCGAATCAGGACACGCCCATAGCCGTGGACGCCGTGCTCGTGCGCAACCCGCAATTGCTCGACGCGTTGCTGGGCCTGCCTTCGGCGAAGTGGTTCGCGCAGCGCGATCAATGGCGCCGCGATCATCCCGAGGACATTACCGTCGTGTCGTACGAAGTCGTGCCAGGCCAGCAGATCGCGACGGCGCCGTTTCCGTTTGGCGGCAAGCGCGGCGCAGGCGTAGTGGTATTTGCTGATTACCAGACACCGGGCGCGCATCGCGTGAGGCTCGACACGGGGCCGGCTCACGCGCTGCTGCTGCTCGGCGACCAGGATCTGAGCGTGCAGGCCGCGCATTGAGCAACGAGACTGTGTGACGCCGCTGTGTCGCACAGCGCCTCGGCCACCCTGAACGACGAAACGTTTAGCAATAGAAAGCAAACACATCATGCGAACATCGTTTCCCGAAGCGGTCTGCTGGTTCGACGGCATGCCCTTGCTGCCGCAGCATTTCCAGACCCAGGCGCTGCACGCGGCGGGGCATGCTGCGTTGCTGGCCGGCGCTGCGCGTGCGCATTACTGGGGCGTGCTGGCGCTCGAGCACGACGCCGCGGGGCTCGCTCAGGGGCTCATACGCATCAGTGCGCTGGAGGCGATTCTGGCCGACGGCCTCGCCATTTGCCACACGCCGCACGATCCCGTGCTGGAGATCGACGTGGGCCACGCATTCAGCGCGCCGGACGAAGAAGTCACGATCTATCTCGCGGTGCCGCCGCTGTATCGCGGCGGCCAACTCGATCCACAGGCAGGGCGCTACACCCAGCGCGAGAGTCCAGATGTTCCCGATCTTGTCTCGGGTGGCGAACCCGCTTCGATCACGACGTGGTCGCCACGCCTGCATCTGATGACGGATCTCGGCCGTCACGAATTCGACCGCTTGCCGCTCATGCGCGTGAGGCAGCAGGGCGGCGGCGTGGCGATTGCCGACTACGCGCCGCCTTGTCCGTTCGTGCGCGCCGACTCGGTGCTCGGTCAACGCGTGATGCAACTCCTGCTGCGCGTGCGCGAGAAATGCGTGTTCCTGGCGGGCCGTCTGCAGGCGGCGCAACGCGCGGAAGAGCGCGAGGACGCCGCGCAGATCGAGCGCCAGCTGTGCGCGCTCTGGAGCCGCCTGCCCGAAGTGGAGGCGACGCTCGTCACCGGCATCGCGCATCCCGCCGAACTCTATCGCGCCGTGGCCGGCATGACGGGCGCGCTCGCGGCGCTGCGTCCCGCGCGCGGCGTGCCCGCCTTCGCGACGTTCGATTACATGGCGCTGCTCGCGTCGTTCGACCCGCTGCTCGCATGGGCCGACGAAGCGCTCGCGACGATCCGCCAGGGGTATCGTGTGCGCGCGTTCACCGAGGAGGGTGGCAGCTTCTGGATCGCGCCGCCGTTCGAGAGCGGTGGCAACGTGGCGCGCGAACTGGTGATCGGCTTGCGCATGCCGCCGGATGCCGGCGAGCACGACGCGAGCGTGTGGCTCGATCATGCCGTCGTCGCATCGCGGCCCTACGTGCCCACGCTCGCACGGCAGCGCATGCGGGGCCTGGCGCGCCGGCGGCTCGCGCGCGAGGAGCGCGCAGCCTACGCCACGGGCGACGACACGACGCTCTTCGCGGTGGCCGTGGAGGACGCCTGGTTCGACCGCGCGCAACCGTTGTGCATCGAGGTCCGTACGACCGTGCCGGGGCGCGCGCCCTGGGCCGTGCAGCTCTTCACGCCAACGGGCGACGCTGCGGACGACGCCCGCCCGCCGGGAGCCGATCATGCTTGATGCCAGCGACCAGGGCGACGAGCGCCTGCCGCTCATGCGCGCGTTCGTCGTGGCGTTCTCGTTCGCGGAGAATGCGCGCCTGCGCGCAGTCGCGCAGGCGGCGAATGCAGCGGGTGCGGTGAACGCAGAAACGCCCACCGATCCGCAGCGCGAAGCCGACGCGCTCGCCGCGCAGTTGCAGTCCGCCACGCGCAAGCTCGCGCGCGACGCGATGGCCTGGACCGGCGCGGCCGGCGAAGCGGACATCGCCGCCGCGCAGTACGCCTATGTCGCGCTGGTCGACGAATTGCTGCTGTTTTCCGCGTGGAATGGCGCGAGCGCATGGGAAACGTATCCGCTCGAAGCGCGTATCTTCGGCACGCGCGCGGCGGGCGAGCGCATTCCGGCCGCCATCGAAACCTTGCTCTCGCAACGCGATCCGGCGCAGCGCGATCTCGCCAACGTCTATCTCGCCTGCCTCACGCTAGGCTTTCGAGGCCGCCTGCGCGGCGAGGCCGGCGCCTTGCGCCACGACCAGTTGCGCCACGCGCTATTCGCGTTCGCCATGCAGCGCGACCCGGAGCCCGACCGCCTTGGTGCGCCGCTCGAACGCGCCGCGCTGGCACCGCGCGAAACACGCCCGCTCACGCAGATGTTTCCAGACCGCGCACGCCTCGCGCTGTTCGTGGGCGGCGGATTCGCGGTGCTGCTCGGCGTGTCGCAACTGCTGTGGCTCTACGCGACCGCGCCCGTGCGGCCATCGCTTGAACAGTTCGAAACGGTGTCGATGGTGCAAGGGCGCCCGGCGCAGGTGAACCATACGAGCACCACCGGCATGGTGATGCCGCGCGCGCACGCGGTACGCAGACTGCGGCGGCCGGTTCCGCCCCCAGACTCGCAGCCCGCGCAGCAAACCCAGGACACGCCCGAGGCGCCGACGGTCGCCACGACGTCGAACGCTACGCTCGCGCTCGCGGCACGTCGCATCGTCACGGTGAGCGCGCAGAGCGCCGACGATGCCAGCGAAGAAAGGCCGGACGCCACGCCACCGGGAGCGCGGCCATGACGACCACACTCGTAGTCGTCCTGATCGTCCTCATCGCGTTGTTGATCGTGGGGCTCGTGGCCGTGCTCGTCGTGCGCTGGGTGCGCGGTCGCGACGAACGCAGGCCGCTGCGCAATTTCTCCGCGATGATGCGTACGGCGCACAACGAGATGGGCGTGCGCGATCCGTACTCGGTGCCGCGCGTGCTGGCCACGGGCACACCCGCGGCGCTCGACGCGCTCGCGCTTGGCTGGCGTCTCTCGCCGGTCGGCGAGCCGGCCTGGTTCGGCAGGCTCTGGCACGACGCCGAAGGCATTCTGATCGCGGAGCCGGGAGACTCGCTCGGCGCGCGCGCGGCCGCCGAGCGCCGGCGCGGCTCGACCGGCGGGCGTTTGCTGCGCGGCTTGTTGCGCAACCGGCCGGGCCGGCCGCTCGACGCGCTCGTGTGGGTGATCGCGCTCGATACGCTCATCGACGAAAGCGGCGCCGCGCGCGCGGACACCGATGCGGCACTCGAAGCCTCGCGCACGGTGCTCGCGCTGCAACGGCAGCTCGGGCAGATGCTGCCGCTCTACGTAGTGGTGACGGGCTGCGACGCGCTGCCGGGGTTCGACGCGCTCGCCGCGCGCCTGCGCCGCGAGCGTATCGAAACGCCGCTGGGCTGGGCCTCGCCGTACGCGCCGCGGCGCGCGTTCGAACCCGCATGGGTGGACGAGGCCTTCGCCGACATGAGCCGCGCGCTCGCAGCGACCGTCACCGAAATGGGCACGCTCGACGGCACGCTGGACGGCGACGTGTTCCTGCTGCCGCAGCGTCTCGATACGCTGCGCGAGCCGTTGCGCGAGCACATCGAACCCACGTTGCGCGGCGCGGCGGACGGCACCGCACCGCTCATGCGCGGCATCTGGTGCGTGGGCGCGATGCCGCAAGCGCAGGAGCGCGAAGAGCCCGCCATCACCACTGCTGCGCGCAGGGAGGCGCGCGCAGCGGCGGCGCCGGCCTTCGCGTCGCGTCTCTGGCACGACCTGCTGATGCCGGGGCAGGGACTCGCGCTCGCCATCCCGCGCGTGCTCGCGTTGCGCATGCGCCGCTATCGCATTGCCACGTTCGCCGCGATCGCGCTGGGCGTGTGCTGGTGCGTGGGCCTTGGTGTGACCACCTGGCACGTGCGCAACGACGCGCGTGCGCTCGCGAGCAGCTACGACGCGCTGGCGCTCGCCAGCGTCGCCTGGCACGAAGCGGGCGCGAGCCGCAGCGAAGCGGCGGCGGCGAACGCGCTGGCCAGCGCCGCGAACGCTTTCGTCAAGGTGCCGCGCTGGCAGCTCGCCACGCCGTTCATGCCGCTTTCGTATTTCGGCCTGCGCCGCCGCCTCGACGACGCGCAATACCACGTGCTGAGCGGGCTCGTGTTCACGCCGCTGCGCGCGCGGCTCGTCAGCCGTCTCGCCGATCTGAACTGTGATGGCGCAACGGAGTCGGGCAACAACGCGAGCCTCGCCGCCGCCGCGCGGCGGCCGCAGGACCTGCCCGAGTACACGCAGGGCACCAAGCTCGTCACGAACGCGGCGCAGACCGAGCGGCTGATCACGAACTACAACGAACTCGTGGAACGCGATTCGGGCAACACCGTCATGCTCGCGCAACTCATGCGCGGTGCGGTGGGCGTGAGCTTTTCGCCCGATCATGTGGCCGACCGCGCGGGGCTCGACGATGCCGTGCGCGCGACCGCGGTGGAAGGCGGCGCGCTGTCGTTCGACGGCACCGAGGCGCGCGCCGCGCAAGCCCGCGCGAGCGTGTGCTTCGAGGAGACTTTCGACCGCTGGTTCGACGACATCTATCAGGACTCGTCGCTCACGACGAATGCTGCGCAGATCCAGGTCATGCTCGCCGATCTCAAGGCCCCGGGTGCCGTGCCTACCACCGCTTCGCTCTCCGAACTAGCTACGCGAATCGACACGCTCGCGATCCAGGTCGATACCGCGGATCACGGCTGGGCGGGCACCCACGGCCAGGAACTCGTGCCGGGACTCTCGGCAACCTTCGACACGGCAAAAGGCCTGCGTCTGATCGGTGCGACACCCGTGGCAAGCGTGCTGGAGCATGAGCAGAGCGAACAAAGCGCGTTCGCGGCACGCTGGCTCGCGAGCGGCAACCTGCCTGGCGTGCTCGCCTCCAATCCCACCACGGGGCTGCAACTGGCGGCGGACCTGCTGCCGCTGCGCGATGCTTTGCGCACGCTGCTCGGCCAGTCGTTCGTCGTGGGCGAAGGGAACGGGACGGCGGCAATTCGCAGCGTGGATGCGGACTCGGCGCAGCGCGCGCTGGCCATCCTGCCCGCCTACAAGCAATACTCCACCGGTCTTCTCGCGCAGGCGCCCGAAGCGTGGCGCGGCGCGCTGCTCGCCGCGGCGGGCAACGCGACCGTGCACAGCATGGTGGCCGCGCTTTCGGCGCCTGTCTCAACGTCGGCGACGTCGGCGGCCGGGGCGCGTAATGTCGCCTACGCGCCGCCAACGCAAGGTGCGCCCTTCGACACGCTGCGCAAGAACGCAACCGATCTCGTGGAAGCGTTCGACTCGCTCGGCCGCCCCGATCTCGCGCAGGCCGTCGCGCTGCGCGTGAGCGACGCGGCGCTCGACGTACTGCGCTCGACCGATGTCCAGTTGCAATCGCTCGAACCGTTTCGACCGCTGCGTGGCGACTTCTCGGCGTGGAACGGCAACGCCGGCGGTTCGATGCGCGCGTTCGGCGCCGCCACGCCCGAAGCGCTGCAAACCTACCTCGCCGCGCAATCGAGTGCGGTGGCCGACACGGCCACGCTCGCGTCGAGCGCGCTCGACTGGATCGCTACGCAGAACCCACCGCTCTCCACCGCGGACGCGCGACTCGTGGCGCGCTGGAAGGCGCTCTTCGCGGACCTCGCGCAATACCGCGCGCGCAGCCCGGCGAGCGCGCTCGTTGCGGTGCCGTCGATCATCTCCAACCAGCTCGACAAGATGGACCTCGACACGTGCAGCGCCTCGCTCGCGCAGGTCGATGTTCCGGGCTCGGGCGACATCGTCGCGAGCGCGGGCATGCGGCTCGTCTCGTCCGCGCGCGAGCGCTGCTACCGCCTGCAGATCGGTACCGGCGGCGACGCCTACGAGCAGTTGCGCAGCTATTTCGCTCGCTACCTCGCCGGGCGCTTCCCGTTCTCGGCCGATGCGAACGCGCAGGCCGCCGATCTGCGGCAAACGGCGGCCTTCGTGGCGATGCTCGACGCCAGGCTCGCGGACGCGCAACGCGGCATGAGCGCCGCGGCGGCGAGCGGCGGCCCGCAAGCGGGCGCACAGCAGTTCCTGGCGAAGCTCGCGCGCGCGAAGCCCTGGCTCGACGCGCTGGTGGCGCGCGGCGCGGACGGCGCGCTCGTGGGCGTGGACGTGGCAGTGGACTGGCGCATCGACCGCGCCGACGAAGCCGGTGCGGACCAGGTGATCCAATGGTCGCTCGCGAGCGGCGGCCAGACGCTCGCCTGGCCCGCCACGGCCGGCACGCCGCTGCGCTGGGCGCCGGGCCAGCCCGCCGCGCTGAGCCTGCGCTGGGCGAAAGACGGGCCGTGGCGTCCGATGCAGGACGCTTCGCAGCCAACCCTCTCGGTCGACGGCGAAGCCGCCACCTGGGCGGCAAACGACACGTGGGCGCTATTGCGCCTTGTGCGCCTGCACGCGGTGCCGGACGACGGCGTGGATACCGGCACGGGAACGGGCAACGCCCGCATGGTATTGAGCGTGCCGGTGCGCGACCGCAACGGCGGCACGCAAACCGCGCGCATGTTCATGCGTGTGGGCATGACGGGCGCGTCGAAAGCGGCGCTCATTTGGCCTGACCTGCCGTACGCCGCGCCGGGCTACAGCGTGTACGGCACGCCGGCGGTCACCTACGGACCGTACCCGTCGAGCACACAAGCGGGGCGCGGATGAACCCGGCATTCGACATCGAGGCACTCGTTCAACCGATACCGGGCAGCGCGCCGGCCGGCCTCTCGCTGCTGCACGATGCGGCCTTCGACGCGATCAAGGCCGCGCGCCGCGAGGACGATCCAGCATTGCCAGCGGGCATCTGGCAAACCACGCTCAAGGTCGCGGACTGGGCCGCCGTGGAAGCGGGCTGCGAGGACATTCTGGCGCGCCGAAGCAAGGATCTGACGCTCGCCGCGTGGCTCGGCGAGAGCTGGCTGCATCGATATGGATGCGTAGCATTGCCGGATTGCTTCGCATTGCTGAGCGAATTGTGCGAGCGCTACTGGGACGACATTCATCCGTTGCCGCGCGACGGCGACATGGGCTTTCGCGCTGCGCCGCTCGCGTGGGTTGCCCAGCAGTTCCCGACCTTGCTCGGCGGGCGTATCGCGTTGTGCGCCGGGCCCGACGGATCGGCGCTGACGTTTGCGCGCTGGCAAGCCGCGCAGCGCGAAGCCGTCGCGCTGAAGGACCGCAAGGATGTGCCGGCCGCGAAGCGCGAGGAAGCCGCACGCGTGGCGCAGACGCTGGCGCAGGCCGCGCACGAGGCGCAGCCTGCCGCGTTGCGCGACCAGTTGCAGGCGCTGCGCGGGGCCCGCGCGCCCATTGCGAGACTCGACGCGTGGTGCACGCAGAATCTCGGCGCGGAGGCTCCGTCGTTTGGGGCGCTGCTGGAGACGCTCGAGCGCATGGAGAGCGTGTTGCGCGACTGGCTCACGACGCATCCCGAGTGGGAGGACGTACCGATGGTTGAGGCCGCATCGATTCAGGCGCAGGCGGTGGTCGAGCCTGCAGCGCTTCAGGTCGCTTCGGCGGGCGCGGTGCAGGAGCCGGCAGGGCCGAGGAAGCTGGACGCGCCGCAGTCGCGCGATGAGGCGTACAGGCTGCTGGCTGTTGTCGCGGACTACCTCATGCGCTATGAGCCGCACAGTCCCGTGCCGTACATGCTCAAGCGGGCGCTCGACTGGGGCGGCAAGCCGTTGCCGGACCTGCTGGCCGAGCTGATGGCGGGCGAGCGAGGCAGGGCGCTGGGGACGGCGCTTGGCTTGCTGCCCGAGAGCGGGCAAACGCAGTAGGCGAGGCGTGTACCCGATTCATTACTGAGGATGACCGAAATGTCCAAATATACTGCGCAGATCATCATCAATGTCCTGTCTGGTAACGGCGACGGCACCATTTTGAACGGAACCCAATCGATCGCGGCCAAGGGCGCTAGCCAAGGGGTGCCGACTTACGTCTTTACGGCGAACACGGACAGCCCGCAGGCGGTGTCCCAGGCGGCGGCTAACCTGATGCAGCCGTGGCGCCTCTATATACGCGGTCACGGATCCGTTTCGAGGCAAACGTTGGGCGGGGTGGACGCTGGGCTGTTAGCCCAGTACCTTTCGCAATGCGGACTGGCCGGCAACTTGCCGGCCATCGTTTCGGTCACGGCTTGCAGGCTGGCATTGGGCAAGGATCAGGCGAGGGACCAGATTCCGTACGTTGCCTCCGGAAACAGCTACGTTGGCGACCTGCACCGGATCCTCGGTCAAACACATGGAATCTACGTGAGCGCGAGCGGGCGCACGATGAACAATGCGGTGATCAATCAAGGGGCGCTGATCGGCAGGAAGCTCACGAGGAATCCGGTTACAACCCGCCGGCAACACAATCAGCTTTTTTCCAAGGTCGTCTTCTATTGGGACGAGCAACTCGCGCAGCGGTTCGGATTTGCACGCACGGAAATGGATATCGACGACGACGCGGACTATATGGATATCGATGAGGACATGATGGACATAGGCTAGCTCCGCCAGGCCTCGCCATCGGGGAAGGTGTGTTTTTCGAGTGAATCCGCCTTCATTTCGATGCTATAACCGGGCTGCTGCGGCGGCATATACCGCCCGTTGCGGATGACAACGGGATCGACGAAATGCTCGTGTAAATGATCGACATATTCGAGCACGCGGTTCTCGAGCGACGCCGAAACGCATAGATAATCGAACAACGAAATATGCTGCACGTACTCGCACAGCCCAACGCCGCCGGCATGCGGACACACGGGCACCCCAAACTTTGCCGCCATCAGCAGCACGACGATCACTTCGTTCAGTCCACCTAACCGACACGCATCCACCTGACAAAAATCGATTGCCTGCGCCTGCAACAGCTGCTTGAACATCACGCGATTTTGACAGTGCTCGCCCGTCGCGACCCCGATCGACCCCAAACGCCGACGAATCTCCGCATGGCCGAGAATATCGTCGGGACTCGTCGGCTCCTCGATCCACCATGGATCGAACTCCGCCAGGCGCCGCATGTTCGCCACGGCTTCGTCCACGTCCCACACCTGGTTGGCGTCCATCATCAGCTTCAGGTTCTCGCCGATTTCCTCTCGCAGAATGCGCGCGCGCCGTACGTCTTCGTCGAGATTGCCGCCCACCTTCTGCTTGAAATGCGTCCAGCCCCGCGCGACGCCTTCGCGCGCGAGGCGCCGGATCTTGTCGTCGTCATAGCCCAGCCAGCCAGCCGAGGTCGTATAGGCGGGATAGCCCTGCGCGAGCATTTCCGCTTCGCGCGCGCTTTTCGTCTTCGCGTGTCGGTGCAAAATGGCCAACGCTTCGTAGGGCGTAATCGCGTCGGTCACGTAGCGAAAATCGAGGCAGCGCACGAGTTCCTCGGGGCTCATATCGGCGAGCAGTTTCCAGACAGGCTTGCCAACCGATTTCGCCCACAAGTCCCACACCGCATTGACGACCGCCGCCGTAGCCAGATGAATCGCCCCCTTGTCCGGCCCGATCCAGCGTAATTGGCTGTCCGAAGTAAACGCGCGCCAGAATGCACCCATGTTTGCGGTAATGTCTTCGAGCCGCTTGCCGACGACGAGAGGCGCCAGCGCGTTGACCGCTGTCACGCAGATTTCATTGCCGCGCCCAATAGTGAACGTGAGACCGTGTCCCGTGAATTTGTCTGGAGAATCGGTTTCGAGCGTGACGTAGGTGGCGGAATAGTCCGGCGCGGCGTTCATGGCGTCGGAGCCGTCGAGCGAACGCGAAGTGGGAAAGCGGATATCGCGAACGGACAGATTGCTGATCGTGGTCATTCGAACTCCCTAAGTAAGGGACGGCTTTCGGGTAGGGGAAAACCAGGCGTTTGCACGCGTTGACAACGCTGAATCTGCTACCTAGCATGCTAGCATGTCTTCTCAAAATCAAGCGCGCCGTGAACTCTTCATCCGAAGTAGCGAGTGTCGCCGACCCTTATGTCGCACTGCAAAAGATCAGGGGCGGTGAGCGTGGCAGCCTGACCGACGCGGTCGAGCACGCGCTGAGAGAAGCGATCGTAACGCTTGCGCTGGAACCCGGAATGATGATCGACAAGATGGCGGTCTGCGAGCGCATGGGCGTGTCGCGCTTTCCGGTTTCCGCCGCGCTGGCGAAGCTCGCGCATGCGGGTCTCGTCGAAGTTTTGCCGCAGCGCGGCACGCGCGTCAAACCGATTGCGCTCGACGACATTCGCCAGCATCTGTTCATTCGCAGCGCGCTCGAAGTCGAAACGGTGCGCGGTGTCGCGCGCATGAAGAATCGCGCCATTGTCGATGCATTGGCAGCCAATCTCGACGAGCAGCGCAAGGTCGCCGGAAACGGGCAGCGTCTCGCGTTTCATGAACTCGATCTGGCGTTTCATGAAATCCTGCTCGACGCGGTGAACCTGCCGCGCGTGAAAGAGATCGTGGCGGTGTCGCGTAATGCGCTGGATCGCGCGAGGCAATTGCTGGCGAGTCCCGAGCGCCTCGTGCACACGCTCGACGAGCACGAGAAGATTTTCGAAGCCATTCGCGCCGGCCGTGCCGACGCGGCGGCAAAAGCCATGCACGACCATCTGGATCAGGTGATCGAGGAATTGCACCGGTCGGCGAAAGACCGGCCGGATCTTTTCGCGCCTTAAGCACATTGAGCACTTAACGCATCTTAGCCTTACGTCAAGCAACGACCGTACTTCAACCACTTTCGTGCAGCGCCGCATGCATCGCCGCGCACGCAATCATGGGGCCCCGGTAATGTGTCTGGCTTTTCTTTGCGGATTCGCGTCATGACGCCGCTCATTTCCGTCAGCAAGCTGAGCAAGAGCTTTCCCGGCGTGAGAGCGCTGCATGAAGTGCAATTCGAACTCATGGCGGGCGAGGTGCACGCGCTGATGGGCGAGAACGGCGCGGGCAAGTCCACGTTGATGAAAATTCTCGCGGGCGTGTATACGCGCGACTCGGGCGATATTCTCTACGACGGCCAGCCCGTTGCGTTCGCGAGTCCGCGCGAGGCGCAGGCCGTGGGCGTCGGCATCATTCATCAGGAACTCCAGCTGATGAATCATCTGACCGTTGCGCAGAACATGTTCATCGGCCGCGAGCCGCGTAAGCACCTTGGCCTCTTTCTCGACGAAGACAAGCTCAATGCGCAGGCACGCGCGATTCTTGCCCGCATGCACGTGCAACTCGATCCGCGCACCGTGGTCGGCTCGCTCACGGTGGCAAGCCAGCAGATGGTCGAGATTGCCAAGGCGCTGTCGTACGACTCGCGCGTGCTCATCATGGACGAGCCGACTTCCGCGCTCAACAACGCGGAAATCGCCGAGCTTTTCCGCATCATCCGGCAGTTGAAGGAGCGGGGCGTGGGTGTCGTCTACATCTCGCACAAGATGGATGAGCTCAAGCAGATTGCCGATCGCGTCACCGTGCTGCGCGACGGCGAATACGTGGCCACCGTCGCCGCCGCTGACACAAGCGTGCAGGCCATCATCGGCATGATGGTCGGCAGGACGCTCGCCGACGTCGCACCGTATCAGGGGCCGGCGCACCAGGGCGAAGTTGCACTCGAAGTGAAACATCTGAACGCCGGCCCACTCGTGCGGAATGTGAGCTTCACGTTGCGCAAAGGCGAAATACTGGGCTTCGCGGGACTCATGGGCGCGGGCCGCACCGAGGTCGCGCGCGCCGTGTTCGGCGCAGACCCGGTCGAATCCGGCGACATTTTCGTGAAAGGCGCAAAGGCGTCGATCAAGACACCGAGCGACGCGGTTGCGCACAGCATTGGCTATCTCTCCGAGGACCGCAAGCGCTTCGGTCTCGCGACGGGCATGGATGTCGAATCGAACATCGTGATGTCCAACCTCGGCAAATTCCTTTCGCTGAACCTGTTTCTGCGCCGCATGCAAATCCGCAAGACGGCGGCGCATTTCATCAGTTTGCTCGCCATCCGCACGCCTTCCGCCACGCAGCAGGTGCGTCTGCTATCGGGCGGCAACCAGCAGAAGATCGTCATTGCGAAGTGGCTGGAGCGCGATTGCGACGTGCTTTTCTTCGACGAGCCCACGCGCGGCATCGATGTGGGCGCGAAAAGCGAGATCTACAAGCTGTTGCGCGCGCTCGCCGAACAAGGCAAGGCGATCGTGATGATCTCGTCGGAACTTCCGGAAATCCTGCGCATGAGCGACCGGATCGTAGTGATGTGCGAAGGCCGTATCACTGGCGAACTCTCCGCCAGCGAAGCGACCCAGGAGCGCATCATGCATCTCGCGACCCTGCGCGAAACCTTGCAAGCGGCATGAGCCTCAAGAGGTCGAATCCATGACTATGCAATCGGATACTGCGGCGCTGGCCGACCAGAAACGGTCGTCCGGCTTGAAGGCGCGCATTTTCTCGCCCACTGCGCTGCAGAAAATGCTCGCGTTCGCGAGCCTCATTCTGCTGCTGATTTTCTTCAGCTTCGCTTCGCCCGCATTCATGCAGATGGACAACATCCTCGGCATTCTGCAGGCAACGGCCGTGAACGGCGTGCTCGCCATCGCCAGCACGTTCGTCATCATCACGGGCGGCATCGATTTGTCCGTCGGTACGCTGATGACTTTTACGGCCGTGATTTGCGGCGTGTTTCTGACCTATTGGCATTTGCCGATGTGGATCGGCGTGCTCGCTGCAATCGGCACGGGCGCTGTGTGCGGAACCATTTCGGGCACGCTCACGGCGAAGATGAAAATTCCGCCCTTCATCGCCACGCTGGGCATGATGCTGCTGCTCAAGGGGCTCTCGCTCGTCGTCTCGTCGGACAAGCCGATCTATTTCAACGACACCGAAAACTTCTACATGATTTCGCAGGACTCGCTGATCGGCTATTTCCTGCCTAGCGTGCCTGTGCCGAACGCCGTGCTGATTCTGTTCGTGCTCGCCGTTGTGAGTTCGATCACGCTCAATCGCACGGCGCTTGGCCGCTATACGTTCGCGCTCGGCAGCAATGAAGAGGCCGTGCGTCTTTCGGGCGTGAATGTCGATCGCTGGAAGATCGCGATTTATGGGCTCGGCGGCGCGATTTGCGGCATTGCGGGGCTGTTGATCGCCTCGCGTCTGAATTCGGCGCAACCGGCGCTCGGCCAGGGTTACGAGTTGGAAGCCATCGCCGCAGTGGTGATCGGCGGCACGTCGCTGAGCGGCGGCTCAGGAACGATACTCGGCACCATTATCGGGGCGTTCATCATGAGCGTGCTGACGAACGGTCTGCGCATCATGTCGGTTGCGCAGGAATGGCAGATCGTGGTGACGGGCCTCATCATCATCCTCGCGGTTTATGCGGATATTTTGCGGCGCAAGAAGAGTTGAAAGAGGAGACGGAAAGAAGCACGGAAGAACGGGGAGTAAAACAAGGCTCCCTCACGGCTGGAGGTCTATGGCCCACCTTTGGAGGAGAAATGTCATGTTGAAAAGAACACTAATCAGTGCAGTAATCGGAGTAGGCGCGCTCATTGGCGCGTCCAGCGCGACGTATGCTGAGGAACCCTACATTCCGATTATTTCGAAAGGCTTCCAGCATCAGTTCTGGCAAGCCGTGAAATCCGGCGCGGAACAGTCGGCGAAGGCGAACAACGTCAGGATCACGTTCGAGGGTCCTGAAACCGAGGCCATGGTCGACAAGCAGATCGACATGCTCTCGGCCGCGCTCGCCAAGAAACCGCAGGCGCTAGGCATTGCCGCGCTCGACAGCAAAGCCGCCATTCCGCTGCTCAAGCGCGCGCAGTCCAGCAAGATCCCGGTGATCGCGTTCGACTCGGGCGTCGACAGCGATATTCCGCTCACGACCTGCGCCACGGACAACCTCGCCGCCGCCGCGCTCGCCGCCGACAAGATGGCGGAGATGATCGGCAATTCAGGCGAAGTCGGCGTGATCGTGCATGACCAGACGAGCCGCACGGGTATCGACCGGCGCGACGGCTTCCTCAACCAGATGAAGACGAAGCACCCGGGCATCAAGATCGTTTCCGTGCAGTACGGCGCGGGCGACCACCTGAAGTCGGCGGAAATCGCCAAGGCGATGATTCAGGCAAACCCGAACCTCAAGGGCATTTTTGGCGCCAATGAAGGCTCGGCGGAAGGTGCTGCGATCGGCGTGAAGGAGTCGGGCAAGAAGCTCGTGCTGATCGGCTTCGACTCGGGCAAGGAGCAGAAGGAAGCCATCATGTCCGGCCTGATGGCGGGCGCGATTACGCAGAACCCGGTCGGTATCGGCAAGTGCGTCGTCGATTCCGCGGCGAAGGCGTTGAAGGGCGAAACGCTGCCCAAGAAAATCGACACGGGCTTTTACTGGTACGACAAGACCAATATGAGCGACCCGAAGATCGCGGCGGTGCTTTACGACTGACGGGTGTCGGTGTTGGCTACACGCAGGGCGAGAGGAAGAGCCGCGGCTCTTCCTCGTTTCTCCCGATCATGCGGTACAGCTAAACGCAGTCCTCATTGAGCTTCCACGCACCAACGGCACTAGCGAGCGTGCGGGCGCGCCCATTGAGATCCTCGGTCGTCTCTACGAAATGCTGCACCATGCCCGCATTTTGCTGCGTGACGGAGTCGATCTCCCGGATCGCCTGGTTCAACTGCTGCACGCCATGACTCTGCTCGCTCGCCGAGCGGCTCATGTCGTCGCTGAGTTCCACCACTTCGTGGGCAGCCGCGACGACTTCATCCATGGCGATGCCCACGTCGGCACAAAGCCGCGCGCCTCGCTCGATCGTGCTTCGCGCACTGGCGATCAACCCTTCGATCTCGCGAGCCGCACTGGCGCTGCGTTGGGCGAGGCTGCGCACTTCGGATGCGACCACGGCAAAGCCTTTGCCCTGATGCCCGGCGCGCGCCGCCTCCACGGCCGCGTTGAGCGCGAGGATATTGGTTTGAAATGCGAGGTCGTTGACGACCGAAACCACGGCGCTGATCTGCTGTGAATCCTTTGCGATGGAGTCCATGGCGTCGATCACCGCGCGCACCCGCGTGCGGCTCGCATCGGCGAGTTGCGAGGCGTTTTCGGCGAGCCGGTTGGTTTGCGCCGCCACCTGTGCGCTGCGCTGCACGCCTTCGCTGATCTGCTGGGTCGTTGCCGCGGTTTGCTCGATCGCCGCCGCCTGCGACTCCGTGCCGCTCGAAAGGCGCAGGTTCTGGCTGGAGAGGTGCGTTGCGCAATCATCGACAGCTACGGCCTCCTGGGTGACGAGCGATAGCGTCTTGACGAGCCCGTGCTGCATCTGTGCGAGCGCCGCAAACAGCTTGCGCGCCTGGGTCGCCTCGTCGATGACGATCTTCTCGCGCAATTCCCCCAGCGCGATGGCGTTGACCGCCCGCATGGCGCCATCGAGCGGCTGGACGACCTTGGTGGTGAGCCAGCGCCTTCCTGCGAATGCCAATAACGCGCTGCAGATCGTAAGGATACCGATGCAAACCAAAGCAGTGTGTTGAAGACGCTGCAAGCCGGCAAGCGCCGCAACGAGCGTCCCATCGCTCTGCGCTCGCGCTGCGCCGAGCGCGGCCTGCGCGAGCGTATTGGACGCATAGGCGCAAGCCACGCCCGCCGCAGCAATGGCCAGCGACATCGCGAGACCCGCGCCGACGACGAGGCTCAACGCGGCAGGAATGCGGACTTTTTTCATCACCATCGCCTGCGTTCCAGGCTAGAAGTTGTGAACGATGCCGACAATCCCGGTCGTGATGTCCTTGCCCGGAGAAACGGCGATGCCGGGGCCCGCGGCGTCCGTCACGGTGAACGCCGTCGTGCCGTGATTGTGCACGCCCGCCACGCCGGCATAGAAGCCTGTGCGCTTCGAAAGCGGGTAGTCGTAGCGCAAGGCCCATGAGGTGGCGTGACCGTCGCCACCCGACTTCAGGAAGTACTGGCCGAAGCTCGCGAGCAGCGAGCCGTTCCCCAGATGGCGAATCAGCGCGTTCACTTCGTAGAAGTCGTGGTTCGGCGTGGCGTAGGCGCTCGAGATCGACGTGCTCACGCCGGTCGCGTTGCGGTGCATCTGGTAGAGCGCGGCCGTCTTCACGAAGCCGAAGTCGTACGAGGCGCCGATCAGGTAGTAGCGTCCCGTGCCGACCGGCGTCGTGGTCGTGAGCGTCGCCGTGTTGGCGAAGCGCTGCTGCAGATAGTCGACGTCGGCGGAGAACTGGCCTGCCTTGAAGTTCACGCCCGCGGAAAGCGTGTCGCCGAGCGAGGCGGGCACGCCGCTCGTTCCGTTCGCGCCGCGCGCAAACAGCGCGCGCACCGTGAAGCCGGCGAGTTCGTTCGAGGTATAGCGGATCGAGTTGGCGGTGCGCGCCACCGGCACGAACACGTAGTTGTTGGTGGCGTTACCCCAGGCGAGCGCGTTGAGTTCGCCGATCGAGTAGGTCACGTAGGAGAGGAACAGCGGCGTGTAGTTGTTGCCCGCCTGGACCTGGCCGAACGGCCCGCGAATGCCGATCCACGCCTCGCGATTGAAGAGCGTGTTGCTGCTCGCCATCGCGCCCGAGTTCAGGTTGAAGCCGTTTTCGAGCTTGAAGACCGCGCTATAGCCGCCGCCGAGATCTTCCTTGCCGAAGAGGCCCCAACGGTTCGGTGCGATCGAACTCGACGCCTCGCGCACCACGGTGTTGCCGCCCGTGCGGGCGACCTGGATGGCGGTGTCGATGATGCCGTAGAGCGTGACGGACGATTGCGCGTAAGCCGCGGGTGCTGCGAGCGCGGCAGCGAGCGCAGCGATGGGCGCGAGTGGAAAGGTCGGCGCGAGCGGTAGCTTCATGAAGTCTCCTGAACGGTGCCGTCGGGATGCGGCACTCTCTGAAAGCAGGAGTTTTGTGTACGGAGTAGTTATCCGTCAATAAAAATATACAAAACTATCGAAAACACCAGGATGTGTATGTTGAGTGCGCGGACGAGCGCAACCGCGCCTCGGAAGGCGCGGCAGGCTGCAATGGCGGGGGAACGGCTTAGCGGGAGGAAGGCGGGAACAGGTCGGCGTCGGTGAGGATGATGTCCGCCGTCTGCTGGTAGTGCGTAGTAAGGAGCTGGATGGCGTGAGCCGCGTCACCGGCCACGACCGCGTCGAGAATTTCCTTGTGCTCGGCGCCTTCGTGGCGCTTGGGAAACACGCGCCGCACGGAGAGCTGGCGGTAGCGGTAAAGCTGGTCGGCCAGTTGCTCGCAGAAGTTGATGAGCCAGCGCGACTGGCAGCCGCCAATCAGCGCGCGGTGAAACTCGCGGTGGCGGCGCTCCCACTCGGGGTTTTCCTTGTATTCGCTCTCGCTGAGCGAGCGCGGCACCTTGGAAAGCCGGTGATACGCGAGCACGACGTCCTCTTCCCATTCGGTCGAACGGGTGGCGAAGGCTTCGCGCAGGGCGAC
The DNA here is from genome assembly GCF_038900775.1 of Paraburkholderia sp. JHI869. Taxonomy (NCBI): domain Bacteria; kingdom Pseudomonadati; phylum Pseudomonadota; class Betaproteobacteria; order Burkholderiales; family Burkholderiaceae; genus Paraburkholderia; species Paraburkholderia sp. JHI869. Next base: position 154,937 of record NZ_JAYMSC010000007.1, read on the forward strand.
TTCTTCGAGCCAGCAGCGCGTCTTGGTGATTTCGCGAAGGTCGGTTGCGCTGATGCCGGCCACTGCGAAACCGCGCTGGTCGCGGCGCTCGACGAGACCGTCGGAGGTGAGCCGGTTGAGCGCCTCGCGCACGGGCGTCTGGCCCGCCTGGTAGTGGTCGCAAAGGAACTCGATCTGGAGCTTGCGCCCCGGTTCGAGCTTGCCGTCGAGCAGGTCGGCGCGAATGCGGTCATACAGGTTCGTTGCCAGGGTCGCGACACTCGCGCCCCCCGTGCCTGCGGGCGCAGCTGGGTTAGCTACGATGCGGGACAAGTCACACCTCATAAGGGATTCGATCTGGGATGAAGTATATCTGATTTGAACAGCTACACCGGTCCCAAGCTTGAGTACGGGGTTTTCCCTCAACAAATACACAAAACGTTAGACATGATAGTTTTGTATATATTATGATCATCAACAGATCGAATCATGATGGAGAGCGACTTGGAATCACTGACGCTGGATCAGGCAAAGCGCGCGGTCGACACAGCGCTCGCCGCGGCGCGCCGCGAAGGCTTCAAGCCGATGGCGGTCGTCGTGCTCGACGAATCCGGGCAACTGAAGTCCATGGCGCGCGAAGACGGCGCGACGCCGCTACGCGTGGACATTGCGCACGGCAAGGCCGCGGCGGCGTTCGGCATGGGCGTCGCCTCGCGCACGCTGCATGAGCGCGCAAGCGCCAACCCGGTGTTCTTCAACGCCATCGCACCCGCGGCGGGCGGCAAGTTCATCCCGCAGACGGGGGCAGTCGTGATCGTTGCCCCGAGCGGCCAAGTGCTCGGTGCGATTGGCGCGAGCGGGGGCACCGGCGACGAGGACGAGGCCATCTGCATCGAAGGTCTGCGCAACGCAGGCCTCTCGTACCGATAAGGCGACGGCTCGCCATGCATCCGACCTACCGCTGCGCGTGCCACGGCATCGACGTCCACGCGCATATCGTGCCCGCCGGGTTTCCGCGCTATCTCGGCGCACACGTGCCGCGCGACTGGCCTTCCATGCGCGAGGCGCATGCGTGTCACCGCCATGTGGTGATCGACGAGAAGATCTATCGCACGGTCTCCGACCTGTGCTGGGACACGCAAAAGCGTCTCGTCGACATGGACACGCAGAACGTGGCGATCCAGGCGATCTCACCCATGCCCGAGTTGCTGTCGTACTGGATGGAGGCGCCCGACGCGCTGCCGCTGCTGCAATATCTCAACGACACGATCGCGCAAATGACGGAAGCGAGCGCGGGCCGCATGGTCGGGCTCGGCGCGGTGCCGCTGCAGAATGTGGACATGGCGATTCGCGAGCTCGAGCGGCTGATGGCTACGCCGGGTTTCGCGGGTGTCGAGATCGGCAGCAACATCAATGGCGCGCCGATAGGCGCCGCGCAGTTCGACGCCTTCTTCGAAGCGGCAGCCGCACTTGGCGCAGCCGTATTCGTGCACGCGTTGCGCCCGGCAGGAAAGGAGCGGCTCGTGGGTCCTGCGCAACTCGTACAGGCGCTCGCGTTCCCCACTGATGTCGGGCTCGCCGCCGCGTCAGCGATTACGTCGAACCTGATCGTCAGGCATCCGAATCTTCGCATTGCCTTCAGCCACGGCGGCGGCACGCTCGCTTCGCTGCTCCCGCGCCTCGAAAAAGCCAGCCGCGTTTTCGAACCGTTGCGCGAGACGCTGCAGCAAAGCGCACGCGAGCAGGCGCGCCGCCTCTGGTACGACTCGCTGGTGTTCGACCCTGCCACACTGCGGCATCTCGTCGAGACGTTCGGCGATACACGCATCATGCTGGGCACCGATTACCCGTTCGCGTTCCGCGAGCGCGACCCTGTAGGCGGGGTCGAGCTGCTGCGCCTCGACGCGGCCGCAACCGAACGCCTCATCTATCGCAACGCCCGGGAATTCCTGGGCATCAGGAATGGAGCATGACATGACCCAGTGCCTCGTAACGGGCCTGAGAGGCATCGAGATCGGCGTGCCCGATCTCGAACTCGCCGCGCGTTTTTACGCGGAAACCTGGCACCTGAAGGAACTCACGCGCCGCCCGGAGAAGGTGTATTTCCGTGGCACGGGCGCGGCGCATCACATCCTCACGCTCACGCAGAGCGAGCATGCGGACGTGCGCGCCATCGAATTCGATGTGGCCGAAATCGGGCATCTCGATACGATCGCGCTCGCGGTCGAGAAGCATGGCGGCACGGTGCTGAGCGGCCCGGTCCCCACCACGATGCCGGGTGCGGGCACGCTGCTCGAGGTGCGCGATCCGCAAGGCCGCACGCTGCGTTTCATTGCAGGCGGACGCAGTCACGCCGACACCGAACCGGTCAAGGACCGCCCGATCAAGATTACGCACGTCGTGCTCAATAGCGAGAACGTCACGGTGGCGCAGGCCTTCTTTGAAAAGGCGCTCGGCTTCCGGCTCTCGGACCGCACGCGCATCATGGCCTTCATGCGTTGCGGCAGCGACCACCACAGCATCGCGCTGGCCGACGCGCAGGAAAACAGCCTGAACCACATCGCCTTTGTGATGCCGGACCTCGACTCGGTGATGCGCGGCGGCGGCCGCATGAACGACGCAGGCTATCCGATCGAGTGGGGCGTGGGCCGCCACGGTCCGGGCAACAACGTGTTCGCGTACTTCCTCGGGCCGTTCGATTTCGTCATCGAATACACCGCCGAAGTGCAGCAGGTGGACGAGAGCTATCGCACCGGTGGCCCGGACGACTGGAAATGGCCGCCGGGGCGCATCGACCAGTGGGGCGTGGGACGCAATCCTTCGGAGCGGATGAAGGCCGCGCAAAAGAACATCTTCTTTCGTGCGCCGGAAACTTCAGCAACCGGGCCGCGTTGATCATCGAACAAACATCGCATAACGAATCAATTTTTCTTAAAAGATAGAACATCATGAAACTGGTTACTTTCCGATCGGGCGACACGACGCGCCTTGGCGTTATCGACGGCGACGACGTGGTCGACCTCAACAAGGCTGACGCTTCGGTTCCCGCCGATCTGCGCGCGGCGCTCAAGGCTGGCGTGGACCTGAACGCGGCTGCACAACGCGCCGTCGCGAGCGGCGAGCATCGCGCCCCGTACGCATCGCTCAAGCTTGCGCCCGTCGTGCCGGAACCGGGCAAGATCGTGTGCCTTGGCCACAACTTCTACGATCACGCCAAGGAAGGTGGCAATCTCAAGCCGGTTTATCCGCTCATCTTCTTCCGCGGCGCATCTTCGCTCATCGCGCACGAAGACCCGGTGATCCGCCCGCGCATTTCGGAAAAGCTCGACTACGAAGCGGAACTCATGATCGTGATCGGCAAACGCGCGCGCCATGTGAAGCGCGAAAACGCGCTCGACTACGTGTACGGCTACGCATGCTTCAACGATGTTTCCGTGCGCGACTACCAGAAGCGCACGTCGCAATGGACGATCGGCAAGAACTTCGACGGCACGGGCTCGTTCGGTCCGTGGCTCGTGACCGCCGATGACCTGCCGCCCGGCGCCGAAGGCCTCAAGCTGCGCTTGATCCTCAACGGCCAGGTCATGCAGCAGGCGAGCACCACCGACATGATCTGGGGCGTGGCGGAAACCATCGAACTCCTTAGCGAATGCATGACGCTCGAACCGGGCGACGTGGTCGCGATGGGCACGCCCGCCGGCGTGGGTTGGGCGCGCGATCCTTCGGTGTGGCTCAAGCAGGGCGATCGCGTGGAAGTGGACATCGAGCGCGTGGGCCGGTTGCAAAACACGGTGCAGGACGAAGCGGGCGCATGACGATGGAACGCAACAACCATTACGAAGTGGTCGTGGTCGGCTTCGGGCCATCCGGCGCGGTGGCGGCGGGGCTGCTCGGGCAGCGCGGCCGCAAGATGCTATGCGTGGACCGCGCGCGCGAAGTCTATGACAAGCCGCGCGCGATCGCCGTCGACCACGAGATCATGCGCGTGTTTCAGGGACTCGGCGTGGTCGATCGGATTGCGGAGCATGTGGCCGTGTTCCCGCCTTCCGAGTATTACGGCGTGGATGGCCAGTTGATCAAGCGCATCGACACGGTGCCCAAACCCTGGCCCCTCGGCTACATGCCGACGATGGTGTTCACGCAGCCGCCCGTGGAAGCCGCGCTGCGCGAGCATGCGAGCGCCTATGAAACGGTCGAAATCGCGCTGGGCACCGAACTCGTGAGCTTCGAGGAAACGGCACAGGGCGTGACGGTTCATCTCAAGGACGATACGGGCTCGACGCGCACCGTGACGTGCGATTACCTGCTTGGCTGCGACGGCGCTTCGAGCACGGTGCGCACGCAACTGGGCATCGAGTACGAAGACCTCGTGTTCGACGAACCGTGGCTGGTGGTGGACCTGCGCGTGAACGAGCGCGGCATCGAAAAGCTGCCGAAGGTTGCCATCCAGTATTGCGAGCCGTCGCGGCCGTGCACGTACATCGTCGGCCCGGGCGGCCATCGCCGCTGGGAAATCATGCTGATGCCGGGCGAAGACCCGCGCGAAATGCAGAAAGACGAGCAGGTGTGGAAGCTGCTCTCGCGCTGGCTCACGCGCGAGGATGGCGAGTTGTGGCGCGCGGCGAGCTATCGCTTTCATGCGCTCGTCGCGAAGCAATGGCGTCGTGGACGCGTATTCATCGGCGGCGACGCGGCGCACCAGCAGCCGCCGTTCATCGGCCAGGGCATGTGCCAGGGCATTCGCGACGTGGTGAACCTGGTGTGGAAGCTCGATGCCGTGATGGCGGGCACCGCGCAGTCCGAACTGCTCGACAGCTACCAGGCCGAACGCAGCCTCCATGTGCGCCAACTCACCACGCGTATCAAGGAGATCGGCAAGCTGATCTGCGAACGCGACGTCGACGCCGCGCGCGAGCGCGACGCGCGGCTGCTGCGCGAGGCGGGTGGGGTAGTGAAGACGATCGCGCGCCAGGACATCGTGCCGAAGCTCGACGCTGGGCTGCTTTCGCATGCCTCGCACGCAGCGAACGGCACGTTGTTCCCGCAACCCCGCGTGCAGCACGCCGAAGATGCCGCGTTGCTCGACCTCGTGGCGGGCGGCAACTGGCGCGTCGTGACGCTGGGCGGCGAGCCGCTTTCGAGCGACGCACAGAAGGCGGCGGAGCGCGTGGGCGCGCAGATCGTCGAACTTGCGCCGGACGGTGACGCCCACCATGCGGCGGTGTTGCCCGACACGCGCAGGATCGTGGAAATCGACGGCGTGCTGGCGGCGTGGTTCGAACGCAATGGCTGCCGCGTGGCGATCGTGCGTCCGGATCACTACGTCTACGGCGTGGCGGGCGATGCAGCAGGTCTCGCGGATTCGCTCGCGAAGCTCGACGTCGCCTTGCACGGCTAACGCTCGCGGACAGGCCGCAGGAAGCGGCCTGACCAGAAGCCTCGTTTTAGACCGCCATGAAAAAAGGCGGCACGGGTCCAGTACCCAACCATACGGAGACAAACCTTGGCAACACCCATCAATGTCAGGGAGGAGCTGGCGCACGCGCGCATCGGCGGCTTCCATCTGCGCTTCGCGGTACTCGTCGCCTTCATCATGTTTTTCGACGGCTACGATCTCTTCAACGCCGCCTATGTGATTCCGCTCGTGCGGCACCAATGGCAGCCGTCGCCTGCGATGATCGGCATCATGCTCTCCAGCGGCATTGTCGGGCTCTCGATCGGCTCGGTGCTGCAGGGCTTGATCGCCGACCGCATCGGCCGGCGCAAGGTGATGCTCGGCGCGCTGTGGACGCTCACGCTCTCTAGCGCCCTGCTCGCCACTGTCGTTCACTCCGCCACGAGCTTCGCGCTCGCGCGTCTCCTGATGGGCACCGCGCTCGGCATGGTCACGCCGCTCGCGCTCACCTGCATCAACGAGTGGGCGCCGCGCCGCAACGCGAACACCTTTGCGACGTGGGTGTTTCAGTTCGGCTTTTCCGCGGGCGGTATCTTCGCGGGCATCGCCGGGCTCACGCTCACGCCGCATCTCGGCTGGCAATCGCTCTATTTCGTCGGCGTGCTCTCGGCGCTGGTTGCGGCGGCTGCCATGAAATGGCTGCCGGAATCGGCCCAGTATCTTGCACTGCGCGGCCGCACCGACGAAGTGCTCGCGTTGCTCAAGGCCGCCCGCCCGGAGCGCGAGGCGGTCTATCGTGAAGGCCATATCCTGCCGATGCGCGCAACCTCGCGGCCCGGTTCGGTGCGCGATCTGCTTTCCGCCGAGTACCGTCGCAACACGCTGGTTCACTGGGTCGCGGGAGCGTTGAGCCTCTTTTGCATTCATGGCCTGACCGGCTGGCTGCCGACCATGGTCGTGAACAAGGGCGGCGGCGTATCGTCGGCATTCAGCTACGGCACGGTCGTCATGGTCGCCTCGGTGTTCGGCGGCATATCCATGGGCTGGCTCGCCGACCGCATGCATAGCCGCATTCGTGCGATGGTCGTGGGCTATATCGTGGCGGGCCTCTTTATGGCGGCGCTTGCCGTCACGCTCGGCAACGCAGGCTCGATGGCGCTGGTCGCGTGCGTGGGCTTCTTCATCTTCGGCGCGCAAGCGATCATGAACAACTACCAGGCCATGTGCTACCGCACGGAAATTCGCGGCACCGGCATGGGGGTCGCGGTCGGGTTGAACCGGATAGGCGGCATACTCGGGCCTGTTATCGTGGGCATCGTCGCTTCCATCAACCCTGATCCGGTGTGGACGTTCGCGTTGTTCACGGGCGCCTTGATTCTTGCTGCGGGTGTCATTGCGCTCGGCAAGACGGAAATCGCCGCGCTGCCGGCCTCGATGCAGAACGCCGCGAGCGCGCAGGACGACGATGCGCTGCCTTCGAACGCGCGGCATGATCCTGGCGTGGCGGGCTGAGCGCCAGCGACGGAACGGCCGGATCGTTTCGAATAACAAGGCCGCCCGACGAGGCGGCCTTTTGCATGGAGACGCAAGAGATGCGCTTTAATCGACTGGACCTGAACCTGCTCGTCACGCTCGATGCACTGCTGGACGAGCGCCGCATCACACGCGCGGCGGAGCGGCTGAACCTCAGCCAGTCGGCGATCAGCGGCATGCTCGCCAAGCTCAGGGAATATTTCGACGACGAGTTGCTGGTGCCGGTGGGGCGCAACCTGGAGTTGACGCCGCTGGCGACCGAACTGGTTCAGCCGGTGCGCGATTTGCTGCTCCAGGTGCAGACGATCGTCGCGATCAATCCCGAGTTCGAGCCCGCGAATGCGCGGCGGCACTTCAAGATCGCGACCTCGGACTATGTGATCAACGTGCTCATGCATCGGCTGATTCCGGTGATCGAGCCGCTCGCGCCGCACATCACGCTGGAATTCATGCCGCAAGTGGAAGATTCGGCGGAGAAGCTGCGCCGCGGCGAATACGATTTCCTGATCATTCCGGAGCCGTTCATCGCGCCGGATCATCCGAATCGGCCGCTCTTCGACGACAGTTATACGTGCGTGGTGTGGGAGGGCAATGAGAAGGTCGGCGCGCAACTGCAGAATGTCGAGCAGTTCGAAGCCCTCGATCATGTCGCTGCGTTGCTCGGATGGCCGCGCGCGCCGACCTACGACAGCCGCTATCTGGAAGAGCAGGGTATCAAGCGGCGCGTTCGCGTGACCACCTCGGACTTCTGCTCGATCGCCACTGCGCTCATCGGCACGCAGATGATCGCCACCATGCACCGGCGACTCGCCAACGAGCTTTCGCGCAGACTGCCGCTGCGGCTTGTGGAGCCGCCTGTCGCCATCCCTACCGTGAGGGAGTTTTTGCAGTGGCACGAATATCGGGAGAAGGATCCGTGCCACAGGTGGCTACGAGAACGGCTTGTCGAAGCGGCCGCCATGTTGGCGGCCTGAACGTCCTCGATCTTAGAACTTCACGAAGGCATTGAGCCAGACAAGATCGCCCTTGGCGGTATTGCGCGCATAGACCTGATGCTGCCAGGCGACATACGCCCCGTACTTCTGCGTGCCCCAGCCGACTTGCGGACCGATGGCCACATCGCGCACGCGGTAGCCATTCTCGTCGACCACGTTGCCGTTGAGCGTGTCGTTGGTCAGCTGGTTGTGCCAGTAGCCTCCTACGCCTGCGAAGAACCCATAGGGCAGGTGGTAGTTGAGCGCGTAGTCGAGATCGGTTTCGATACCCGACTTGTAGCCATCCGAGTGATTCTTCGCGTTGAAGATCACCTTGAACATGCCACTCAGTTCCCAGCCTCGCGCAAAAAACCAGCTCGCGGCGTAATCGGCTTGTAGCGCGTAGTAGTTGCGCCCCACGTTGACGGCGCGCGTGGCCTCGTAGGAGCCCGTTGGAATCACGGCCAGCAGCGAAACCATCTGGTGAAAGGTGGCGCTGTGCCAGCCAATGGACGGCCCGAACGACGTATCGCCGATACCGCTGTCATGGCCATTCGCGTAGAGCGAACTGAGCGTCGTATCGACATACGCGGAGGCAATCTCGAACGCCGTGTCCCCTCCTGCGATCTTGAAGTTCTCGAATACGTGCAAGTAACGCAGCGAATGCGCCTGCACGCGCAGATCGCCGTCCGGCAGTGAATTCTTGCCTTCGTTGTTCGGAAAGCTGTTCGCGTAGACCCACGTGTTGTAGTTGAGCAGATAATCGCCCGGGTCCTGCAGCACGCCGGAGGCAATGGTCTGCACGCCAATCGGCACGACCGTTCCGCCGCCTTCGGTGGCGTGCGCCGCACCAGCGAGGCATGCGGAAATCGTTAACGTTCGGAATGCGAAATAACAGGCCTTGTTCAAATCCGTGTCTCCATGTGTATTGTGGTTATGGGTGTTTTAGTGCTGCTGCAGGAAGTCGAGCAGGGTCGATGCGAGTTCGTCGTCGGCGGTGTTGATGGCTTCGAGTTGGGACAAATGGTTGTGGCCGCGAATCACGGCGACGTCAGGATCGAACCCGTGTTGCATGGTGAGCCGCGCAAACAGTTCGCCGGCCTGGATCTGCATTTGCGGCGGGTCGAGTTCGGCCCAGGTAATGAGCAGCGGGAACGCTTCGCTGTCGACGTTCTCCACGGTCGACATGGCGGGGTAGCACGCGAAGTCGCTGCCGAAATACGCCTCGTTGCGCGGGTCGGGGCTCGGAATCCCGAACTGCCGGCGCGCGAGCTTTTCCAGTTGCACGTTGTAGACGCCGGAGACGAGCAGCGCGGCGCGCGGCGCGCTCACGTCTGCCGGCCGAAAGCGCCGCATGAGCGTGGCGGCGGCGACGTGCGCCGCGCCCGCGGATTCGCCCGCCACGTAAATGCGCTGCGGGTTGGCGCCGAGCGCTTCGGCGTTGGCGTGCGCCCATGCCCATGCCGCCGCGACGTCCTGAGCGCCGGCCGGCCAGCGGTGCGCCGGGCCGAGGCGGTAGCTCGGGACCACCGTGACAAAGCCCGCCCGCGCGAACCGCCAGCCCACGTTGGCGCGATCGCGGCGGTCGCCGCGCACGAAGCCGCCGCCGTGCACAAAGAGCAGCAGCGGACGGCCCGTCGTGTCGCCCGTGGTCGGCAGATAGACGTCCAGCTTGTGGCGTTCGTCATCGCCATAGGCAATGTCGTGGCGCACTTCGGCGCCGTCTTTGCGCTGTGTCTCGCGCAAGGGCGCGTACCAGCTTTTCACCAGCGGCGGATCGATCACGGCGCCCGTCGTGCGGATCAGCCGTGCGAGTTCATCGGCGGTCGGTAGATCGTTCTGGCTCATCGTCATGTGCTCCTTCGTTCAGCGCGCGGCGCGCAGTGCGTGCGGCGTCTTGTGGAAGCGGCCGTCCTTCATGATGCCCGTCAGCCGCCGCTTGTCCTGGAGGATGGCCACGTCTTCGGTCGGGTCGCCGTCGACGATCAGCAGGTCGGCGAGATAGCCGGGGGCGATACGGCCAAGCTCGTCGGGCATGCCCATCAGCGCGCCGCCCAGCGCCGTGGCCGCATGCAATGCCTCAGCAGGCGAATAGCCGAACAGCTCGACGAAGAGCTGAAGATCGCGCGCGTTGCGGCCATTCGGATTGAACGGGAAACCGTAGTCGCCGCCGGGCAGCACGCGCACGCCGCGGCGGCGCAGTTCCGGCACGAGGCGTTGCTGCAGTTCGCGCACTTCGGCTGCGCTGCGCTTCATGTGCGTCATGTCGAAGTGGGGCGGCGGGGAGGCGTCGAGCGTCGCCTGAATGATGCCGATGGCGGGCGCCACGAAAATGCGCTCGCGGGCGGCCTCCAGCATGTCGAGCGCTTCTTCGTCGGCGTAGGTGCAGTGGTAGAGCACGCGAAAGCCGTTGCGCAGCGCCATCTTCACGGCCTCGGCCGCCTGTGCGTGCGCGGCGAGCCACACGCCCGCCGCCGCGGCTTCGTCGCCTGCCGCCTTCGCTTCGGCTTCGCTATACAGCAGTTGCTGCGACGCGCCGGGCTGCAATGCGTCTTCGCCCGAGAGCAGGAACTTCACCGAGCGTGCCCCCATCTCCGCGCAAGAGCGCACGAACGCACGCACGGCTTCCGGTCCCACGCCGTGCGGGTCCACTTCACCCGGATTGAGTTCCTGCTCGTCGGCGGCGACCGGCGGCGTGCGCTCGATCGAGGACGCCACGAGCCGCGGGCCGGGCATGCCGCCGCTCTCGATCTGCTCGCGCAGCGCGACTTCCACGCGCTTGCTCAGCGACCCCGCCGAATAGGCGCTCGTAAAGCCGTGATCGAGCAGGATGCGCGCGTTGCGCGCCGTGGTGAGCACGAGTTCTTCGGGCGGCAGCGCCATGCCGGGCACGAACTTCTCGACCGAGCTGGGCCAGGACAAATGCGCGTGCGCCTCGACGAGGCCCGGCATCAGCGTTGCGCCGCCACAGTCGTAGATGTCGTCGCCATTGAGTGCAAGCGAAGGCGCAGAGGTCGACGCCAGCGCGGCGATGCGGTTGCTCTCCACGCGCACCTGCGAAGGAAAGGGAGCGGATCCGCTGCCGTCGAATACACGAACGTTGTTGAAGACGATGCCTGCCATTTTCGGAACCTCGAATGAATTGCCAGAGTGAAAGTCAACGTGCCGGGGGCAGGTCGAAACGGGTCTGCACGACGTCGAGCGCGCGCAGACGGCTGAAAAACAGGAAGCTGACGAGGCCGATCAAGACCGCCGCCACGCCGATCGCACCAAAGCCGGAACGCACGATCAGCACGCCGCCAAGCAGCGGCCCCACGGCCGAGCCCGCCATCAGCATGGCCGGTGTGTAGGCGAGCGCGCGGCCGGTCGTGTCCAGCTTTGCGAGCAAGCCGAACAGAAACGTGTGCGTGAAGATCATCGCGAAGACCCAGAGGCTCGTGGCGAGCGCATAGGGCGCGAACGACGACGTGCTGCTGATGACCCATGCGAGGACTGCCTGTGCGACAGGACCCGCCAGCGCCACATTGCGCGCGTCGAGCTTGCGCTGAAGCAGCGCGGCTAGCACGGGCGGCAGCAAGTTCACGAGTCCGACCGCCACGAGCACGGCGTTCACGTGCGCCTCCCCAAACCCGCGAGCGAGACCAATGCGCTGCACGAAGCTGAACACCATGGCCTGGTTGATCGCCATGAACACGATGCCAATGATTGCGCTCCAGCAGCCGCGCCCGAGCCTGGTGCCTTGCACGGCGCGGTGCTGCGCCGCTTCGGCGCCTTGCTCGCGAGTTGGCCAGGCGAGCGCAAGCGCGACGGCGGCGACGGCAGAAAGCCCGACGAACACGATGAACAGCGTGGCGCCGCCATGTACCGCGACGAGCGCCGGCACGGCGGCGAAGTACACGACGCCGAAAATCGCGAGGGCGAGGTGGCTCAGCGCGAACAGGCGATGCGGATTGGCCGTTCTGCCAATCGCGCCGTGCGCGACGGACAGCCCGCAGCCCACGCCGGCTCCCGCAACCGCGTGCGCGCCCAGCATGCCGGCGAAAGTCGTGGCGTGCGCGGCCACGCCGAATCCGCACGCGGCCAGGGCGAAGCCCGCTGCGGCGGTCAGTCGGCCGGGCAGGCGGGTAAACAGCGGCGCAATGCAGGCCGAACAGATCACGGCGCATGTCAGGTAGGCCGTGGCGAGCGCACCCGCTCGCTGGGCGTCGAACTGAAAATGTTGGATGAGCGTATTGACCCACACGGGCAGGGCGACCAGATCGATCATTCCCGCCACGTGGGCGACCACTAAAGCGCCATTCGATCCGCGGCGTGCCGGCATTTTTGTCTCCAATTTATTGATTTCGCGCAAAGCGTGACGCGTGCCGAGAGTGTAGGGATTCGCTGCTTTCCCGGCCGACGTGTTTTGCGATGCGACATATCGCGATTTCCGTGGGATCGACGTGCGGGACTCGGGCAAGCTCCGTATTCCGTATCGCGCCCGCAGCACCCGGCGGCGCGTTCGATCGAACACAACAAAGGAGACAGCGATGCCGAGGCATCCCGGAGACAGGCGCTTTCCTGCGCAACCGAGCGCCGCATTGGCCGCGACACTCACGGCGGCACTGATGGCCGCTGCGCTGACGCTAGCAGCGTGCGGTGGCGCCAGCACCAGCGCGGACAACACGACCCCATGGCCTGCGAGCGTGAGCGCGGCGAATTACCTGGCCGACACGGGCAACGTGCGGCCGGTCAAGGTCGTGAGCGTATCGGGCTCGGTCACGGGCGCCGATTCGCTGCTTTCGGGCGGCGCGGTGACGCTCAAGTACACGGCAGGCGGCACGCCGCCAACGGTCGTGCTGGACTACGGCCATGAAGTGGGCGGCTTGCCGAGTTTCGGCGTCGCAGCCGAGACCGGCGAGCCCACACTCTCGGCCACGTTCAGCGAAAGCTACAAGAACGCCGCGACCGGCGATGTGAGCGCCGGCCTGACCGTCTCCGTCGATCCGCAGCGCACGAGCCTCTATCCCGTCGCTGCCGCGGGCGCGATCAAGGCCCGCGCGGTGCAGGGCGGCGAGCGCTACGAAACGCTTTCGCTTGCCACGCCGGGCGAGGTCACGCTTAACAGCGTCGCGATTCAATCGCTCTATACCGCGCCGACATCGGCCACGCAGGGAAGCTTCGTTTCCAGCTCCGATGTGCTGAACCGCATCTGGACGGCGGGCGCGTATACCGTGGAGATGGACCGGCTGGCCGCAGCGGCGCTTCCGCTTGCGTGGCAGGTGACGGCGGACGGCGTGACGATCGGCACGAGCGGCACGGGCATCGTGCAGAAGAGCGGCACCTGGCCCGCCGACTACGCGATGGCCTTCGATGTGCGCGTGGACACCAACAGCGCGGGCTGGACAATGCGCGATTCCGGCAATCTCACGAGCCTGCGCTTCGTGCTGCATTCGGCGAGCGACACGCAAGGCACGCCCAATACGCTGGAACTCGACGCCTACAGCACCTTCGCGGGCGGCACGATCAAGCTGGGCAGCTTGCCCATCGCGGCGGGCGTGGCGACGGGCACCTGGCATAGCGTCACGACCTCGCTGAGCGGCAATCAGGTCGGCGTGACGCTGGACGGCGCGAGCCTCGGCACGCTGGACGCCTCCGGCGCATCCTCCGTACTGCTGACCAATTACGGCAGCGCAGGATTTTTCAACGTGCCCGCGAGCCAGGCTACTTACCGGAATCTGGCGATTACGACGAGCGGCGCTTCGCTTTATGCCAACAGTCTGGAGACGGCCAGCGCGCTCGACGACTTTTCCGCGAATACAAACGCGCTGCCCCTACTGATCGATGGTGCAAAGCGCGACCGGACCGTGTGGTCGGGCGATATCGCGGTGGAAGGGCCGACGTTGTTCTACACGACTGCGCAAAGCGACGCCGTGGCGGCTTCGATTCAGTTGCTGGGCAGTTATCGGCTGGCGAATGGCGAAGTCTCGACCACGCATAGCCCACAAGATCCGCTGATTAGCGGCGCCGCCGATCCGTATGGTTCATCGAGCTTTTATTCGGCGCAGTACTCCATGTATTTCATCGCGATCCTGCACGACTACTATCTGTACACGGGAGACGCTACGCTCCTGAAAGCGCAGTGGAGCGCGGCGCAGGGAGAACTGGGTTATCTGCAGACCCTGGTCGATGCAAACGGCCTGATTTCCGTCGATGCGAGCAACGCGCAGGACTGGCTGCCGAACTTCGCGAGTCCTGTCGTAGGCGAAGTCACCGCGACCAATCTGCTGTACTACCAGGTATTGAGCCAGGCCGCGGATCTCGCCACTGCGATCGGCGATTCGAGTACTTCGGCGACCTATGCGCAGCGGGCGGCCGCGCTGAAGCAGGCCATCAACACGCGCCTGTACAACGCCAGCAACGGCTACTACGGTATGAGCGCGGCCAATCTCACCGCCGTTGCGCAGGATGCGAACGCACTCGCCATATCGACGGGGGTCGCGCCGCAAGGCAGCGCCTCCACGATCCTCGCGAATCTCGTGCAGCATCTGGCCAATCCGTACGGACGTCTCGCGTTTTCCGCCGACAGCGGCCGCACGGCAGTCGTGAGTCCGTTTGCCAGCGATATGGAAGCGCGCGCCCGGTTCGGGAGTGGCGACACGCGCGGCGCGCTCAGCCTGATCTCAACGCTCTGGGGCAACATGGTCGCGGCCGGCGACAATTACACCGGCACCACCTGGGAAGCGATGGGCACCGACGGCCTGCCGGTCAGCGCCCAGACGAGCCTGGCGCACGGCTGGTCGTCGGGCCCGACGTCGGCCATGTCGCGCTATGTGCTCGGCGTGCGGCCGGCGGCGCCGGGCTACAAGCAGTGGCTCATCAAGCCGCAACCCGGCGATCTTCAGTGGGCCGTGGGCACCGTGCCGACACCGTTCGGAGCGATTGGCGTGAAATGGGGCCGATCGGCGAGCGGTGCGTTCAGCGCGCAGATCGACGTTCCGGCGGGCACGACGGGGACCATCGCCATTCCTGCTGGCGGGACGGTCAAGGTCAATGGCGCGGTCACTCAGGCAACGTCCGCTTCGGATCTCGATCCCGGCTCAGTCGCAACGGACGGTGTGGCTTATCAATATCTCGACAAGGTCGGACCTGGCCATTATTCGATCGTAGTGGGCGGGTGATCGTGGCCTGGACGCTGCGATACCCTTGTTTTCAACACGCTCGCTGAGCGCCTCCTGATCGCCTCCTGATCGCTTGCCGGCCCGCCTGGCAACGCAGCCACCCTCTCGCGCGAGTCCCAGTTCCACGCACTGGGATTCGCCCCCGCGCCACGCCTTGTGGCGCGTTCTCATGACGTTGTCTTCCCCATAGGATGCTCCCGAGCGTGCGCCGATTGGCGCGCGCGTCGAGCCTTGCTTGTCATGTCGCGCGCTCCTCGATGACGCGGGCATGATGCGGCAACCGGAAAATATTTCGTCATACGAACAAAATATTCAGGAGACAGTGCGTGAAGAAACCGCGCATCAAACTAATGAGCGCAGCGGCCAGCGCCTTGGCATTTGCCGTGCCGATGGCGGCCCATGCCCAAAGCAGCGTGACGTTGTACGGCGTTCTCGACGCCGGCTTTCTCTACGTGAACAACGTGCACGGCTCGCAGCAGTACGCATTGTCGGCGGGCTGGTTCCAGGGCAACCGCTGGGGCCTCACGGGCGTGGAGGATCTGGGCGGCGGCTACCAGGCGATCTTCCGGCTGGAAAGTGGCTTCTCGCCGCTGAACGGCTCACTGAGCCAGGGCAATGCCTTGTTTGGGCGCCAGGCCTGGGTGGGCATTGCGAGCCCGTATGGCACGCTCACGCTCGGCCGCCAGTACGACGCCATCGTCGATTACGTGGAGCCCGCGCGTGCGAGCACCGCCTTGCTCATCAACCATCCCGCCGAATTCGACAACCTCGGCAACGACTACCGCCTGAACAACGCCGTCAAGTATGCAAGCGTGAGCTATGGCGGCGTCAAGTTCGGCGGCCTCTTCAGTGCGGGCGGCGTGGCCGGCAACTTCGCGCAGAATCGCGCCTGGTCGCTGGGCGCTTCCTACGCGCATGGGCCGCTCTATTTCGGCGCTGCGTACCTGAATGCGCGCGACCCGAACTTCTCGTACTACGGCAACAACCCGGCTTCGAGCACGACGGGCAGCAACATGTCGTCGTATCGCATCTTCTCGGGCTATGCGTCCGCGCAGACGCTGGAAACGATTGCCGCCACGGTGGGCTACACGAGCGGCCCGGCAAGCGTCGCCGCCACCTATACGAACGTGCGTTTCTCCGGGCTCGGCGCGCACGCCGCGCTCGACACAAGCGGCTATCGCGGCACCGCCGCGTTCAACACGGCGGAACTTGCGCTCGGCTACTGGTTCACGCCGGCGTTCAAGTTCGGCACGTCGTATCAGTACATCCACGGCGCGCCTGTGGGCGAGGGCGGCGCGGGCCGCGTGACTTACCACGAAGCCGATGTGTCGCTCGATTACTACCTCTCCAAGCGCACCGACATCTACGCGCTGGTGATGGCGCAGCAGGCTTCGGGCAAGGACTCGACGGGGCAAGCGGCCGTCGCACAGTTGTGGGCGCTCTCGGCGTCTTCGACGAACCGGCAGATTGGCGCGGTAATCGGCATGCGGCACAAATTCTGAGCCCGGTTTCCGGGCGTGTCCCAGGCGCCCCGAGCGCCACAGTTCCACGGTCTGGGACAACGCCTCGAACGATCGAAGGGCCTCATGCCCGCTGGCTCGCGGCAGCCACTACGATGCACATCGAGGCTGCCGCGCAAGACACAGTCGACGTAGTCGGTCAAAACAACGGATGGAGACAGGAAGCGATGAAATTTCGCGGACAATATCGTACGACCATTCTGGCGATGCTCCTGCTCGCCACGGTCATCAACTACATCGACCGCTCGGCGCTGTCGATCGCCATGCCCTTCATCACGCGCGATTTTCATCTGAGCGCGAGCGAAAAAGGCGTGATCTTCGGCGCGTTTTCGATCGGCTATGCGCTGTTCAATTTCCTCGGCGGCTACTTCTCGGACCGCTTCGGCGCGCGGCGCGTGCTGAGCGTGTCGATGACGGGCTGGTCCATTGCTTGCGGCCTCACGGCGGCGGTGTCCGGCTTCTGGTCGATGCTGCTCGTGCGCATCGCCTTCGGCATGGGCGAGGGGCCGAACGCGGCCACGGCGAACAAGGTCGTGAACACGTGGTTCCCCGTTGGCGAACGCGCCACGGCGGCGGGCATCGGCCAGGCAGGCGGCCCGATCGGCGGCGCGCTCGCGGGTCCCATCGTAGGCTTTCTTGCGCTCGCGTTCGGCTGGCGCGCGTCGTTCATGGTGATGGCCGTGCTCGGCATCCTGTGGGCCGTCGCGTGGCGCCGTCTTTCGACTGAAAACCCCGCGCAGCATGCACGCGTGAAGCAGGCCGAACTCGCGCATATCGAAGCGGGCCAGGAAGCCGTGAAACCGCGCACGGGCGCAAAGGTCTCGATCCGCGAAGTGATCACCACGCGCGCCGTGCTTGTCACGGGGATCTCTCTCTTTTGCTACAACTACATCCTGTTCTTCTTCATCTCGTGGTTCCCGAGCTATCTCGTCGATGCGAAGAACATTAGCCTCAAGGACATGAGTCTCGTGAGTTCGCTGCCGTGGATCACCGGCGCGATCGGCTTTCTCTCGGGCGGGTTTCTCTGCGATGCGATATACAAGCGCACCGGCCGGCGCATGTTCTCGCGCAAGGTCGTGCTGGTGACCTCGTTGTTGATCGCGGCTGCGTGCATCATGCTGACGGGCCTGGTCGACTCGGTCTGGACCGCGGTGGGCGTTATGACGATTGCTATCGGACTGTTGATGCTCGCTGCACCCGCGTACTGGGCGATGATTCAGGACAGCGTGCCGCGTCATCAGGTGGGTACGGCCAGCGGCTTCATGCATGCGCTCGCCAATTGCTCGGGCATTATCGGGCCGGCTATCACCGGCGTGCTGATCCAGAGCACCGGGAGCTTCGTGAGCGCCTTCGTACTTGCTGGTGTTGTCGGCCTCGTAGGCTCGCTGATTCTCGCGTGCTTCGTGGATAGCAGCGATCGCCTGCCGGAACCGACGCTGGCCTGACGCGCACGCGCGCCTCACGCTCCGCGTTCTCCTCTTGCGCATGTTCCGGACGGGGGCATGCGCTTTTTTCTTTCTGGCAACGTTCATGAACCTCACTGAAGCATCGCCCTTGAGCGAAGGCATGCGCGCCTTCATCCGAACGGCTGCGAGTTTCCAGAGCGCCAGCGACGACTGGCCCTCACGCCGCGCCGCGTTCGCGCGCCAATGCGCCTATTTCACCCGGCCCGCAAAACGCGCGCTCGTGGTGACGGACCAGCGCATTGGCGGCGTGATGACACGTTGCTATCGTCCCGCGGCGCTTGCGCCCGAGCGCGGCTGGCCCGTGCTCGTGTTCTTTCACGGCGGCGGCTGGAGCACGGGCAGCCACACGACGCACGACTGGTTCGCGCACGCGCTGATCGAACGCGCCGGCCTTGCGGTGCTCGCGATCGACTATCGCCTCGCGCCCGAGGCATCGTTTCCCGCGCCGCTCGACGATGGGCTCGCGGTGTGGCACGCGCTCTCCGGGGCCGGCTTGCCGCTCGATCCCGCTCGCCGTGCCGTGGCGGGCGACAGCGCAGGCGGCACGCTCGCGGCGGCGTTGTGCATTGCCTTGCGCGAACGCCGCGAAGCGCAGCCGCTTGCGCAGGCGTTGCTCTATCCGGTGCTCAGCGCCGACGAGACGTTCGCCTCGGTCGCCGAGCACGCGCACGCGCCCATGCTCACGGCGCGCGGGCTTGCCGCATCGATCGCGCTCTATGCGCCCAACGAGCGCGATCGCCATGCGCCGCTTGCCATGCCGCTCGAATGCGACGACTTCTCGCGTCTCGCACCCGCGCTCATCGTGGCCGCGATGGAGGACGTATTGCGCGATCAGGGAATCGAATACGCGGCGCGTTTGCGTCAGGCGGGCGGGCACGTCGAGCTGTATCGCGGTCATGGTCTCGTGCACGCCGCCTTGCGCGCGACCGAACTGGACGAAGTGGCGCAGTGCTACGACAGGCTCGCGCGATTTCTGGCCCAACGCGGTGTGGCGCATTCTCGCGAGCCGCAATGAAAAACGGCGAGCATTGCGCTCGCCGTTCAAGGGTACGGGTACTCAAGCACGCTCATCGCGCGCGCACGAATCGCGATACGACTGCCTCGTCGGGCGCAAGGCCCAGGCCCGGCGCATCGCTCAGGCGGAATCGGTGACCGTCGCGAATCGGCGCAAGGCCGATCAATTCGGCAGCCGGTTCGACGTAGTGATATTCGACTTGCAGCGCTGCGTGCGCGCGTCGGTACGCGGTCGCGAGATGCAGCGTCGCGATGAAGCCGGGCCCGAAGTAGGGGCTGTGCGGCATCACGCCAAGTTTCGCCTCGCGCGCAAGCGACATGATCTCGACGAACTCTGTGATGCCGCCGACCTTTGTCACGCTCGGTTGCAGATAGTCCACCGCGCCCACCTCGACGGCCTGCCTGAACTGCATGGCGGTGCACCAGTTCTCGCCCGCTGCGACCGGCACGCCGTGCGAGCGCAGGCCCGCGAGGCGCGTGAAGTCTTCGGGCGGAAAGATCGGCTCCTCGACCCAGGCAATGCCGTCGAGTGCGCGCAGGCGTGCGATGTTCGCGTTGGCGAGCGCATCGCTCCACGCGCAATTCACATCGACGGAAACGGGAGCGCGCCCCGCGACGCATGCGTGTGCTGCTTCGATCACGTCGATCGCGGTTTCGTGCAGCTTGATGTCGCGATAGCCTTGCTCGAGCGCGCGTTCGCAAAACGCGGAGGTGACCCGCGCATCGCCGTAGCCCACGAGGCTCGCGTAGGTCGTGAGCGAGACCGCCTCAGTGCCGCCCAGCAGTTTCCACAAGGGCGCCTTGGCACGCTTCGCGGCAAGATCCCAGAGCGCCATGTCCACGCCCGAAATCGCGAACATCGTGATGCCGTATCGCCCGAAAATATGCAGCGCGCGCTGCGTGTCGCGCGACCAGGCCTCGATCGAGTCGAGCGTCGCGCCTTCGGTGAGCGGCTTCACGCGCGTCTCGACCACGCTGCGCACGGCGTCGGCCACGAAATAGCCGAATGCCTCGCCCCAGCCCACGTTGCCTTCGGTATCCTCCACGCGGATCAGCACGGTTTCGAGCGTGCGCCACGCGGACGGCGCGGGTCCCAATGCCTCGCGGCCATCCTCGAACGGAATCTCGACGACGCGGGCCTCGACCGAGCGGACCTTCATTGCGGTGTCCTGACGATGAGCGGCTGTGGCACATACGGGCCGCCCACGAAGTCCGCGCCCGCCGAGGGCGGCATCGCCTCGCGCGCCACGAAAGCAGGCGAGAGATGATCGATTGCCGAGTCCTGCGGCGCGTAGCCCAACTCTACAGCGCGCGAGTTGTCGAAGAACGGCGCGGGGCAGCGCGAGACGCCATAAACCACGTCGTGTGTGATATCCGCGTGCTCGAAGCCGATGCGGATGAGCTGGGCGAGATCGCGCCCGCTCACCCAGATGTGCTGGCGGCGGCCGTCGGCGACCTGCTCGTCGGCGTTGCCGATGCGGATCGAAAGCGCCTTGAGGCCGTGCCGGTGCGCGTAGAGTGCACAGGCCGCTTCGCCGAACACCTTGCTGAGGGCATAGAAGCCATCGGGCGCGACGCTCGCTGCGTCGCCTGCGAAGCCGTCTACGCGATGCTGGCCGAGCACGTGGTGGCTGCTTGCGAACACGAAGCGGCCAATGCCGTATTCGCGGCAGGCGTCGAGCAGATAGAGCTGCGCGCGATAGTTGGCGTCGAGCGTGGCCTCGAAGTCGATGTCGAGGCTATATGCGCAGGCCAGATGCAGGATGCCGTCCACACCTTCGGACGCGCGGCGCACGGCGTCGCGATCGGTGATATCGCCCACGAGCGCGGTCTCGTTCGGCGCGAGGTCGCTCGCCGCGCGCAGATCGAGCAGGCGCAGGTCGTAGTGCTCGCGCAGCCAGGGGCGCACGCGCTTTGCTACGCCGCCCGCCGCGCCCGTCACCAGTATCGTTTTCATCGGTTAATCCTTTGCGTTGCTATCGAGTGTAGTCGCAGGCGACCCATTCGAAGTAAGTCTTCAGGTCCGCAACGAGCGCCTGGTGCGCGGGATGCGGGAGGTAGCGCTCCACAGCCTGCGCATCGTCGAAGCTCGCCTCGAGCAGGTAGTCCCAGCAGATCGGGCGCGCCAGTTCGTTGGCCGAGACGCGCCAGTCGCGGATGAAGTCGATTTCGCGCTCCAGGTTGCGCATGCGCTCAACCAGCGCCGCTTCGCGATGCGCGTCTTCAGCCACGTGCGCAAGGCGGCGGAACATCACGACATGTTGCATCATGCGGCGGCTCCTGCGCGATTCGCTTCGATGGCCCACTGTGGCGCGTCTTGCAGCGCGACGGGGCGCAGGAAGCGCTCGATGGCGGCATAGCCAACCGATGTGGTCTGCGGCTGCGTGGAAGCGGGCCAGGGGCCGCCGTGCTGCTGCGCGTCGCAAACGGCAACGCCCGTGGGCACGCCGCCGAACAGCACGCGCCCCGCGATACGTTGCGAAGCGGCGGCAAGCGCGCGATTCGAAGCGGTATCCGCTTGCGCGCCCCAAAGCGTGACCGTGAGCGACCCTTCGATTGCGGCGAGCACGTCGAGCGTTTGCGCGTCGTCGCGCACCTTCACGACGAGCGCGGCTGGGCCGAACATCTCTTCGTGCAGTGCGGCGTTCGCAATGAACGAGGCAGCATCGGTTTCGTAGAGGCGAGGTGCGGGTGCTGCGGCTTCCGCGTCTTGCGCCGGCGCGGCCAGACGCACGATCACGCCGGATTGCGCGGCGATATGCGCGGCGGCGCTTTCGAAGCCGCGGCGCATGGCGGCCGTGAGCATCGCATGCGGCGTTTGCGCGGACAACGCCTGCGACAGTGCCGCGACGAAGCGCTCACCGTCTTCGTCGTCGCGCACGACGATCAGCCCCGGACTCGTGCAGAACTGCCCGCAGCCCACCGTGATCGACGCGGCGAGCGCTGCGGCGGGCGTCTCGACGCCTTCCGCAAGCGCTTGCGGCGACACCACGAGCGGATTGATCGAGCCAAGTTCGCCATAAAAGGGAATCGGCCGGCGGCGCGCATTCGCCGCGCGCCAGAGCGCCACGCCGCCTTGATACGAGCCCGTGAACGCCACCGCCGCGACGTCGGCATGACCGACGAGATGCGTCGCCGCTTCGCGCGAGGCCTGATCGACGAAAGCGATCGTGCCTTCGTGCAGGCCCTGGTCGCGCAACACACCCGCAGCGAGCGCGTGCACACGCCGCGAGAGTTCGGGATGGCCCGAATGCGGCTTCACGATCACGGTGCAACCGGCCGCGAGCGACGAGGCCGTATCGCCGCCGAGCACCGAGAACGCGAACGGGAAATTGCTCGCCGAGAACATCGCAACCGGGCCGAGCGGCACCAGGACGCGCGTGAGATGCGGGCGTCCCACGGGCGGCGCGCCGGGCACGGCGGCATCGTCGACCTGACGATGCGCAAGGCCCGCCTCGACACGCTCGGCAAAGCCGCGCAACTGAAACGCGGTGCGCGCGAGTTCGCCGTTCAAACGCGCGCCGCCGAGCGAGGTTTCTTCGTCGGCGAGGGCGACGAGCTGGGCGGCGTCACGCTCCAGCGCCTCCGCGAGGCCGCGCAGCAATGCGCTGCGCACGCCACGCGGCGCGTCACCGTAGAACGCTTGCGCATTGCGCGCGCGTGCAACGGCATCATCGATGCGCACAAAGGGCGCGACTTCGATCACTGTGCTCACGATTGCGCCTCCAGGTGATACCCGCGCACGGCGTAGTCGAAATCGACAAGTTCGTTGATTGCCACGCTCTTGTCGGCAGGCGAGGCGTAGTACGCGCGGATCTCCTTGATGCGCACGGTCTCGGGATCGAACACGTACCACTCGTCGCCGCGCAGCGCGGTGCCGGCCTTCGCCTTCCAGTGCGTCCACTCGATCACCGCTTCATGCGAGTCGTGCGAGACGAGGATCTTTTCGATGGTCCATTGCGAGCCCAGATGCTCGACGCACCATTGCCATTTGCGCGCGATAGTGTCGGCGCCACGCCAGGGCACGTCGGGCAGGCCAGCGGGGAAGTA
This sequence comes from Paraburkholderia sp. JHI869, assembly GCF_038900775.1. Classification (NCBI taxonomy): domain Bacteria; kingdom Pseudomonadati; phylum Pseudomonadota; class Betaproteobacteria; order Burkholderiales; family Burkholderiaceae; genus Paraburkholderia; species Paraburkholderia sp. JHI869. Next base: position 178,028 of record NZ_JAYMSC010000007.1, read on the forward strand.
GTGCACGGCGTCGGGCGTGAAGCACGAGACGAGCTTGTCGTAGTCGGCTTCGTTGCAGGCGTCGAAGTAGCGGCGAATCAGCGCCGCATAGCGGTTCGGATCGAAATCGGCCATGAGTGGCATGCCTCCTGGTGAAGCCCGCTGCATAGCACGCGGGCGGTGTTGGTGCGTCATGGAATACGCATTGACTCTGCCCGTCAGTGTAGAAGCGAGTGCGCGCCATGTTGGGCGGCGCGGCATGGTCATGAACGGGTGAGTTCCAGCATCTGGAACCTCAGCGGCGCTCTGCGGCCTTCGCGTTTCGGTTCCCACCCGAGCACCGTGCGCGCGGAGAAACTCGCGCCGGGTGCGAGCGTATGCGTGCCAGTGCCTTCAATGCCGCGTGCCGCGAAGTTGAAGCCGTTCGCTACGTGGCTCACGGGTTCGAGGCAGAAGAACGCCCCCTGGCGCGGCGTATAGGCGACGAGATGCGTGAACGGCGCTTCGGCCGTGAGGCGGACGGTGCCCGCGTCGCGCTCGATGCGCGCTTCGCCGGCCCATTCGCTGGCGTAGATTGCGCAGGGCTGTGCTTGCCAGGCTTCGTGCGAAAGTGTAGTGGCTCCTTCGACGGCGAAGGTGCGGCCCGTCGGCAGGAAGGTGTCGTCGAGTTCCCAGCGCCGCCGCGCGTCGAAATGAATGGTCGATGCGGCGTCGATGGCGAGGAACGGGTGCCAGCCGAGTCCCGCGGGCATCGCACTCGTGCCTGTGTTGCGCAACGCGAAGTGCACGTTGAGCCCATGCATGTCGAGATCGAACGCGATGCGCGCCTCGAACGGCCAGGGCCAGTGCTCACACGCTTGCGCGTCCAGCACGAGTTCCGCGCGTTGGGAATCGTGCGCGTGCGTGCGCCACGCGCAGCGCTGCGCATGGCCGTGCAACGTGTTCGGCAAATCGAGCGGATGAGGCGCGAGCGCATGTGTCGCGCCTTCGAATTCGAGGCGCGCGTGGGCAATACGATTCGAGTATGGGATCAGCGGATACGCGCCCGCCTTCGGCCAGCCGTGCTCGGGCGCGTCCCAGTCATGCAGCGGTACAACGAGGTCGGTGCCGTCGAGTGTACGCAGGCGGCAAAGCCGCGCGCCGAGATGCGGTGCGATTTCGGCTTCCAGTACGCCATTCGTGAGGGTGAGCCGGGCGGATTCGTTCATAGGTCGATGCGTCGATACGTCGATAAGGCGAAGTGGGCGCGTTCAGCCTGAAATCAGGCCTCGAATTGCAGGCGCAGCAAGTGCCCCGAAAGCGGCGCGCTCGCGAGCGATTCAATCGGCTGATGATTGCGGTCGCTCGTAATGTAGAGCGAGGCGCGGCGGCCCGCCTCGCGTACGAACGCGAGGCCCGTGGGCGCGGCGACGGGCAGACTCACGATGCCTTCGAGCGCGCCTTCGGCAGTGAAGCGCATGAGGCTCCAGCCGTCGCGCAACGCGGCCCATACCCCACCTCGGTCGTCGAGCGCGACGCCCGAGAGGCGGCCCGAGCCGGGCGGCATGGAGGCGAAGCGGCGCACGGCGGACGATCCTCGCCGCAACAGGTAGAGCGTGCCGGAAGCCGAGGCGGCCGCGAAGGCCTGCTCGCCGTCGGCGGACCACGTGAGCGAATCGATCCGCTCGCTGAATTTCCAAATCGCTTCGAAGCGCTGCGCGTCGTTGATGAAGCCCAGATGGCCGTGATTGCCGCGCTCGAACCACGCCCATGTGTGGCCGCCGGGATCGGTCGAGAGCAGGGCGACGTCGGGGTCGGTCCAGACGCTCGTGCCTTCGAAGGCGGTGAGCGTGTCGTCGGGGCCGAGCACGAGATGCCGGCCGGTCTGCGCGATCAGCAGTCCTTCAGGACGCAACTGCATGCCGTTGATGGGCGCGTCGAGCTGGCAGACGATGCGGTCCTGCGCATCTCCCACCGCGGACGAGAACGCATGGAGCGCGGGCGCGAGCGTATCGGCCCAGTAGAGCGATTCGCGCGCGGCCCACCACACGGGATGCGCGCCATGAAACGCCCACGCTGTGCTCACCGCTGAGACTTCGTCCGCTTCCGCGCTGCTATTGCCCGCCTGAAGTTGCGCGCCCACGCGCCGCGCGGCCTCCGCCAGTTCCGGCCCGAGCAATTCGAGCCGCGCGAGCGACATGCGGTAAGCGGGCCCCGCCACGCTCAGCGCACCGCGCACGCGGCCTTCGCTGTCGACGATGGGCGCCGCGACACAACGCACGCCCAGCACGATCTCTTCGTCATCGATGGCGTAGCCGCGCGTGGCCGTGATCCGTAGTTCGACCTGCAGCCGGCGGCGGTCGGTGATGGTGCGCGGCGTGAGCGCCGTCATCGTGACGTTGCGCAGCAGCGCCTCGCGTTCGTCGCGCGGCATGCGCGAGAGAATCGCCTTGCCCTGGCCCGTGCAATAGACCGGCTTGCTGCGCCCGAGCGCGGCGGCCGAGCGCTGAGAATGCGCACCGTCGCAGCGCTCCAGCGAGATGACGTCGCTGCCGTCGAGCGCGGCGAGATAGGTGGTTTCGCCCGTGAGGTCGCGCAGCGTGCGCAGTTCGGGCGTGGCGGCCGCGACGAGATCGGGCATGAGATACGAGTTGCGCACCAGTTCCAGATAGCGGAAACCGAGCCGGTAGACGCGATGCGTGGGATCGCGCCGCAACAACCCGTGTTCGATCAGCGTCGCCAGGATGCGATAGAGCGTCGTTTTCGGCAGTCCCGCGTGTTCGAGCAGCTCCGCGTTGGTCAGCCCGTGCGGCGTCGCGCCCACCATTTCCAGCACCGTCAGCGCCTTTGAGAGCGCCGCTGTTCCGTCTCCGATACTCATATTTCCACCTTTTGGAATTCACCGGCGCACGGCCCGTTTGGGCCTCGTCGATGTCCACGACTTTAGCAGTAGGATCGGTTGCGTTGGAGCGGTAACGCTTCTCCAGTTCCATATGCTGGAACTGAAGCCATTTTGACGACAGCCAAGGAAGCCAGATGACACTTCATGCCTACGCGGAAGGCCTCGATCGCGAAGTCGAGCGCGCCGTTCAAGTCAGCGACGAGACGCTCGCGCGTCTCGCGAAAATCAGCAGCGGTTCGCTCACGACACAGCTGTTCAAGCGGGGATTCCGCCAGCCGGCGCTGGTTGGGCTGCGCGCCATCAACCACGAGGTCAAGCCCTTTGCCGGCCGCGCGTTCACGATGCGCTTCATTCCTGCGCGCGAGGATATCGACACCTACGGCACGATGACCACGCGCCCGAACGCCGACAATCTGCAATGGCAGGGCGTCGAGCAGATTCGCGAAGGGGACGTTCTGGTGATCGACAGCCGCGACGATCCGCGCGCGGCATCGGCGGGCAATATTCTGGTGACGCGTCTGCTGGCGCGCGGCGCGCGCGCCATCGTCACGGACGGCGCGCTGCGCGACGGCAGCGAAATCGCGCAAATGCCGTTGCCCGCTTACGCGCGTGAAATCACGGCGACCACGCGCATTTCGTATCACCACGTTGCGGACTTGCAGGTGCCGATCGGCTGTGCGGGCGTAGCCGTGTATCCGGGCGATGTGATCGTCGGCGACGCAGATGGATTGACGGTCGTGCCCGCGCATCTCGCCCAGGAGCTGGCGGACCTGTGCGAGAAGCAGGACGACATCGAAAGCTATCTGGCCATGCGGATTGCCGCGGGAGAGCCGCTGTGGGGCGTTTATCCGCCCAGCCCGCAGTCGTATGCGGACTACGAGGCGTGGGTCGAGGCGGGGCGTCCGGCTATCGCGCCGCTCGCACGGGTGGTGGGGTGCTAGGCGTTGTCGGTAAGCAAGTGCCGCCCTGCGAGGGGCGGCACTTGCTTTTGCATGCAGCGGCGGCTGCGGCGCACATCACTCCGAAGCTGCAACCCCCGCCGGCGCCCGCCTCGTGGAACGCGAACCATCCTTCGACGCGAACACGTAGTAAGTCAACGCAGTGGCAACGAGACCAACCATCCAGGAGACATCCGCGTCACCCATGATCGACGCTAAGGGGCCGTGGAAAAAGCTCTCCGCCATGAACGGCACCTGCACCGCAATACCGAAGAGATAAATGGCGATAGCCTTGAAATTGAAGGACCCATAGACGCCGCCGTGGCTGCTCACGATCTCCGAAACACGATAGCGCCGGTTGTTGATCAGATAGAAGTCGACCAGATTGATCGCCACCCAGGGCGCGAGGACGATGCGCATCGCGAAGATCGCAGTCAGGAAGATCGCGATGAAATTGCTCGAAGCCCACAACGCCGTGACGGTCGACGCGACCAGCAGAACCGTCGAAAAGACGACGCGCACAGTGCGGCCCGGCACCCAGTCGGGACGGAAGGTCTGCGCGGCGGTAATGAAGGACAACACCCCGCCATACAGATTCATGCCGTTGTGGCCAATGATATTAACCAGAAAGAGGAAGATCAGCACATAACCGAACATGCCCGTTTGCGTGCGGATGGCTTCCATCGCATCGGTGGAGTGGCCGGTGCTGACCGCAAGCACGCCAAAGAGAAACGCGAAGATCGTGCCGAGCGACGTGCCGAAATACGTGAACGCGAAGGTCTTTGCGAAACCCGCGGAGGTAGGCAGGTAGCGCGAATAGTCGGACGTGTAGGGCGCAAAGCTGATTTGCCAGACGGCGCAAAGCCCGAACATCGCGAACCAGTTCGAAACGTCAAAATGGCCTTGCTGCAGGATTTGCGCGTTCAGGCCCGGCGCCATCATGACCATGCCGATCAAGAGCGCGCCGCCCATGAACCATGCGCCAATCTTGTTGAAGCGATGGATGAAGTGATAGCCGATCACGCCGACGAGCGTCGCGAGAATCGCGCCGAGCACGGTGCCCACCGGCACGGGCACGGCAGGGGCGGCGGTATGCAGCGTCTTGCCCGCGAGAATGATGTTCGAGACGAAAAAGCCGAGATAGATCAGCGTGGTGAAACTGACCACGAGCAGCGAGCCATAGCGGCCGAATTGCGCGCGGCTCTGAATCATCTGCGGCACGCCGACGAGCGGGCCTTGCGCAGAGGTGAGGGCGTGGAAAATGGCGCCGAAGAATTGCCCGGCGACGATGGCGAGAATCGCGCTCATCACGTCGAGGTGAAAGACCAGGACCGAAGTCGCGCCGGAAATCACCGCGAGCGGCGCGACATTCGTGCAGAACCACAACGTGAACAAATCGACTGGCTTGCCATGCCGATTCTCGGGAGCGACATACTCGATCGAGTTGCTTTCAATGGTCAGAACGCTGTTGTCGTTCACCGGGTTTTTCATAGTGTCTCCATCTTTATTGCACGGGCTGAGCCACGCCACGAAAGTGGCGCAACTCAGTCCTTAACGGCTTTGAAGCGGCTTTGAAGCGGAACAGCAGGCAGCGAATCAGCGCATCACGAACGGATCGCTGATCGGCTCGTCCGAGGTGCGAAGCCACACGGACTTTGTCGTCGTGTATTCGAGCGCGGCGGCCATGCCGCCCTCGCGGCCGTGCCCGGAAAGTCCGAAGCCGCCGAACGGCACGAGCGGCGAAACCGCCCGATACGTGTTGATCCAGACGATGCCCGAACGCACGCGGCGCGAAACGCGATGTGCGCGGGTGAGGTTGGTGGTGAAGATGCCCGCGGCGAGGCCGTAAGCGGTGCTGTTCGCCTTCTCGATGGCTTCCTGTTCGGAAGAGAACGTATCCACCGAAAGCACGGGCCCGAAAAGCTCGGTCGTGATGCTATCGGCGTTGCTCACGCCCGTGCAGTCCAGAATCGTGGGCGCGTAGTAGTAGCCATCGCGCTCCAGCGCCTTGCCGCCCGCCAGCACCTTGGCGCCTTGACTCACGGAACTCGCGACGATCTTCTCGATGTTGCGCAGTTGTCGTTGGGTGCAAAGCGGCCCGTATTCCGTCGTCATCTCGTTGGGCGAGCCCACGCGAATGCGCGAAACACGCTCCACGAGCAGCCCGAGAAACTGATCCTTCACGGACGCCTCGATCAAAAGACGCGAGCCCGCTACGCAGCTTTGTCCGCTTGCCGCGAAAATGGCCGCGACTTGCGCATTCACCGCGCTCTGGATATCGGTGTCGGCGAACACGATGAAGGGCGATTTGCCGCCCAGTTCCAGCGAGACTTTCGCGAGATTGTTCGACGTGTTCCTGACGATGTGCCGCGCGGTTTCCGGGCCGCCCGTGAAGGCCACCTTGTCGACCTTGGGATGGCTGCTGAGCACCGCGCCGCATTCCGGCCCGAAGCCGGTGACCACGTTGACGACACCCGGCGGAAATCCCGCTTCATGCACGAGCTTCGCGAATTCGAGCAGCGGGCCGGGCGCTTCCTCGGAAGCCTTCAGGACGACCGTGCAACCGGCGGCGAGCGCCGGCCCGACCTTCACTGCGGAAAGGAACAACTGGCTGTTCCATGGAACGATGGCGGCCACCACGCCAACAGGCTGCCGTTCCAGCCAGACCTGCATGTCCGGCTTGTCGACGGGAATGTGGCTCCCTTCGATCTTGTCGGCAATGCCAGCGTAGTAGCGGTAGTACTCGGCCACGTAAGCGATCTGGCTCGACGTCTCGCGAATGATCTTGCCGGTGTCGTTCGTTTCAATTTCAGCGAGTCGCGGCGCAGCCTTTTCGACGAGCCCGGCAAGTTTGTGCAGCAGCTTGCCGCGCGCCGATGCGGTGAGCCCGGCCCAAGCGGAATCGGTCAGCGCACGGTTGGCCGCCTCGACGGCGCGATTGACCTGCTCCGTGCGCGCTTCGGGCATTTGCGCCCACACTTTGCCCGTGGCCGGGTTCACGCTGCCGAACGTCGCCGCGCCCGGTTCGAACTGGCCGTCGATGTACAGCTGAAAATGAAAATCCATGGAATCCGCCCCTTACCTGAACGCAGGCATGACGTCGTTGATCATGCGCTCGAGCGACGCCTTCTTGCGCTCGAAGCTCATGCCCGTGTCGATCCAGAACGAGTACTCGTCGAAGCCGAGTCTCTCGTAGGCCCGCAGGCGTCCGATCACTTCCTCGGGCGTGCCGATGACGTTGTTCTTGCGCATCGCTTCAGGCGTGTAGAACGGATGAGCCGCCATTTCTTCCTTCGTGAGCGGCTTGATCATGCCGCGGCTCACGGGCCGCTCGTTCTTGAACCACGCACCGAAGTAGTTGTAGAACGCATTCACTTCGTCGGCGGCGACTTGCGCGTCGTCTTCGCTGCTCGCCACATACGTGTGGCGCAGCAGCATGATCTGCGGGCGCGGCACGTTGCTGAACTTCTCGCACGCGGCGTTGAAGTGGCCAACGAGCTTCTCGACTTCTTCGTCGCCAAAATGCAGCGGCGTGACCTGTACGTTGCAACCGTTGGACACGGCGAATTCGTGGCTGTTCGGGTCGCGTGCGGCCACCCAGATCGGCGGATGCGGGCGTTGCAGCGGCAACGGCGACGACGTGGTCGAAGGAAATTTCCAGAACTCGCCTTCATGCGCGTAATCGCCTTCCCAGAGCTTTTTCACGGCCGGAATGAGTTCGCGCATGCGCTGGCCCGCGCCCCAGGCGTCGAGGCCCGGCATCAGGCGTTCGTATTCGAACGAATACGCGCCACGTGCGATGCCCAGATCCAGTCGGCCATTCGAGATGATGTCGGTCATCGCAGCTTCGCCGGCGAGCTTGATCGGATGCCAGAAGGGCGCAATGACCGTGCCCGTGCCGAGCCTCACGTTCTTCGTCTTGTTGGCGAGGTCCGCGATGTTGAGGAACGGATTGGGCGCGATCGTGAAGTCCATGGCGTGGTGCTCGCCGGTCCAGATGGCATGCATGCCACCGCGGTCGGCGATCTGGCACAGCTCGACCATTTCGTCATACAACTGCTTTTGACTGGTCTGGTCGGAGACGCGCTCCATGTGAACGAAAAGCGAAAATCGCATGATGGAACCTTTCAGGAATGAAGCGGACGGACTGTGCCGTTGCTATGGTCGCCGAAGTACATCCCGTAGCTCTTCAATTCGCTTTCCTTGCGGTAGCGCTGGAGCATGCTGGCGAGTGCGCTGTCCTGGAACGCTTGCGCCTCGATGTCTTCCAGGCTGACGAATTGACCCGCAGCGGCGAGTTCGTCCGGCGCGCTGCACAGGAACGAGATGTACTGGTAATGGGTTTCGGTATTGTTGTAGACCGAATAGATGAAACTTGCCGAAGCGTCGGGCTGGTACTTCGCGAAGATCTCGGCGAGCGCCTTGTCGGCGCCTTCCTTGCCGATCTCCTTCGAAGGCAGGCCCCACTTGCCGTCGGCGGTCTTCACGAGGAGCACCTTGTCCTCGCGCGCGATGATCGCGCTCACGATGACCTTCGGGCCCGCGATGACTTCCGCCGACACCTTGGCCGGCGTGAAATAGCCGCCGCGGTAGTAGCCGAGGCCCGCAAATCCCGCGGAATGAAACGCCTCGACGCGGCCAACGATGAGCGCGTGGTCGCCCGCGTCGATCACGGCGTGCGTCGTGCAGTCGAACCAGGCGCTAACGTCGCTAATGAGCGGGTTGCGGTTGGCGCTCAATTGCCAGTTCACGTTGGCGAAACGGTCGTCGCTCGGCCGCGCGAACGTGTTGGACAGATCTTTTTGTCCTTCCGCGAGGATGTTGATGGCGAAGTGCCCCGCCGTGGAAAACGTCTGGTAATTGCTCGACGTCTTCGCAATGCTAACCAGCAGCAAGGCGGGGTCGAGCGAAACGGACGAAAACGAATTGGCGGTGAAGCCGAGCGGCTTGCCGTCGTCGCTCGCGGTGGTCACGATCGTCACGCCCGTCATGAATGCGCCGAACGCGTCGCGCAACTCGCGCGTGTTGATCTTCGCTGCTTCCTGAACTTGGCTCGCTTCCTGGTTCGCTATTTGGCTCATCTCACACTTCCACTTCGTGGGTTTCGACCTGCGGCTGCGTCTGCAACCAGGCACGCAGCGCGCGATTGACTTCGTCAGGCGCGGTCAGGTTCACCATGTGGCGCTCGTTTTCGATCACCACGGCCGTGCCGTTGTGCGCGGCTTGCGCCATCTGCCTTGCCATCTCCGGCGTCGAGTTTGGATCGTCGGAGCCGGTGAGCACGAGGGCAGGGCAGCGAATCGTGTGCCAGCCGTCCGCATAGACTTCATCGCCGCCGGCAAACGCCGTATAGGCCGTGGCGTAGCCCGCGAGGTTCACCGACTTCAGCCACGACTCGACCTTCTTCGCCGCGATTTGCTGGGCTTCCTCGGCGTTGAACCAGCGCCGCAAGGGCGTATCCACGTCGATGGTGCCCGAGCGCAATTCGGCGGCGCGCTGCAACACGGCTTCGCGTGCCTGACCGGTGCGCCGGTACACACCGTTCAGGACTGCCACACGCTTGACCAGATCGGGACGCGTGACTGCGACGCCTGCCGCGATCAGCGAACCCATTGAGTGTCCCGCCAGATTGACGGGGCCAACCTCCAGCGCTTCGATGAAACTCGATGCCCACTCAACAAACTGCGGCAAGCCGGCGCCCGCTTCGAGCGCATCGCTTTGACCATGGCCCGGCATATCGACCGAGATCACCCGGAATTCAGCCGAGAGGTCTTCGATCTGCGGATACCACGCGCTCGCTTGCATGCCCACGCCGTGAACCAGGACGAGCGGTTCGCCCGAGCCTTGCTCCAGATAGTGCGCAACACGCTTACTTGACAGCTGCAGGGTTCTTGACGTCATTTCCGAGCTCTGCGAGGTCTTTGTAGCGATCGCCAATACGGTGATGCGGACGGCCGCCCGTTGCGGCGCCAATGGCGATGACGAGTTCGTCGGCGGCCGGCGCATCGGCAATCGAGAACTGGAGCGTGAGGTAGTGCGAGCGGCGGCCTTCGTCGTTCTTGTCCATCATCGGGATGAGCAGCGGCGCATTGGCCGGGCCACGCGTGTTGTTGAACGCGAGATACGATTTCGCACCCACGGCCGAGCGGTAGGTGTTGCCGAAGTGCAGCGTGTGGATGAGCGCGGACGCATGCTCGAGTTCGCCCGAAAGACCGACGATGGCGCTCTTGCCGAACGCTTCGACCGCTTCGCCCGAGCCGGCTTCGTCGATGATCAGCTTCGTGAGGTGCTCGCTCAGTTGCGGCGCGAGTGCGCGAATCTCGGGCGAAAGGTCTTCCACATAACCGCGGCCGGCCCACGGGTTCTTGATCACCGCGACCGCGCCGATCATTTTCAGCGGCTTCGCGGCGGCCTTGTCGCCGTCTACGAAGACGTTCTCGACATGGAGGATGGATTTGCGAATCAGGCTCATGGCAACTTCCTACGTACGTTGAGTGTGAGAGGCATTTTGGTATACCATGTTACGGCATGCCATGAGTGTTAACCCGATAGGGCACTGCGAGGCCCGTCCGACAAGGCATTGACGGGTTTTTTGCCCCATTCTGAGAAGTCAAAGGAGGAGAGATGACTGCATACTGGATCGCCCATGTCACGGTGCTGGATTCCGTGAAATACAAGGACTACACGGACATCGCACCGCTGGCGTTCAAGAAGTTCGGCGCCGTATTTCTCGCGCGCGGCGGCGCTTCGCAGGTGCTGGAAGGCGAGTCGTTCGCGCGGCACGTTGTGATCCGGTTCCCCGACATGCAAACGGCGCTCGACTGCTACCACTCGCCGGAATATCAGGCCGCCAAGGCAAAGCGCGATGGGCATTGCGTGGCGCAGATCACGATCGTCGAGGGGCTGGAGGGCTGATCAAACCCTTGCGGTGGGTGACAGAAGGTAAGCAAGACGTCAGTTGCGTCATAATATGGCATTCCATGCCCGCGCCCTGGTGCGCGGGCCTTCGTCCATCTCCGACTGTCGCCTATGCAAGACCTCAAAATCGACCGCAATGCCAAGACCCTGCGTGAGCTCACGCTCGACAAACTGCGCGGCGCGATAGTTCAGGGGTACTTCCGGCCTGGCACGCGGCTCGTCGAACGCACGCTGTGCGACGAGCTTGGTGTGAGCCGCACGGTGGTGCGCGAGGTGCTTCGGCATCTCGAGACCGAAGGGCTCGTCGAGATCGTCGCGCGGCAAGGGCCGATCGTGGCGCGGCTCGATCCCGCGCAAGTGGGCGAGATCTACGAGTTGCGCGGTCTGCTCGAAGCGAACGCCGCGCGGGCCTGCGCTGAAAACGCCACGCCCGAAGTCGTGCAGCAACTGCGCGAGATCCGCGCGAGCATCGAAGACGCTTTCGAAGAGCGCGACCTGCCGCGCGTGGTGGAGCACACCGAGCGCTTCTATGAAACGCTGTTCGAAGCCGCCAACAAGCAGGTGTCGCTCACGGTGGTGAAGACGCTCAACGCGCGCATCAACCGCCTGCGCGCGCTGACCATTGCCATGCCGGGGCGCGGCGGCGACTCCAACCGCGAGATGAACCTCCTGCTCGACGCCATCGAGCGGCGCGACGGCGAAGCGGCCTCCGCAGCGTCGTTCGCGCATATCAAGCGAGTCTCCGAGCTGGCGCTTTCGGCGCTGGCCCAGCAGAACGAGGGGCTCGGCGACGCCTGACGCGCTCGCTGACTCGCCCGTCTGAAGAAGGCCGCCGGCAAACACCGGCGGCCTTTTCTTTTGTCTGCTCAATTCACGCGCGTTGCGCTGGCCCAAAGCGTGCCAATCTGACCGTTGGCAATCTCATGGTATTCCATAATACGCAATGCATTGTTGTGGGCCATAAGATGGAATACCATAATCTCATCGAATGCGACCCGTCGTACGGAGCCTGAATTCCATGAAGCCTGATTTCGCCCCCGAACATGCCGTGTCGCGTGCTCAGCACGGTCAAACCGCGGGCACGTGCTACAGCGTGTACGCACCGCAAACGAGTGCCGCGTGCGAAACCGTGGTGCTGATCCATGGCGTGGGCATGAACCAGAGCGTGTGGGCGCCGCAGATCGATGCGTTGTCCGGATCGTTTCGCGTCGTCGCCTACGACATGCTGGGCCACGGCGACAGCGCGCTGCCGAGCGCCGAGCCCACGCTCGACGAATACGCCGCGCAACTCGAAGCGCTGCTCGACGCCATCCAGGTCGAGCGAGCGCATGTGGTGGGGCATTCGATGGGCGCGCTCGTCGCGCTCGAATTCGCGCTGCTCAATGCGCCGCGCACGCTGAGCGTGGTCGCGCTGAACGCGGTGTACGACCGCACGCCGGCGCAGCGCGAAGCGGTGATGACGCGCGCGGCGAGTCTGGGCGACGCGCCCGCCGCGAGCGGCGTGGACGCGACGCTCTCGCGCTGGTTCGGCGACCCGATTCCGGGGCATCTGACCCAGGCCGCGCAGGCGGTGCGTGCGCTGCTGCTTGCCGTCGATCCCGTGGGCTACGCGCGCACCTACCGTCTGTTCGCATCGTCGGATGACGCGCACGTGGGGCGGCTCGCGAATCTCACCGTGCCCGCGCTCTTCCTCACCGGCGAGTGCGATCCGAATTCGAGCGGACAGATGTCGCACGCGATGGCGGCTGTCGCGCCGCGCGCCCGCGCGGAAGTCATTGCGAACGCGCGCCACATGATGAACGTCACCGACCCGGAACGCGTCAACGCGAGTCTGCTCGCGTTCCTCACCGAAGCATCCGCAACGCATGCAGCTACCACAGGAGAACGCAATGGCTGAGCTGATGACCGCCGCCCCCGCGCAACAGGCTTTCGATATCGCCGAATTCCGCCGCGCGCTTGGCGCTTTCGTGACGGGCGTGACCGTCGTTACGACGATCCAGCCCGACGGTTCGCCGCGCGGCTTCACGGCCAACTCGTTCACCTCGGTGTCGCTCGACCCGCCGCTCATTCTGGTGTGCATCGCGAAGACGGCGTCGAGCTACGCAGTGTTCTCAGAGACGCACCGCTTCGCCGTGAGCGTGCTCGCCGAAGACCAGCAGCAGGTTTCGGGCGTGTTCGCCTCGAAAGCCGCGGACAAGTTCGCGCAAGTGCCCTGGAGCACGCGCAAGACGGGCGCACCCGTGATGGATGGCGCGGCAGCGAGCTTCGATTGCACGACGCACGAAGTCGTGGACGCGGGCGACCACATCATCCTGATCGGCCGCGTGGTGGACTTCGTGCAAACGAGTTCGACGCCGCTTGGCTACTGCCGCGGCGCGTACGTGAACTTCAGCCTCTCGCAGGACGCGCTGGCCGCAGCCGGCGTGCGCGCAAAAGTGGGCGCGATTCTCGAGCACCGCGATGGCGTCGTGCTCATCGACACGCCCAACGGCGTGGCATTGCCAACGGGCGTCAAGCTCGAACCGGCCAGCGACGCGGCGAGCCTGCGCGGTGTGCTCGCGAAGCTCGGCCTGCGCGCGCATCTCGACTTTCTTTTCGCCGTCTTCGAAGACTTCAGCGGCAAAGGGCCTGGCGAGCATATCTATTATCGCGGCCGCGTGATGCAGAACGCCTCGCCCTGGCTCGACAGCAGCATCCGCATCGTGCCGCTCTCGCAGATTCCCTGGGAGGAAATCAGCGACATCGCCGTGCGCTCGATGCTCGAACGCTATGTGCGCGAACGCAAGCAGGACGCATTCGGCATTTATGTGGGCGATTGCGAAGCCGGCACCGTGCAGCCGCTCGCCCTCGCGCATTGATCACACGAGACAACACACAACCATGAAGCCGGCGCGCATCCGTGCATCCGCGCAGCCGGCCTGACGAAGCGACAACCTACCGTTTCCCCGGAGACAGCCATGAGCAGCAGAAGCACCACGTTTATCGCGCCCTTGTTCGTTGCCTGCGCAACGACATTCGCAGTCGCACCGGCACTGGCCGCAGACCCCATCGTCTTCACGAGCTGGGGAGGCACCACGCAATCGTCGCAACAAAAGGATTGGGCGCAGCCGTTCACGCAGGCAAGCGGCATTACCGTGCTGATGGACGGCCCGACCGACTACGGCAAGCTCAAGGCAATGGTCGACAGCGGCAACGTGAGCTGGGACGTCGTGGACGTGGAGGGCGACTTCGCCTATGCCGCGCAGAAGGCCGGCCTGATCGAGCCGATCGATTATTCGGTGGTGAAGAAGGACGAACTGGACCCGCGCTTCGCTTCGCAGGCCGCGGTGGGCAGCTTCTATTACTCGTTCGTGCTCGGCTACAACAAGGCGAAATACACGGGCGCGCAGCCGCAAACGTGGGCGGATCTCTTCGACACGAAGCGCTTCCCGGGCAAGCGCACGTTCTATAAGTGGTCGGCACCGGGCGTGCTGGAAATCGCGCTGCTCGCCGACGGCGTGCCGCCCAACAAGCTCTATCCGCTCGACCTCGACCGCGCGTTCAAGAAACTCGACACGATCAAGAGCGACATCGTCTGGTGGAGCGGCGGTGCGCAGTCGCAGCAGCTGCTCGCTTCGGGCGAGGCACCGATCGGCATGTTCTGGAACGGCCGCCTGCACGCGCTCGCGCAAACCGGCGTGCCCGTTGGCATCTCGTGGAACCAGAACCTCACCGCCGCCGACATGCTCGTGATCCCGAAGGGCGCGAAGCACCGCGACGCGGCGATGAAGTATCTCGCGGCCGCGACGAGCCCGCAGGCCCAGGCCAAATTCGCAGCCGATACGGGTTACGCGCCGATCAACGTGAAGTCGGCCGCGCTCATGTCGCCGGCCATGGCGAAGACGCTGCCCGATCAATACAAGGAATCGCAGATCAATCTCGACATGAAGTACTGGGCCGAGAACCGCGACGCGATTGCGAAGCGCTGGTACGCGTGGCAATCGAAGTAAGCCAGGCCCGATAGAGGCTGCTACGCGGCAAACCGGGAATACCGGAGACATTGGAGACATCATGCCTAACGTATTGAGTACCGTCGCGCACCCGGCTGCGGCGGCCACGCGCAAGCGGCGCGACTGGCGCAGCATGCGGCTGCTGACGCCCGCCATGCTGCTGCTCGTGATCTTCTTCCTGCTGCCGGTGCTCTCGCTGCTGCTGCGCAGCGTGCTGGAGCCCACACCTGGCCTGCACAACTATCAGCAACTGCTCGGCTCGACCACCTATTTGCGCGTGTTCGGCAATACGTTTCTCGTGGCGACGGTCGTGACGCTCGTCACGCTGCTCGTGGGCTTCCCGGTGGCGTGGCTGCTCGCCATCGCGCCGCGCAAGGTCAGCGGCGTGTTCTTCGCGATCCTGCTGCTGTCGATGTGGACCAACCTGCTCGCGCGGACCTTCGCGTGGATGGTGCTGCTCCAGGAAACCGGCCCGATCAACCGCATGCTGATGGCGATCGGCGTGATCCATGAGCCGCTCTCGCTCGTCAACAACCTCACGGGCGTAACGATTGGCATGACTTACATCATGCTGCCGTTTCTCGTGATGCCGCTGCACGCCACGCTGCGCAGCATCGACCCTTCGACGCTGCGCGCCGCCGCCGTGTGTGGCGCGAGCCGCTGGCAGGCGTTCTGGCGCATTCTCGTGCCGCTCGCCATGCCGGGCGTGGCCTCGGGGGCGTTGATGGTGTTCGTGATGGCGCTGGGCTACTTCGTCACGCCCGCGCTGCTGGGCGGTCCGTCGTACATGATGCTCGCGGAACTCATTGCGCAGCTCGTGCAGGAGCTGCTGAACTGGGGCCTCGCCGGCGCTGCCGCATTCGTGCTGCTCGCCGTGACGCTCTCGCTCTATGCGCTGCAACTGCGCTTCACGCGCAATGCGCGCGCAAGTCTCGGAGGGCGCTGACATGTTGCTCGATTTCGATCGTCTGGGCGCACTGCGCTGGTTGTTGCTCGCCGTGGGCGGGGCCGTCGCGCTGTTTCTCCTGTTGCCCATTGTCTTTATCGTCGCGCTCTCATTCGGCGACTCGCAATGGCTTATTTTTCCGGCGCCGGGCTGGACTCTCGAGTGGTACCGCCAGCTCTTCACCGATCCGGGCTGGATCGACTCGCTGCTCACGAGCGCAAAGCTCGCCGTAATCGTCACGGTGCTCTCCGTTGGAATCGGCTTTCTCGCTTCGCTTGCGCTCGTACGCGGCAAGTTCCGCGGGCGCGGCGCGGTGCAGGCCTTCTTCATCACGCCGATGGTGCTGCCGGTCGTGGTGCTCGCGGTCGCGCTCTATGCATTCGTTCTGCGCATCGGCATGAACGGCACGATGACGGGCTTCGTGATCGGCCACCTGATCATCGCGTTGCCGTTCTCGATCATCTCGATCAGCAACTCGCTTACGAGCTTCGACACGTCGCTCGAAGACGCGGCGCTCATTTGCGGCGCCTCGCCGCTCACGGTGAAGCTGAAGGTCACGCTGCCGGCCATCCGGCTCGGCATCTACGCGGCCGCGATCTTCTCGTTCCTCGCTTCGTGGGACGAAGTGGTCGTGTCCATCTTCATGTCGAGCCCCACGCTGCAGACGCTGCCCGTGCGGATCTGGTCCACGCTGCGCCAGGACCTCACGCCCGTCGTTGCAGCGGCGTCTTCGCTGCTCGTTGCGTTGACAACGTTATTGATGCTGGCGGGCGCCGTACTGCGCCGCGGCCGCTAACCGAGGTAAACAAGCCATGACTGCATTCCTGCAAATCCAGCGCCTGCGCAAGACCTACGACGACGTCGTCGCCATCGACCAGGTGTCGCTCGATGTGCGCAAGGGCGAATTCATGACCTTCCTCGGACCGTCGGGGTCGGGCAAGAGCACGACGCTTTATATCGTCGCGGGCTTCCAGGAGCCCACCGAAGGGCGCGTGCTGCTCGACGGCAAGCCGCTGCTGGCGGTCGCGCCCAACAAGCGCAACATCGGTATGGTTTTTCAGCGCTATACGCTCTTCCCGCACCTCACGGTAGGCGAGAACGTGGCGTTTCCGCTGCGCGTGCGCCGCCGCCCCGAAGCCGAAGTCAAGGCGAAAGTGGAAAAGATGCTTAAGCTCGTGCATCTTTCCGAATGCCGCGACCGCATGCCCGCACAGCTTTCGGGCGGGCAGCAGCAGCGCGTGGCCATTGCGCGCGCGCTGGCCTACGATCCGCCCGTGCTGCTGATGGACGAACCGCTCTCCGCACTCGACAAGAAGCTGCGCGAGGAAATCCAGCTTGAATTGCGCCGCATTCACCAGGAAACGGGCGTGACGATTCTCTACGTCACGCACGATCAGGAAGAAGCGCTGCGTCTTTCCGACCGCATTGCCGTGTTCAACAAAGGCCGTATCGAGCAGGTGGGTACCGGCGAAGAGCTGTATGCGAATCCGGCTTCGCGCTTTGTCGCGAGCTTCATCGGCAATTCGAATTTCCTGCCCGTGAAGGTCACGAAGAACAGCGAAGGGCGTATGAACGGCGTGTTCCCCAATGGCCATGAGATCGCTTCGGACGCGTTCAATCCGTCGCTCACGGCAGGCGACGATGGCACGCTGATGATCCGCCCGGAGCAAATGCGCATTAGCTCGCTGCAAGGCGCAAACGGGGCTGGTTTGCCCGTGACCGTGCGCGACGTCACCTACCTCGGCGACGCCATGCACTACGCGGTGGCCACGCCCTGGCAGCAGGAGATTTCGATCCGCATGCCGGCGGCGCACCGTCACGACGGCGGCATCATCGTTGGCACACAGGCGCTCGTCGACTGGGACGCGCGCGACGTGCGCCTCTTCGCGCAAGCTTGACGGCGGCAGTCATGAGTGACGCACTGTCATCGCTGAAGGTCGAACGCCCCACGGCCACGTTGCGCGAACTCGCCCTCGAAAAAATGCGCACGGCCATCCTGGAGGCGCATTTTCATCCGGGCGAGCGGCTGGTGGAGCGCTCGCTCTGCGAGATTCTCGGCGTGAGCCGCACCGTCGTGCGCGAAGTCTTGCGGCATCTGGAAACGGAAGGGCTCGTCGATTCGATACCGAACCAGGGGCCGATCGTTGCCGTGCTCGACTTCGAAACGGCGGCCGAGATCTACGAAATACGCGCATTGCTCGAAGGCGAGGCCGCCATGGCCTGCGCACAGCACGCCGACGAGCGCATCGTCGCCGAACTCGCGGGCTTCATCGACCAGATTCAGGCGGCTTTCGAAGCGCAGGACCATCAGGCCGTCAGGGCGCTCACTACAGCGTTCTACGAGCGCATGTTCGTTGCCGGGCAAAAGCGCGTGGCCTGGGAAATCGTGCAGTCGCTCACGGCGCGTATCAACCGGTTGAGAGCGCTGACGATCGCTTCCGACGACCGCGGCCGCCAGGCCGTCGACGAAATGCACCAGATTCTCTCCGCCATTCAAGCCGGAAACGCGGCCGGTGCGCGCGCGGCCGCAATCGCGCACGTGGACAGAGTGGCCGAGATCGCACGCAAGCTGCTGGCGGAAGGGCACGAGCATGCGTTGTGGCGGCAGGCGGGTTGATACGCGCCTGGCTGTACTGATTAATTGGCATCGAATCAAACCGATTTTTATGCATCGAAGGAAGGTAACGTGGATTTGAAGACCCTGTTGAAGGACGCGGCGCTTCTGCGCAATCAAGCTTATATCGATGGCCAATGGTGTTCCGCCGACTCGGGCGCGAGTTTCGACGTGCTCGACCCGGCTACGGGCGTAACGCTCGGCAGCGTTCCTTTGATGGGAGAAGCTGAAACGGCGCGGGCCATCGACGCGGCCAATGCGGCGTGGCCAGCATGGCGCGCCCGCACGGCCAAGGAGCGGGCGCTCGTCATGCGCCGCTGGTACGAACTCATGATCGAGCACGCCGACGACCTCGCGCTGATCCTGACCGCTGAACAGGGCAAGCCGCTTGCGGAAGCGAAAGGCGAGATCACATACGGTGCATCGTTCATCGAGTGGTTCGCCGAGGAGGGCAAGCGCGTGGCGGGCGACACGCTCGCCACGCCCGCAGCGGACAAGCGGCTCGTGGTCATCAAGGAGCCGATCGGCGTTTGCGCCGCTATCACGCCGTGGAATTTCCCCACTGCAATGATTACCCGCAAGGTGGGCCCGGCGCTCGCGGCGGGCTGCCCCATCGTCGTGAAGCCTGCTGAAGCCACACCGTTCTCGGCTCTGGCACTCGCTGTGCTGGCGGAGCGGGCCGGCGTGCCCAGGGGCGTGCTCAACATCGTCACCGGCGACCCCAAGGCGATTGGTGGCGCAATGACAAGCAGTCCTGTGGTTCGCAAACTCTCGTTCACCGGGTCGACGGGGGTGGGCCGATTGCTGATGGCGCAAAGCGCGCCCACGGTGAAGAAAGTGACGCTCGAACTCGGCGGCAACGCGCCCTTTATCGTATTCGACGATGCCGATCTCGACGCCGCGGTGGAAGGCGCGATCGCCTCGAAGTATCGCAACAACGGGCAAACGTGCGTCTGCACGAACCGCTTCTACGTGCATGAGCGCGTTTATGACGCGTTCGCCTCGAAGCTGGCTCACGCCGTGCAGGGGCTGAAGGTCGGGCACGGCATGGAGGGCGGCGTCACGCTGGGACCGCTCATCAACGAGGCGGCGGTCAAGAAAGTCGAAGCGCATATCGCCGATGCGGTAGGGAAAGGCGCAACGCTCGCCACGGGCGGCAAGCGCCACGCGCTCGGCCATGGCTTCTTCGAGCCCACGGTGCTGACCGGCGTCACCGCGCAAATGGATGTGGCGAGAGAAGAGACGTTCGGCCCGCTCGCGCCGCTGTTCCGTTTCTCGAGCGACGAAGAAGTGGTGAAGCTCGCCAACGACACGGAGTTCGGGCTCGCCGCCTACTTCTACAGCCGCGATATCGGCCGCATCTGGCGCGTGGCCGAGCAACTCGAATACGGCATGGTGGGCATCAATACCGGATTGATCTCGAACGAGGTCGCGCCGTTTGGCGGTGTGAAGCAGTCGGGTCTGGGCAGGGAAGGGTCGCACTACGGCATTGATGACTATCTCGTCATCAAGTACCTGTGCATGGCGGTTTGATCGCCAGATTCAATTCGGGCGACCGGCATTGGCTGGGGGCCAGGCATAGGGCGATTAGGCGCAAGCGGATGCGCCGCCGCCGTGGAATTTCTACGCGCATTGCTACGCGTTTGCTGCCGCGGGCCTCGCGGCGGCCGTTGCCGTGCCTGCCGTCCCGAAGCACGCTGCGAGTGTCGAGTAACGAGGGGCGGTTTGACGCGATGAATGAAAAGCGGAGACCGGTTTCGATATCCGGTCTCCGCTTTTCTTTACTGCTTCAATTGTGCGGCTACTGCCTTACACCGTTCCGCTGGTCGCCGCGATGGCCCACTGCGGCGCATCCTGCAACGCGACGGGGCGCAGGAAGCGCTCGATCGCCGCATAGCCTACCGAGGTGGTTTGCGGCTGCGTCGAAGCTGGCCACGGGCCGCCGTGCTGCTGCGCGTCGCACACGGCGACACCCGTCGGCACACTGCCGAACAGCACGCGCCCCGCAATACGTTGCGCAGCCGCTGCGAGCGCGCGATTCGCCGGCGTATCGGCTTGCGCGCCCCACAGCGTGACCGTGAGCGAGCCCTCGACTGCCGCGAGCACGTCAAGCGTTTGCGCTTCGTCGCGCACCTTCACGATCAACGCAGCCGGGCCGAACATCTCCTCGTGCAGCGCCGCGTTGGTGATGAACGTCTGCGCGTCGGTTTCGAACAGACGCGGCGCGGGCGCTGCGGCTTCCTCGTTCTGTGCCGGCGCGGCGAGACGCACGCGCACGCCCGCCTGGCTCGCGATATGCGCAGCAGCGCTTTCGAAGCCGCGGCGCATGGCGGCCGTGAGCATCGCATGCGGCTTTTGCGTGGACAGCGCCTGCGCCAGTGCTTCTGCAAAGCGCTCGCCGTCTGCGTCGTCGCGCACGACGATCAGCCCCGGGCTCGTGCAGAACTGCCCGCAGCCCATCGTGATCGAAGCGGCGAGGGTTGCGGCGGGCGTGTCGATACCTTCCGCGAGCGCTTGCGGCAGCACGACGAGCGGATTGATCGAGCCGAGTTCGCCGTAAAACGGAATCGGCCGGCGGCGCGCATTGGCCGCGCGCCACAGCGCCACGCCACCCTGATACGAACCCGTGAACGCCACCGCGGCGACATCGGCATGACTCACGAGATGCACGGCCGCTTCACGCGAAGCCTGATCGACGAACGCGATCACGCCTTGCGGCAAGCCCTGTTCGCGCAGCACGCCAGCGGCGAGCGCATGCACGCGGCGCGAGAGTTCGGGATGCCCCGAATGCGGCTTGACGATCACCGTGCAACCCGCTGCGAGCGCGGCAGCCGTATCGCCGCCGAGCACCGAGAACGCGAACGGAAAATTGCTCGCCGAGAACATCGCGACAGGACCGAGCGGCACCTGTACACGCGTGAGATGCGGGCGGCCCGCGGGCGGCGCGCCGGGCACGGCCGCGTCGTCGACCTGGCGATGGGCGATGCCTGCTTCCACGCGCTCGGCAAAGCCGCGCAGCTGGAATGCGGTGCGTGCGAGTTCGCCGTTCAAACGCGCGGCGCCAAGCGAGGTTTCTTCATCGGCGATGGCAACAAGCTGGGCTGCATCGCGCTCCAGCGCGTCGGCGAGGCCGCGCAGCAGCGCGCTGCGCACGGCGCGCGAAGCCGCGCCGTAAGTCGCCTGGGCTTCGTGCGCGAGTGCGGCGGCTTCGTCGATGCGCGCGAAGGGCGCGTGGTTTTCTGTCTGCATTACGTGTTCACTCCGGGTTAAAAGAGACCGCGCTCGGCGAGATTGACATAAAGGGCGCGCACGCCGAACGTCCACGGTTCGATTTCAGTGCAAAGGCGCACGGTGTTGACGATGGCGCCAAGCGGCGGCGCGCTGATCGTGACCCGGTCGCCGAGGTGATGGGTGAAACCGCCGCCGGGCGCGTCGCGGTCCTTGATCGGCGAGAACATCGTGCCGAGGAACAGCATGAACCCGTCCGGATACTGATGGTGGCGGCCCCATGCCTGCGAGACGAGATCGAGCGGGTCGCGGCTGATTTCCTGCATGTGGCTCACGCCTTCGAGCAGGAAGTCGTCGTCAGCCCCTTCTACGCGAAGCGAAACGCTGGTGGCGCGAACCGTGTCGAGCGTGAAGGTTTCGTCGAATAGACGAATGAACGGGCCAATGGCGCACGAGCCGTTGTTGTCCTTGCATTTGCCGAGCAGCAGCGCGGAGCGGCCTTCGATATCGCGCAGATTGACGTCGTTGCCGAGCGTCGCGCCGACCACGTCGCCGCGGCTGTTCACTGCGAGCACGATCTCGGGCTCGGGGTTATTCCACGCAGAGGCGGGATGCAGGCCGATATCGGCGCCGAACCCGACCGAGGACATCGGCTGCGACTTCGAGAACACCTCGGCGTCCGGGCCGATGCCGACTTCCATGTATTGCGACCACGCGCCACGGCGCTGAAGCTCTTCCTTGAGCTTGATCGCCGCCTCGGAACCGGGCTTGATTTTCGAAAGGTCGGCGCCGATCAGATTCGTGATTTCCGCACGCACGTCCTGCGCTTTGGCAGGATCGCCGCCGGCTTGCTCTTCGATCACGCGCTCCAGAAGACTCACGGCGAACGTCACGCCGCAAGCCTTGATGGGCTGCAGGTCGCACGGCGCGAGCAGCGAAGGGCGGTCTGCGGGACGCTCGCCCGCGAGGCTGTGCTCGAGCAGCGCCTCGGCCGTGCCGAGCGGCTCGCCTGGCGTGTGGCGCACGACATCGAGCATGTCTTCGTACTCGAACAAGTCCGCCGTGGTGGGTGCAACCTGCGAAATATCGAAGACCATGCCGCCGCGCACGACGACGACGCAAGGTCCGTCGCCCTCTGGCGTGGGCCGCCAGACGCGGCCGACGAGCAGCGCGCGATCGAGATCGTGCGGAAGATAAGCGGATGTTGAGGACATGGCAGGCATTCCGGAGTGGGAGTCGCGACACGCATCGTAGGGCGGATGGGCGTGCGCGTCCAAAGGAACGCCACATTGTCCAACAGGGTGGACAACCGGGCCGCCGCCAGGCCGAACCGGCGGCGGCCCGTATGGAGGGTTAGAACAGGTGCTTGATGCCGGCAGACACCGCAACCTGATTCGCCGTTGTCGAAGGCGACAGATAGCCGATGTCCGCGACCGCTTCGCGGCCCCACGAGTCGACGCCGCTTGCGTGCTGATACGCGGCCGTTGCGTACAGTTCGGTGGCCTTCGAGAGCGAATAGCCGGCGCCGAGGTTCCACTGCTCATAACGCGCGCCGCCCCCGCCGTTCAGGTTGCCGCCGTTCGTATAGTCGAACGACGTGCCTACGCGCAGAAACGGCGTGACCTGGTAACGCACGCTCGCACCGACCGTATTGAACGAGGCTGTGCCGCGGTAGTTCTGCGTGTTGAGCGCGGCGGTGGCGCCGAGGTCGCGGTATTGCGTGTTGGACCATGCGAGGCCCAGGATGGCCGAACCGATCGTCCAGGTCGAGGCCACGGCGACCGTCTGCTGCGTGCGGGCGGAGGCGAATCCCGAGATCGACGGGTTCGATGCAGGCGTCGTGGCGGAACCTGCGGAGCCGAGATTGTTGCCGGTCGCGCTCGCATTCGCGTTCGTGCCATAGAGCGAAGTGTTCGGATTACGCGCATTGATGATGGACGCCGCGACCGCAACGCTCGGCCCGGTATAGTTGAAGCCAGCGGACCAGTACTGGTTCTGCGTGACGTTGCCGGCAATCCCGCCCAGGCTGTATAGCGCGCCGAACCGGAATCCTCCGAAGGAGTCCGAACTATATTTGATCGCGTTGTTGATGCGGTGCGTGAAGTTCAGGTTGTCATAATCTGCCGGATGGATCGCGAGGTTGCCGAAGTACCAGGCGTAAAGCAGCGGCGAGACATAATCCACCGCGGCGTCGGACTGGCGCCCGAGCGATGCCGTGCCGTAACTGGGCGCCGTGATCCCCACCCAGGCCTGACGGCCGAACAGCGTACCGCCCTGGCCGAGCGTGCCATTGCTCACGCTAAAGCCGCTTTCGAGCACGAACAGCGTCTTCACACTGCCGCCCAGATCCTCGGTGCCTTTCAGGCCCCAGCGGCTCGAACTCGGCCCCGAGGTGCCGCTGTCGAACTGGGCGACCTGGCCGCCGCCCGTGGGCTTGCCGCCGGCGGGCGTGGCTGCCGTTTGAACATTGTTCGTGTAAGTCACGTTGCCTGTGACGATGCCGTAGAGCGTCACGCTGCTTTGGGCATAGGCGGCGGGCGGCGACAGTGCAATCGTAGATAGCGCGAGAAGTGTTTTTTTCATGGTTATGGGGCTTTTCAAGCCAGGATCGAGGCTAAAACATCGCGAACATCGAACGATTTAGTGCGGGAAGTAATCGGGCAAGCGGTAGCCCTGCCAGGTCGGGTTGCGCAGGATCGCCGCCCGGAATTCATCCGACTGGTAGGCCGCGACGATATCGGCGGTCTCCTGTGAATTGCGATTCGCCGATTTGACGACCACTTGATTCACGTAAGGCGAGCGCATTTGCTCGAGCGCCAGTGCTTCGGTCAGGCGGTGCCCGCTCGAAATGGCGAAGTTGCCCTGGATCGCCGCGAAATCCACGTCTTCGAGTGCCCGCGGAGCCTGCGCGGTTTCGAGCGGGACGATGCGGATGCCAGCGGGGTTAGCGATCACGTCACGCTCGGAAACATCGACGGGATTGGGATTCTCGCGAATGCGTATCCAGCCAATCGCCTGAAGAATCTTGAGCGCGCGTTCGAGGTTGACGGGATCGTTGGGCACCGCGACCGTTGCGCCGGATTTCACCTCCGAGAGCGAATGATGACGGGTAGAGTAGAGGCCCATGGGCGGCGTCGGCACCTGCACGACGCCCACGAGATCGGTGCCGTTGCGGTCGTTGTAGGCCTTCAGATAGACGCTGTGCTGCATCACATCGGCGGCGATCTCGCCGTGCCACACGGCCTGATTCGCTTCGAGCCCGGTGCTGAAATTCACGTACTGGATGATGTAACCCTTGCGCTTGAGCTGCGGCTCGACGCCTTCGCGGAATTCGTCGGCGTACGGACCGGGCACAAAGCCGACGCGCAACACGTGCGCGGCGCTGCCGGCGGCGTGCACAGCAGGCAATGGCAGCGCAAACAGCGCGATAGTGGAAAACACCGTTTGGATAACTAATCGATTTATCATGATGAGTGACTACAAGGTTTGGAAAGCCGATTATGGTTGTGGCTTCCTGGCGCGGCCAATATCAAATCGAGATTTGCATATCGGCTGCCCGCATGGATTGCGCGGCCGCGCTGTTATCTTTAACGGGAATTAGAAGCGCAGTATTTGATGGTTTTCACGCTGGCGCGCGGCTTATAACATCGGCTTCTTTCTTATTCACTGCCGAGGCAGCCGCGCATGAACGCACGCCGCAACTTCATTCGAATCTCAGCCGGAGCCGCCGCGCTCGCCGCTTTGCCTGTGCTCGGCGCGCTTCCCGCCCGCGCGGCCGGCGCATCGCGCACGCTGCGCATCGGCAATCAGAAAGGCTATCTGAGCCTGCTGAAAGGACGTGGAACGCTAGAGAAACGGCTCGCGCCGCTGGGTGTCGCGCTCACGTGGACAGAGTTCGATGCGGGGCCCGTGCAACTCGAAGCCCTCAACGTAGGCTCGATCGATTTTGGCGACGTGGGAGAGGCGCCGCCCATCTTCGCGCAGGCGGCCGGTGCGCCGCTCGCCTATGTCGCGGCCACGGTGCCGCGCCCGCAATCGGAAGCGGTGCTCGTGCCGCACGCTTCGGGCATTCGCAGCGTGGCGGATCTCAAGGGCAAAACGATCGCGCTCAATCGCGGCAGCAACGTCCACTACTTCCTCGTGAAGCTGCTGCAAGCGCACAACATTCAATATGGCGATGTGAAAGTCGTGTTCCTCGCGCCCGCCGATGCGCGCGCGGCTTTCGAGCGCGGCTCCATCGATGCGTGGGTGATCTGGGATCCGTTTCTCGCCGCCGCGCAAAAAACGCTCGACGCCCGCATCCTCGCCGATGCGACCGGTGTGGTCGGCAACCGGGCCTACTATTTCTCGTCGCTCAGCTATGCAAAGCAAAACCCCGACGTCATCAAGATTCTCATCGAAGAATTGAGTCAGATCGATCAATGGGGGCAGGCTAACCGGGCCGCGCTCGCCACTCAACTCGCGCAGTTGTGGGGGCTGCCCAACGACGTGGTCAGCGAGGCGATCGGCCGCGTGCAGTTTGGCACGGGCCCGATCACGAAAGCCATCCTCGCGGAGCAACAGCAGATCGCCAATACCTTCTTCGACCTCAAACTGATTCCGAAGCGCGTGAACGTGCTTGAAGCGGCGGCGCCGGGAATCGTCTAGCTTGACCTATTTGCGATCCGACCCGCGTGCGCCTGGGCTTTCTCACAAGCCCAGCGCGCGACGCGCCGCCATGGCGCGCAGCAAGCTGTTGGACGGCGCGTGAATGCGCGCGCATTGCACATTGCGATGATGCCGTTCGAGGGAATTGTGCCGCGCAATGCCATGATTGCCCGCGAGTTCGAGCGCGATATCCACGGCCTGAATGGCGTTGTCCACCACATTGTGCTTGACGACGGCGGAAAGCGTGGCAGGTTCGGCGCCTGCGTCGACCGCTTCGGCATGGGTGCGCAGCAGCCAGTCGTTGCTTGCCAGCAGCATCTCGATGCGTCCCACGCTTTCCTGCACGATGGGAACGGTGGCGAGCGCGGCACCCCCTAGCGCAGCGGGCTTGCGCTCGTTGAGAAACGCGAGCAGCCAGTCGCGGGCCGCCCGCGCCGCGCCGTCGTAGACCGTACCGACCAGACTGAAGTACCACGCGGTGGCGTGCGGATCGCGCTGCACGCCAAGCTCGGCCGGCCTCAGGCCCACGACATCGTCGACGGGAATCGCCACATCCGTGAACACCACATCGTGACTCGCGCTTGCCCGCATGCCAAGCGGGTCCCAGGTCTCGACAATGCGCACGCCTGCCGCCTCGCGTGGCACGAGGAAGTGGCCGAAGCGCGGCTGCGGTTCGTCTGTGCGTGCGAGCACGTTGATCCACGTAAGCAAGGGCGCGCCCGTCACATAGAGCTTGTGTCCGCTGATCCGCCACGTGGCGCCTTCGCGGCGCGCGAGCGTTTCGGGCAGGCCTCCGTGCGAGGGCGAACCGAGCGCCGGTTCGACCTGCGCCGCGTTGACGAGCGCGCGGCCTTCCACGCTCGCCCGCGTGAGGCGTTGCGCGAGCGCTGCGGGCCAGTTGCCCGCGCTTTCGCGCGCGTCGTGCACGATCATGGCGTGCTGGCTGTAGTGCATCGAAAGAATGAGCGCGACCGAGGGATCGCCATAGGCGATTTCGCCGACGATAGCGCGCGCGAGCGCGAGCCCAGCGCCGAAGCCGCCATCGCTGCACGCAATATTCGCGCGCAGCAGACCCGCTTCGCGCAACGCGCGGAATTGCTCGAGCGGCGGCGTGGCGTTGCGGTCATGCTCGTCGGCCACGGCGGCAAACGCGCGGCCGAGCAGCGCCGCGCGCTCGATCAATGTTGCAGCTTGAAAGTCGTCGCGCGCGAGCGCGGCGTCTGGCGTGAATGCGTTCACGGTGCACTCCTTGAGCGATTAGCGTTCGCCGCCGGGCGCACGCGGGTCTTGCGCGGCGCCGTGGCGCACGAGGCGTCCGAAGAACGGGTGGCCGGGGTCGTTGTATCCCGGTGTCGACGGATGGCCGCTTGTCACGAGCGAATCGACAAATGCTTCGTCATCCACATCGAGTTTGTATTGCAACGCGGGCAGATAATCGCGCCATTGCGCTTCGGTGCGAGGGCCCGCGATTGCCGAAGTGATATAGCGGCTGTTGAGCACCCACGCCAGCGCAAACTGCGCGGCAGTGAGGTTGCGCGCGTGCGCATGCGCCTGAACGCGCCGCGCAAGCTCGATCGTTTCCGGCCGCCATTCGGTCTCGCTCAGGCGGCGGTCTTGACGCCCCGCGCGCGTGTCGACGCCGGGCTGAGCGCCAGGCTCGTATTTGCCGGTCAGCACGCCGCGTGCGAGCGGGCTGTACGAGATCACACCAAGTCCGTAGTGCCAGGCGGCGCTCAACTGCTCCGCTTCGACCTGGCGATTGGCGAGGTTGTAGAGCGGCTGGCTCGCAACGGGCCGCGGCACGCCGAGCAAATCGGCCACCCGGCTGAACTCCGCAATGCGCCACGCGCGATGATTCGAGAGACCGTAGTGACGCAGCTTGCCGGCGGCGATCAGATCGCCCAGCGCGCGCACGGTTTCCTCGACAGGCGTGTGGTGATCCTCGCGATGCAGATACACGAGATCCAGATAGTCGGTGTCGAGCCGGGCGAGGCTCGCTTCGACCGCGCGGATCACGTGCTTGCGCGAAGCGCCGGCCGCGTTGATATCGCGGCTGCCGCTGCCGGGCGCGAAACCGGACGGGTCGCCAACGGGGTTGCCGAACTTCGTTGCGAGCACCCAGCGGTCGCGTTGCCGCGCAATATGCCGGCCCACCACGCGCTCCGAGCCGCCCTGGTGGTAGACGTCGGCGGTATCGATCGAATTCACGCCTTGCTCCTGCGCGGCGGCAATGATGCGTTCAGCCGTGGCTTCGTCGGTTTGTCCGCCGAACATCATCGTGCCGAGCGTAAGCGTGGAGATTTTCAGGCCGCTATGGCCCAGTTGCCGATATTCCATGGACTTTTCCTGATTCATTCAAACAGTGCGGCGTGAGCTCGCTCACCGCGAAAGCCAGACATCGGCGAAACTCGCGGCCGTGCCGTCGGGTGAAATGCTGTGGGCGTGCACGCGTTTCGAGGCGAGCGTGACCCACTGCGGCGCGACGAGATTCAGGTCCGGCAGCTCGCGCTCCAGAATGCGCTGGATTTGCGCGAACTGCTGTTTGCGCTTCGTTTCGTCGCCTTCTCGCGCGGCTTGCACAAAGAGGCCGTCGATTTCCGGGTTGCTGTAATGCGAGCCGTTGGTAAAGGGCACGCCGGGGCGGAAGTTGTCGGTCGTATATAAGCGCGCCACACCCACCACCGGATCGAACAGATTGCTCATGCCATTCACGGTGAAATCGAAATGCCGGTCGGTGTACACGCGCTTCAGATAAGCGGCGAGATCCTGATTGCGGATCGTCACGGCAATGCCCACGCGGGCGAGCGCCGACTTGATGTATTCGCCCGTGCGCGCCGGCAAATCGCCAATGGGCAGCGGGTCGAGCGTGAGCGCGAAGCGCGCGCCGTCGGCCTTGCGCGGATAGCCCGCCTCGTCGAGCAGACGGTTCGCGCGCGCCACATCGAACGGGTAGGGCGTGGGGGCCGCGTCATAGTAGGGATTCGACGGCATCAGCGGGCTCGCGGTGGGCGTCCCGTAGCCATAGTAGATGACCCTGCGGATGACTTCGCGATCGATCGCCGACGCAATCGCCTGACGCACCTTCAACGATTTGAGCACCGGATTGTCGAGATTGAACTCGATACGCGCCACGCCCGCCTGGAACTCATAGCCGCGTGTTTCGATGGCGAGTGTCGGGTCGGCCTTGAGGCGATCGAGGTCGGCGAGCGGCACGGGCGTATCGCCGCCGAGATCGACCGAGCCGTCCTCGAACGCCACCGCCCGCGCAGCAGGATCGGCGATGATCTTCACGATGATGCGGTCCAGGTACGGCTTGCCGGTGTTCCAGTAGTCGTCGTTGCGCGCGTATTCGATGTAGCTGCCGCGCACCCACTTGACGAAACGGAACGGTCCCGTGCCGATGGGCGCGTTATTGGCCGGATTGGCGAGCACATCCCGTCCCTCGTAGATGTGCTTCGGCAGGATCGCCGTTTCCGAGGCCGAGAACGCTCGAATCAGCCACGGTGTGGGTTCGCTGAGCGTCAGCACGACCGTATAGGGGTCCGGCGTAGCAATCGCGGTGACGTTCGAGAACGTGGTGCGCGCACGCGGATGCACCTTGCGCAACGTCTCGATCGACCACGCAACGTCGGCGGAAGTGAAGGGCGCACCGTCATGCCATTTCACGCCGCGCCGCAGATGAAACACGTAGCGGCGGCCGCCATCCTCGATCTCCCATGAGGTCGCGAGCAGCGGTTTGGGCTTCAGATCGAAGTCGTAGTCGAGCAACCCTTCGATCACTTTCGGGCTGACCTTGAGGACATTCACGGCCGT
This sequence comes from Paraburkholderia sp. JHI869, assembly GCF_038900775.1. Taxonomy (NCBI): domain Bacteria; kingdom Pseudomonadati; phylum Pseudomonadota; class Betaproteobacteria; order Burkholderiales; family Burkholderiaceae; genus Paraburkholderia; species Paraburkholderia sp. JHI869. Next base: position 207,981 of record NZ_JAYMSC010000007.1, read on the forward strand.
TGTGGCGATATCCACGAGCGCCGTCGGCTCTGGCGTCACCACGAAATTGAGCGTGCCGCCGCGCGTTTGTGCGTGCGCTGCAACGTGCGCGACCACGCTCGCCATGACGAGGAGCAGCAGAACGGCACGGCGCGCCGCTGTGCGCAGGAGGAGAGGAATCATCGGATTGGCAAGGGCGATTAGAGGAAATGGGCGCGGCCAGGCGGCGCCCTCATCGGTTAGCCGGCAGGTTAGCCAGCAAGCGCGCAGGCACGCTCCGCGCGACGCGCTAGCGCTGCCTGGAGCGGCGCCGGATCGACCCATTGTGCGAAGTCGAAATTGCTCGCGATAAAGCCGTGTGCGAAGAGAAAGCGCTTGAAGTGCTCCAGCGCGTCGAGCGCCTCGGCATCGAGCCCGATCGCAAGTTGCCTGTGCAGGCCAGCGCCATACGCACGCGTGACCCAGTGCTCGGCGCTGCGCACTTCGCGCGCGACATAGCGCGTGACCTCGCCTGGGTGCGCGCCGGCCCACGCGGCAACGTCTAGCGTGCGCGCGAGCACGCGTTCGACGATATCGGGGCGTTCGCGCAGCAATTGCGCATCGACTGTGAGCGGACGCGGCGTACCGTTGTTCGCGTGCGCGCGGCGATCGGGGTGCGCGCCGATTTCGACCAGCACACGCGCACCGAGAACATTGGCGATGTCGAGACCCGTCGCGCCCTTGACGAACACCACGTCGGCCTCGCCGCGCAGCAGCGCCGCCGCCTCGCGCGAAAACTCGTGAGCGCGCTGCGCGTCGAGCCACGTGGCGAGCAGCGCGGATTCATCCGGTTTTGCGTGGGCGAGGCCACGGGGCGCGTGTGGCAGATCAACGAGTTCCACATCGGCAGGCGAGGCGTCGATGGCTTCGAGCAGCGTGTGGAAACCTCTCAGCGCAGTGGCGCGATGAAAATCGACCACCTCGCTGGTCGTATTGATCGGCAATCCGAATCGACGCCCAACGAGCGAGGCTCTCGCAGGTTCGAGATGCGGATCGAGCGTGATGAGCGCCTGAAACTCATCGACCCAGCTCACACCGATGAGCCGCGTGTCGCCGCCTTGCGCTCGCGCCCATAGCGCTGGAATATTGCCGCCCTGACGAAACGACCACGGCTGAGTATGCGTGAAATGCGAGCGGCGGATGGCCGGATCTTCGGCGTCCTGCAACGCCTTCACTTCGATGCCGTCGGCAGCGAATTCCTCCTGCAGCAATCCTTGTTGCGCGGCAATGCCAAAGGGCGTCGGCGCAGGGCAACGGGTGTACCAGAGACGGGTCATGAAGATTCCTCGGTCGCGAACAGGCATAGCGCGCACAACGTCGGCGCGGGCGGCATGGTGCGAACGATTATCGGCAAGCGCTTGCCGCGCGGTCAAAGAACGAATCGTGAAATAGGTCCGCGCGCGGTGGTGATTAGCTTTGGCAGCAATATCGTGCTGTTCGATTGAGTGTAATGCGGGCCAACGCAGACACGCGAATAACAAAAGTCGAATTCCGTGGTTAGTCGCGGGCAATGCGCTCCCTATACTTTTCCTTTTTGGCAAAACGCCTTGAGGCCGCCCGCGAATCACAACCATTCGTGGGCCTGACAAAAAGGAAAACTCAATGTCTGCTCTTCCCACTCCACTTCCGGTGCGCGATCGCGTGGCCAGTTTGTCGTTGCAGGATGCGCTCGCCGGCTTGCCCACGCTTGCGATTGAAATCGGCAAAGAGGCGGCTGCGCGCGAAGGGCGCCGCGAATTGCCGTTCGAGGGCTTCGACGCATTCCGGCGCTCAGGGCTGGGGCGCCTTCGGTTGCCGGTGGAATGGGGCGGCCTGGGCGGCTCGCTCGTGGACGAGTTCGACGTGATCGCGACACTGGCCGCAGCCGACAGCAATCTCGCGCACGCGCTGCGTATTCACTACGACCAGACCGAAGCGCTGCTGCTCTCGGCGCGCACGCCGTTCAACGATCTGCAGATCCAGCGCGTGATTGACGGCGCCATCTTCGGGGGCGCTTCTACCGAGCTGGGCACGGCGCGTCCGGGCGAATACACCACGGCGCTGCGGCGCGACGGCGAGCATTACCGGCTGGATGGCCGCAAATACTATTCAACCGGCACGGCCTTTTCCGACTACGCGCGCCTGAGCGTGCTCAACGACGAAGGCCAGCCGGTAGTCGCGATCGTGCCGGTGCGGCGCGAGGGGCTCACGGTGCTCGACGACTGGGACGGCATGGGGCAGCGCATGACGGCGAGCGGCAGTCTCGTGTTCGAGAATCTGCTGGTGCGTGCGGACGAGCTCACGGAGCGCGGCCTCGCCACGCTCGCGGGCCGTCATGGCGGCGCGCTGCGGCAGCTCCACCTCGTGGCCGTCGCGGCTGGCATCGTGCGCAACGTGGTCGCGGATGCGAAGCGTTATGTGCTGGAGCACGGCCGCCCCGTACTGCACAGCACCGCGCCTTCGGCGCGCGAGGATGCGTTCATTCAGCAGGTCGTCGGCACGCTCTCCGCGCACAGCCACGCGATCGACGCGCTCGTTCGCGAGAACGCCCGCACGCTCGACCGATCGGCGCAAGCGATCCGCGCGGGTGCGCCAGACGCCGATCAGCTCGTGCTGGAAGGCGCATTGGCAACGGCGCGCACGCAGCTCGTGGTGAGCAAGCTCGCACTCGAAGCGGCCGAGCGTCTGTTCGAAGCAGGCGGCGCATCGGCCACTTCGCGCGCGCACAATTTCGACAGGCACTGGCGCAACCTGCGCACGATCTTCAGTCACAACCCGTTGCTGCACAAAGCCCGCGTGGTAGGCGACTTCGCCCTGAACGGCGTGACGACGCACCTCACCGAAGGCCGCGTGTTTTGAAATCCACGATTCGAGGAGTGTCCACGAAATGAGCCGAACTTCGGCGACCGAAGCGTCGCGACGCCTGCATTTGAACGTCAATATCCTCCACTCGGGTTTCGTGCCATCCGCGTGGCGTCTTGCCGACGCCGATCCTCGCGCATTCGTGGACGTGGGCCACTATGTGCGAGTCGCGCAACTGGCAGAAAGCGCGAAGTTCGATGCGGTCTTTCTCGCCGACAACGCGGCGATCATCGATCAGATCGACTTCCGCCCAATCACGGCGCTCGAGCCCACGGTGCTGCTCGCCAGCATTGCGGCGGCGACCACGCACATCGGCGTAATCGGCACGGCTTCGACGAGCTACAACGAGCCCTACAACATCGCGCGCCGCTTCGCCACGCTCGATCATGTGAGTCGTGGCCGCGCGGGCTGGAATGTCGTGACGACGGCCGATTTGCCGTCCGCGCGCAATTTTGGCCACGACGCGGTGCCCGATCACGCGCAACGCTATGCGCGTGCCGCGGAGTTTACGGAACTCGTCAAAGCGCTCTGGGATAGCTGGGACGACGATGCCTTCGTTGGCGACAAGGCAAGCGGCCGCTTCATCGACGTGACGAAGGTGCGGCCAGTCGCGCATGAAGGGCGCTTTTTCAAGGTGCAGGGGCCGCTGAATCTTCCGCGTGCGCCGCAAGGTCACCCTGTGCTCGTGCAGGCGGGCGGCTCGGGGGATGGCCGCGATCTCGCGGCGCGTCACGCAGAGGCCGTGTTTTCCGCGTCGCAATCGTTCGAGGAATCGGCGGCGTACCGGCGCGACCTCAATGCGCGCGCGGCCGCACACGGACGTACGCAGGGCGTGCAAGTGCTCGCGGGCCTCACGACCATCATCGGCGCCACCGAGGCCGAGGCGATACGGCGGCGCGACGAACTCGTCGAGCAGATTCCCTGGCGCTACAGCCTCACGCGCCTCGCCGGCACACTGGGCCTGTCGCCCGATCAGCTCGACCTCGACGCGCGCCTGCCGGAAGATCTCGCGCTGCCGGGCGGCGGCAACGGCAACCATACGTTCTTTCACGCCACGATCGCCGAGGCGCGGCGTGGCGGCCACACGGTGCGCGAGCTGATCCGCTCTCTCGCGGGCGGCGGCGGACATCGCGTGGTCGTTGGTACACCTGAGCAGATCGCCGACGATATCGAACACTGGTTCAAGGGCGAAGCTGCCGACGGCTTCAACCTCATGCCCGACGCGCTGCCGGACGGCCTGGAGGCGTTCGTAAGCGGTGTTGTGCCGATCCTGCAACGGCGCGGCCTCTTTCGAACGGAATACGAAGGCAACACCCTGCGTTCGCATCTCGGGCTGGAGCGGCCGCTCGTGCGTGAGGCGGCGATTGGCGCGGAACTTCAACGCGCCTGATGAAGTTGCTACGCGCCGCGCTCAGCGGCGCAATCCAGCCTCGTGCAGCAGCGGCAGCACGCGTTCGCCAAAGAAGTCCAGGTCCGGCTGAAAGTCGTAGAAACTCAACTGCACGCCGTCGATGCCTGCCGCGTGAAGCTTGATGATCTTGTCGGCGACTTCTTCGGGCGAGCCCACGATCGCAATGTTGCCACCCACGGCGCGCGAGGCCGCCTTCGCGCGGTCTTCGAAACCTCCGCGCCATGCGTGCGCGTCGCTGTCGAAGCGGTGAAAACTCCCGTCGTCTGCGTGCGCAACAATGGCGTCGTGATACGCGCGCGCTTCGGCGGACGTCTCACGGCAGATCACCATGGGATTGATCAACGTGCGCACCTGACGGCCATACGCGTGCGCCGCAGCCTTCACCCGCGCGGTGTGCGCGGGCAGCGCCTCCAACGCGCGATCGATCTGCGGGCCCGCCGGGCTCGTGATGAACACCACGTCGGAGTAGCGTGCGGCGAAGTCGATGCCTGCGTCGGAGCCCGTCGCATTGATGAGCAGCGGGCGTCCATACTGCGGCTTGGGTGTCACGAACGCACCTTGCAGACGCCAGCCGGAGAGTTCCGGCTCGAAACTGAAATTATCCGGTTGCGCCCACAACTGTTGTACGGCGTCGAGAAATTCTGCGGCCATGTCATAGCGCCGATCATGCTCGATGCGGTTCCAGCCAAACATCTCGTGTTCGACGGCGCGGTGCCCCGTCACCACGTTGATGCCCCAGCGGCCACGCGATATATGGTCCAGCGTGGCCGTGAACTTGGCGAAGTGCAGCGGGTGCCACGGTCCGTAGAGCACATGCGTCGTCGCGGCGAGGATGATGCGCTCGGTGCGCGCGGTCAGCGCCGCCAGCGTCATGAACGAGTCGAGCGCGTGGCCGTCGAATACGCCGCCATAGCCGCCTTTTGGCAGCCATTGCGACAGGGCGAAGACAAGATCGAACCCGAGCGCTTCGCACTTCCGCACGAGCGCGGCGTTGTAGTCGAACGACCAGTCCGTCGTGCGCGGCAGCGTGGATGCACTCCATCCGCCAGCCTGGATCGGCAGGAACAGCCCGAGCATGAGCGGCTGCGCAAACGCGCGCGCTGCCGGGCTATCGGGAAAGGTGGCGGGGGAGGCCACGGGCACGAAGGAAGTCGATGCGCGAGTGAAAGCGTGCGGCTCGGCTACGGGAATATCGCTCAAGACAAACACCCTGGAAGTTCGTTGCGGCACCGGACGCGTTGCCGCCAATTAGTTGCTCAGTCGATCGATGGATTAAACACGCGCCGCGCGCGAACCACAAAGAAGCTTTTCTGCTTTCCAATTGCGTTGCCGTGCTGCTGCATTTGCCGTTCGGGGCGCGAGGTCATATGGATAGCAGCATCGCTTGGTTAGCGCACGAGGAGGCCGTTGCTACGATTGCAGCACTGTCGCCACGGCGAGAATTTACCGGTTCTCGCAGATCGCAACGTGTAGCCTCGTTTAGCCACATTGATATCGGAACGCATCACCATGTCACGTTTGACTCGTCGGGAATTTCTCATCGCAAGCGGCGCGGCTGCTGCGTCGGCGGGCCTTCCCGCAATTGCCCGCGCCCAGGGCGCTATTACGCGCAAACGCGGCGGCACGTTAAACGTCCTGATCAATCCCGAGCCGCCGGTGCTGGTGTCGATCTTCCAGACCACGGGACCGGCGCTCGCCGTGAGTTCGAAGGTACTGGAGGGACTCCTTGCCTATGACTTCGATTTGCGTGCGCAACCGCAACTCGCGACCGCGTGGACCGTGAGTCCCGATGGTCTGCGCTACACGTTCAAGCTGCGGCAGAACGTGCGCTGGCACGATGGCCAGCCGTTCACTTCCGCGGATGTGGCATTCTCGATCGACTTGCTCAAAGCGATTCACCCGCGCGGGCGCAGCACCTTTGCTAACGTGACGAACGTGCAGACGCCCGACGTGAGCACGGCGATCATCGAATTGTCGAAACCCGCGCCGTTTCTCCTCAAGGCGCTTTCCGCGGGCGAATCGCCGATCGTGCCGAAGCACCTGTACGCCACGGGCGATCCGCTTGCGAACCCGCACAACAATGCGCCCGTCGGCACCGGGCCGTTTCGCTTCAAGTCGTGGACGCGCGGCGCGAGCATCGTCTATGAGCGCAATCCCGACTACTGGGACGCGGGCAAGCCGTATATCGACGCGCTCGTCTACAAGGTCATACCCGATCCGGCCGCGCGCTCGGCAGCGTTCGAAACCGGCGCGCTCGATCTGGGCGGCGAAAACCCGGCGCCGCTCACCGACTTGCCGCGCCTCACACAATTGCCGCAGCTCGTGACCGAAACGCGCGGCTACCGTTTTCTCGAGCCTTTGGCGGAAATCGATTTCAATCTCGATCATCCGGTATTGAAGGACCCGCGCGTGCGCCAGGCCATCGCGCATGCCATCAACCCGCAGGTCGTGCAAAAGACCGTGGCCTACGGTTATGCGGACGTTTCGCCTACGCCTATCACGCCCGCTTCGCCGTATCACGACGCGCAGATCGCGCCTTACGCGTTCGACCCGCATGCGGCCGAGGCGCTGCTAGACGCGGCAGGCAAGCCGCGCGGTGCGGATGGCGTGCGGTTCAGGCTGACGCACGATTACCTGCCGTATGGCGACATGTACCAGCGCCAGGCCGGCTACGTGAAATCGGCGCTCGCGCGCGTGGGTATCGACGTCACGGTGCGCTCGCAGGATCTGCCGTCGTTTCTGAAGCGTGTCTACGCCGACCGCCAGTTCGACTTCACGAGCATCGGCGTGAATACCCTGTTCGATCCGGCAGTGGGCGTGCAGCGTCTTTACTGGTCGAAGAATATCCGCCCTGGCGTGCCATTCTCGAATGCGCCGCATTACAGCAGTGCGGAAGCGGACCGTCTGCTCGAAGCGGCATCGGTTGAAATCGACGATAGCCGCCGCGTGAGCCTCTACAAACAGTTCCAGCAGACTGTCTACCGCGATCTGCCGATTCTCAATCTGGTCGCGCCGCGCATGGTGACGCTCGCCAATCGGCGGGTACACGATCACACGGTGAGCGCGCAGGGCCTGGAAGGCAACTTCGCCGATGTCTGGCTGAGCGCCTGACTGCGTGCCCGAATGCGCACCGCAACACCTAACGGAGCCCGACGATGAGCCGAAGCGCCCGCTGGCAAACGATCCTGCGCCGCACCGCATGGCAGGCGCTGCCCACGGTGCTGGGCATCGTGATCCTGAACTTCTTCCTGCTCAAGTTGATGCCGGGCGACGCCGCCGACGTGATCGCTGGCGAAGCCGGCTCAGCGACGACGGAAACGATGACGATGCTGCGCGCGAAGTTCGGGCTCGATCAGCCCTTGCTCGTACAGCTCTGGACTTATCTGAAGCACCTCGCGCATTTCAGCCTTGGCTATTCGCCGCGCTATGACATGCCCGTGATGCAGCTGATCCTCTCGCGCCTGCCCAACACCTTGCTGCTGATGGGCGTCGCGCTCTCGCTCGCACTCGTAGCCGGCGTGGCGCTGGGCGCCGTGATGGCGCACTGGTCTGGAAAATGGCCCGATCGCGTGTTGTCGGTGTTCGCGCTGCTGTTCTATTCGACGCCCGGATTCTGGATCGGCCTGCTCGCCATCATTCTGTTCGCCGTCCGGCTGGGGTGGCTGCCGAGCGGCGGCAACGTCACGATCGGGGCGAACCTGCACGGCTTCGCCTACGTCGTCGATGTCGCGCGGCACGTATTGCTGCCCGCGGCGACCCTCGCCACCTTCTTCGTCGCGATCTATGCACGCATCACGCGCGCCGCGATGATCGAGGTGCAGCGGCAGGATTTCGTGCGCACGGCGCAGGCCAAGGGTCTGCATCCGTGGCGCGTGACGTTGCGGCACGTGCTGCGCAACGCGCTGATGCCGCTCACCACGCTCGTGGGGTTGCATTTCGGCACGCTGCTTGGCGGCGCGGCGGTGACGGAAACCGTGTTCAGTTGGCCGGGGCTCGGCCGCCTCGCACTCGACGCCGTGCTCGCGCGCGACTTCAGCGTGCTGCTAGGCGTGCTGCTGCTGTCGTCGCTGCTCGTGATCGTCGCGAACGTCGTGGTCGATCTGCTGCAGGCGTGGCTCGATCCGCGCATCGGTTAAAGGAGGAACTTCAATGAGTTTCGAATCGCCGGATCTGCCGGCTCAAGCGCCACGCGCAGCCACGAGCCACGGGTCGCCGTGGCGGCGTCACCTGGCGTTCGCGCTGCTCGGCCGCCGCGGCGCCGGGCGTGACAACGCAAGCGCGCGCCGCGCCGGGCACGCATTCTGGCGCGCGCTGCTGCGCAATCCCTCGGCGTGCGCGGGCCTCGCGCTGCTCGCCGCATTCCTCGTGCTTGCCGTGCTCGCGCCGCGGCTCTACCCGGGCGACCCGCTCGACATGGTGGGCGGCCCGTTCGAATGGCCGGGCAGCGACCCGCAATTCTGGCTCGGCACCGATTCGCTTGGGCGCGACGTGGCGGCCGGCATTGCGCATGGCGCGCGCGTGTCGCTGCTCATCGGAGCGGCCTCGGCAACGATCGGGCTCGTGATCGGCACGCTGGTGGGCGCCATCGGCGGCTATTTCGGAGGCCTGATCGATGACGCACTGGTGCGCGTCACCGAACTGTTTCAGACCGTGCCGTCCTTTTTGCTCGTGATCGTGCTCGTGGCGATCGGGCGGCCCAACGTGGTCGTGATCGCGCTCGCCATTGGCATTGCCTCGTGGCCCACGGTCGCGCGTATCGTGCGCGCGGAATTTCGCACGCTGCGACGCTCGGACTTCGTGCTCGCGGCGCGCAGCCAGGGGTTTGGCAACACACGGATCATTTTTGGCGAGATCCTGCCCAATGCATTGCCGCCCGTGATCGTCACGGCTTCGGTGATGGTGGCGAGCGCAATCCTGATCGAGTCGTCGCTGTCGTTCCTCGGCATGGGCGACCCGAACGTCATGAGCTGGGGCGCGATGATCGGCGCAGGACGCGATTCGCTGCGCACGGCGTGGTATCTCACGGCGATTCCCGGCGCGGCCATCGTGCTCGCGGTGCTCGCCCTCAATTTGCTCGGCGACGGCCTGACCGAAGCCCTCAATCCGCGGCAGCGGCAACGACCGTAAAGGTGTCACGTGAGCGAACTGCTTGAAGTGCGCGATTTGCGCGTGAATTTTGGGGCGCACGAGGCGGTGCGCGGCGTGAGCTTCGATATCGCGGCGGGCGAGACGCTGGCGCTGGTGGGCGAGTCGGGCAGCGGCAAATCCGCCACGGCGCTTTCGCTCATGCAACTCGTTCCCGAGCCTGGTCGCGTGACGGGTAGCGTGCGCTTCGAAGGGCGCGAACTGCTCGGCTTGCCGCCCAAAGCCGTGCGCGAGCTGCGCGGCAGTCAGATCTCCATGATCTTTCAGGAGCCGATGACCTCGCTGAATCCGGTGCTCTGCGTGGGCGCGCAGGTCGTGGAAACGCTGCGCCAGCACGAAGCGCTCTCGCAGCGGGCCGCCCGCGCGCGTGCCGTCGAACTGCTCGATCTCGTGCGCATTCCCGAGCCGCAGCGCCGCTTCGACGACTACCCACACGAGCTATCGGGCGGACAGCGCCAGCGCGTGATGATCGCGATGGCCGTGGCGTGCCGCCCCCGTCTGCTGATCGCAGACGAGCCGACCACCGCGCTCGACGTGACGATCCAGGCGCGCATTCTCGAACTGCTCGACGCGCTGCGCCGCGAGCTGTCGATGTCGCTCCTGCTGATCACGCACGACCTGGGCGTCGTAGCCGATCATGCGGATCGCGTGGCGGTGATGCTGGCCGGGCGCAAGGTCGAGGATGCGCGAACGCTGGATCTCTTTGCGCATCCCCGTCACGCTTATACCCAGGGACTCCTGAGCGCCTCGCTCAATCTGGCCGACGATCTGCACTACCGCTCGTGGACCTTGCCGGAAATCCGTAACACGGCAACGGCAGATCGGGCCGCAGAGGAGGGCGGCTTCGTGGTGGTGCCGCGCAAGGCGCCCGAGCGTGCGGCTGCGGGCACGCAGGAGGCTGACGCTGCGCCGCTGCTCGCCGTGCGCGACCTGCGCGTGGCGTACCCGCAGCGCAATGGCGCGCCGGTACTGCACGCCGTAGACGGCGTCTCGTTCGAGATTGCCCGGGGCGAGACGGTCGGGCTGGTGGGCGAGTCGGGCTGCGGCAAGTCCACGCTATCGCGCGCAATCATGCGCCTCGTGCCGGTGGCGAACGGATCGATCGCGCTTGATGGCACCGATCTCGTGCCACTGCGCGAGCGCGCGTTGCGGCCTATGCGGCGCAAGGTCCAGATGGTCTTTCAGGATCCCTATGCATCGCTCAATCCGCGCCGCACGGTGGGCGACATTCTGGAAACCGTGCTGGCCGTGAATGGTGTTGGCGACGCAGCGGCGCGCCGCGCTCGCGTATGCACGGCGCTCGAACGGGTCGGTCTTCCCGCGGCAGCGCTCGCGCGCTTTCCGCATGAATTCTCCGGCGGGCAGCGTCAGCGCATTGGTATTGCGCGCGCGCTCGTGCTCGAACCCGCGTTGCTGATCTGCGACGAGCCGGTATCGGCGCTCGATGTTTCAATCCAGGCGCAAATCCTCAATCTGCTCGTCGAGCTCAAGCGAGAACTGGGGCTCTCCATGCTCTTTATTTCCCACGATCTTTCGGTCGTGCGCTATATCGCGGACCGGGTGCACGTGATGCAACAGGGCAAGATCGTCGAGAGCGGCGACCACCAGGACATCTGGCGCGCGCCGCGTCATCCCTATACGCGCACGCTGCTCGCCGCGATTCCCGGGCGCGAGCTGGAAGCCGAAGCGGCTTGAAGCGTCCAGGGGAGTGGCGCACCATACTGAGTCCTGATCCACTCCCCATTCCGGCCCCTATGACGAACCCTGGCAAAATCAAGGCCCTCGTATTCGACGTCTTCGGCACCGTGGTGGACTGGCGAAACGGCGTCGCGAGGGATACCGCCGCTTTTCTCCAGCGCCACGCGCCGAACCTCGATGCCTTCGAGTTCGCCGACGCCTGGCGGCGCGAGTATTCGCCTTCCATGGAGGAGATCCGCAGCGGGCGCCGGCCATACGTGCGCCTCGACGTTCTGCATCGCGAGAACCTCGTGAAGGTGCTGGAACGGAACCACATTGCCGGGGCGACGGAGGCGGAAATCGACGAACTCAACCTCGCCTGGCATCGGCTCGATCCGTGGCCGGATTCGGCCGGGGCGCTGAGCCGCCTGAAACGCCGGTTCATCATCGCGCCCTTGTCGAACGGCAACATCCGGCTCATGGTGGATCTGGCCAAACGCGCCGGTTTGCCATGGGACGCCATTCTCGGCGCCGAAGTGGTGCGCGCTTACAAGCCCTCGCCGCAGGTGTACAGCGAGACGGTGGACATTCTGGGGCTCGCGCCCGCCGAACTGTGCCTCGTCGCGGCGCATAACGGCGACCTTGCCGCGGCGCGCCGGCTCGGACTGTCGACCGCGTTCGTCGTGCGGCCGACCGAACACGGTCCGCATCAGAAAACGGACCTGAAAGCGGAACAGGCGTGGGATTTCGTCGTCGACGATCTGAACGAGCTTGCAAGTCAGCTTGAAGCGTCGATTGATTGAGCTTTTAATGGTAATTGCCACGGAGGGCGTCTCTCGAGATCAGGGGCTATATGCGCTGCACAAATTGTGGCTTCGAATGCCGCGAGGGCGCGAGGTTTTGCGAGCAGTGCGGCACCGTCGTCGCTCACACTGCGCCGCTCCCATCCCCTGTCGATTACACCCCTTCACGCCTCGCTGAGCAGATCCACGCCGCTCAGGCGGCCCTCGAAGCCCGCGGCAAAGCGCTCAGCGAACGTAAGACCATTACCGCCCTGTTTGCGGACATGGCCGGCTCGACGGCACTCATCTACGGCCTGGATCCGGAAGAGGCTCACAGTCTGATCGCTCCCGTCCTCGAGTTGATGATGGAAGCCGTTCACCATTACGAGGGCTTCGTAGCGAAGTTGCTCGGCGACGGCATTCTGGCCTTGTTCGGCGCGCCGATTGCACACGAGGATCATCCGCAGCGCTCGCTCTACGCCGCGCTCAGAATGCAGCAGGCCATGCGCCGTCATAGCGACCGCATTCGCCTCGAGCGCGGCATTCCCTTGCAGATCCGGGTGGGGGTCCACACCGGCGAGGTCCTCATGCGGTCCATCCACAAGAGCGACTTGCAGGCGGACTATGATCCTGTCGGCAACACGATCCATATCGCCTCGCGCATGGAGGCCATTGCGACGCCGGCATCGATACTCGTGAGCCAGTCCACCTATAGGCTGACCGAGGGCTATTTCGAGTTCAAGGCCCTGGGACGAACACAGGTCAAAGGCGTGGTCGAACCGCTCGATGTGTACGAGGTGCAGGGGCCGGGCGTGCTACGCACACGTCTTCAGGTGGCCGAGCGGCGCGGGCTGGCCCGGTTCGTCGGGCGCGAGCCTGAACTCAACGCTCTGCGCAGTGCACTCGTTGCCACGAAAGCCGGTCAATGCAGCATCGTCGGCGTGGTTGGCGAAGCGGGCGTTGGAAAATCGAGGCTCTTTCACGAATTCAAACGCTCGGCGCTAAAAGGATGTCGCGTGGTGGAGACGTTCTCGGTCTCGCACGGCAAATCCTTCGCGTATTTGCCGCTCATCGAATTGCTGAAGGACTACTTTCAGATTTCATCGGAAGACGACGAACGGCGCTGCCGCGAAAAGGTGACGGGCCGGGTGCTTTCCCTCGAACGCAATCTCGAGGACGGCGTACCGTATTTGCTCCATCTGCTCGCAATCGGTGAACCAGCCCCGGCCCTCGCGCAAATGGATTCGCAGATCCGGCGCGACCGCACGTTCGAAGCGATCACGCAACTCTTTGTGCGCGAGAGCGTGAACGAACCCGTCGTCCTGGTGTTCGAGGACTTGCAGTGGCTCGACAACGAGACGCAAGCGTTCCTTGCCTACCTGGTTGAGCGCGTTTCGAGTGCGCATCTTCTGTTGCTGCTGAACTATCGCCCGGAGTATCGGCATGACTGGGGCGATCGCGCCGGGTATGTGCAACTGGTGCTGGAGCCGCTGGATCGTGCCGACGCGCAAGGCCTCATTAGCGCGCTCGTCGGCGACGACCGGACGCTTGTTGGCGTCAAACAGCACGTGCTCGATAAAACGGAGGGCAACCCATTCTTTATTGAGGAAGTCGTCCAGACTTTGGCCGAGGAACACGTGCTCGTGGGCGCGCCTGGTCATTATCGAATGGAAGCGGCGCCGGTCGCGCTACATATCCCGACCACGGTGCAAGGCGTGCTCGCTTCGCGTATCGACCGGCTGCTCGCCGCAGACAAAGACTTGTTGCAGACGCTCGCGGTGATTGGGAAGACGTTCCCGGCGAATCTCGTTCAGTGTGTCGTCGATTTGCCTGACGATGAGCTGTACGCGAGTCTGTCACGTCTGGAAGCGGGGGAGTTCATCTATGAGCAGCCCGCTTTTCCGGCGGTGGAATATGGCTTCAAGCATGCATTGACGCAGGAGGTGGCGGGCAGTTCGATGCTGGCCGAGCGTCGCCGGTTGCTGCACGAGCGCATCGGTCAGGCGATCGAAGCGCTTTTCCATGCACGTCTCAAGGACTACTGGAACGAACTCGCGCATCACTATAGCCTCAGCGGAAACGTCCCGAAAGCGGTCGAGTATTTGCATAGCGCGGGCCAGCAGGCGTGGCAACGCTCGGCAAACGCCGAGGCGCTCCGCCAGCTCGGCATGGCGCTGGATCTGCTCGCCGGCCTGCCTGAAACGCCCGAACGCGCCGATCGTGAACTGGCGTTGCGGCTTGCCATCGGGCCGGTCTTGATGGCCGCGAGAGGATGGGCCTCGCGCGATGTGGAGGCGACCTATTCGCGCGCGCTGGAGCTGTGCAGATTAGCGGGGCAAACGCCGCATCAGTTCCGCGCGCAAACCGGGCTGCGGATGTTTTATCAGTTGAGCGGCGAATATAAAACGGCCAAGGAAATCGCCGAACGGCTGCTCGAACTGGCCGAGCGCGCGAATAATCCCACGCAGGTCATGGAAGCGCATTATCTGCTCGGCATGAGCTTGTTCAGACTCGGTGAGCTTCCCGCTGCGCACGCTTACCTTGTCGGCTTGAGGAATTCGGCGTTGCTACAGGACGCCGGGCAACTCGATGAGGAAATCTTTGCGCACGGGCGAGACCCGCGAAGCGTGGGCGAAGGCAGCCTCGGCCTCGTTCTTTGGCATATGGGATACCCGGATAAGGCATTAAGGCATGCTGAACAAGCGCTCACGCGCGCCCGCTCGATACACGATCTGATCAGTCTCGGACAAACGCTTATTTTCAAGTCCGAGCTTCATCAATTGCGCCGCGAGGCCACGCAGACTCATGCCTGCGCCGAGGCCGCCATCGCGCTTGCGACGGAGCAGGGTTTTCCCATGATTCTCGCGTGGGCGACCATGCTTCACGGCTGGGCGCTATCGGAGGCTGGGAAAAAAGAGGAGGGCATTGCGCAAGTGCGCCGTGGCCTTGCCGACTATGAAGCGACAGGCGCGCGCCTTGGCCGCTCGTACTTTCTCGCGTTGTTGTCCGAAACCTATGCAAGGGCCGGTTTGCGCGACGCCGGGCAACAAGCGCTGGCCGAGGCCATCGCGGCTTGTGAAACGTCGGACGAGCGGTATCACGAGCCCGAGTTGTATCGGCTCAAAGGCGAATTGTCGCTGCTTCCAGCCGGGCTTTGCGCAATCGCAGCCGCGGACCGCGATGCCGCGCAAGCGAGTTTCAATGCAGCAATGACGATCGCTCGCCAACGGGGCGCCAAATCGCTCGAACTTCGCGCGGCGTTGAGCCTCGCGAAGCTTCATCGCGAAGAGGGAGGCACGCGTGCGGCCCGCGAGATCCTCGCTCCGGTCTATGAATCGTTCACGGAAGGTTTCGCAACGGCAGACTTACGAGAAGCCGTGGAATTGCTTGATGCGCTCGCGTCGAGCAACGGCTGAACGATCGATGCGCTTCGCGGGGGAAACGTCGGCGTTCCTCCCGGCCCTGATTACCAACTTGTAATCGGCAGGTCAGTTTCGGGAAAGCGGTGGTTGCGCAAAATGCCTGTCAACTCTTCGCCAATTCACGCGGGGAGTTCATAGGCCGCGTTCTTTCGGATGTGGCCACTAACCCGACTCAAGGTGACCCATCATGAAAACGCTTCTTCGTGCCGTACTGATTTCCTGCGTCCTCGGCGCCCCCGCATTCGCATTCGCGCAAACCAGCAATGCGCCGGTCACGCGCGCCGAAGTCCGCGCCGATCTGATTCAAGTCGAGCAGGCCGGCTATAACCCGCACGGCTCCGACCTGTACTATCCGTCCGACATTCAGGCAGCCGAAGCGAAGGTAGCGGCGCAAGACGCGTCCCCCGCAGCACAATCAGTGGGCGGCGTGGCGATGACGGGCACATCGCAGAGCGGCACAGCGCTCGCACTGAACGACACCGCGTCGATTTACGCCCACCGGTGAGCGCTATCGTGCAGGCCGGTAGCACCGGGAAAGCACGCGGGCAGGCAGACACCAACGCGCCTGCCTGCCCGTGCTCAGATCGCTATCGTATTAGAAGCGATGGCGGATACCCACGGTCGCCACGGCTTGCGAGTTCGAATCCGACGCGGAGACGCCCATGATGTCCGCGTGAATCTTTCCTTCGCCGTCCACGACGCGCTGATACGCGGCTTCGGCGTACAGGTCGGTGCGCTTCGAGAGCGCGTAGTCGCCTTGCAGCGTGAACTGATGGAACTTCGGATTCACACCATCCAGGCTCGCGTCCGTGTACGTATAAGCGCCCGACAGCGTGAACGCAGGCGTGAACGCATAGCGGCCATTGACTTCGTAGTTGCTGAAGCGCGCGCTGTTGCCGGCGAATGAAGTCGTCGTGCCCGCATTCGCGGAGTTGATTGCCGTGAGATTGCTCAACTGCGTTTGGGTGAACACGAAGCCCACGTTGGCCGCGCCGAACGCGTAGTTCAGGCCGGCGCCATAGGTGCGCTGACGCGAAGCGGTGAAAGTGGCGTCGTCGCTGACCGCGCCGCTGCTGTTGATGCTCGCACCCGAGTTGTTCAGCTGCAGGTAGCCCGCAGCCGCCTTGAGGCCGCCGAACGTATACGTGGCGCCAAGGCTGTACGCGCGGTTATTCGCGAAGCCGCCCGCGGCGTTCGAGAAGCCGTACAGCGCATTGAACTTGAGGCCGCCGTAGTTCACGCTCTGGTACTTGAGCGAATTGCTCACGCGGAACGAGTTGTTGAGGTTATCGTTGTCGTACGGGTGCGCGGCGAGCGTGCCGCCGTATTGCGTGCCGTTCAGCGACAGCCCGCCCAGGTTGTCGACCACGCTGTCGTACTGACGACCCAGCGTAAGCGCGCCTGCCTGATCGCTCGAAAGACCGACAAACGCCTGGCGGCCGAACATGCGGCTGCCTTGCTTCGCCGCTCCGGTCGAAATGCTGAAGCCGCTCTCGAGCACGAAAATCGTCTTCAGGCCGCCGCCAAGGTCTTCGCTGCCGCGCAGGCCCCAACGGTTGCCGGTGAGCGCGCCGCTCGACTGTTGCACATTCGAGCTGCCCGACTGGTTGCTCGTGTACAGGACGCCTGCGTCCAGCAAACCGTAAAGCGTGACCGAGCTTTGTGCGTGTGCTGCGCTCGCGAAAGAGGCTGCGGCGACCGCGAGAGCGGAAAGGGTGTTCTTTTTCATCAATACTCCATTGCTTTGTTTTTCGCCCGAATGCGAGCGAGCGCGGAGCATAGCGCGATATCCGGAATGCATTTCTGAACATGTGGCATGATTGCCACGATTATTGGATAACATTGCCTTACTTATTCCAGGTTATTACATTCCCAACACTGGGGATAGAAATATCCAGTAAAACAATGACTTCCCATACGTCCGCACGATGGGTCAGACGCGTTATTTTTCGCATTTTTATAGTAATTTGCAGAAATATTCAAAGATCGATTTCCTGAACCATTACAATTAGTGAATAACCGGGAGAAATGCACGTTACTCCACGGTTTGAATCGACTTCTGCGCGCCCCTGCCAGGATTTACGGCGACGTGGCGCAACGACACTGAGCGGGCCCGGCCGAGGTAAAATGCCGCCTTGAGTCCTCATCCATGCAATTCGGGCGCGAGCGCCCCGCGTTCCCATGACTGACACCATCGTCGCGCTGCTCGCTCAGGCTAAGCAGCATTTCACCGCCGGCCGCATCGAAGCCGCGGAGCACGATCTGCAATCGATCCTGCAAGCGAATCCCGATCACGCGGGCGCGCTGGAAGCGATGTCCTTCGTGCACGCTACGCGCGAGGATTACCCACGCGCCGCCGAATTCGCGTGGCGTGCAGCGCAACCAGCCGCAACGCTGCCCGAGCAGTTGCAGCAGGCCGCGCGCATATGCCAGTTCGCGCAACGTCACGCCGACGCCCTCGCGCTTTACGAGCGCCTGCTTGTGCTCGCGCCCGATCACGCCGAATCGCTGCTCGGCGCGGCCATGTCGCTGATTCAACTGGAGCAGGCCGAGACTGCACTCGCGTATCTCGCACGCCTCGCGCGCCGTTATCCGCACGCGGCGGAAGCACACTACAACCGGGGCACGATGCTGGGCCTGCTGGGTCGTTACGACGAGGAACTCGAGGCATATCGGCGGGCAATCGAACTCAAGCCGAATTTCGTCGCCGCCTATGTGAATCTGGGCGTCGCGTTGCGCGACCTGCATCGTTTCGATGAAGCGCTACGGCAGTTCAAGAAAGCGCTGTCCATCGACACGAACGACGCGGGCGCACGCACGAATCGCGCGCAGACCAATCTGCTGCTCGGCGAATTCGAGCACGGCTGGCGCGAATACGAATGGCGCTGGCGCGACGGCAAGATGACGCACGATTTTCCCGAGGCGACGCAATGGAAAGGCCAGTCGCTCACGGGCAAGACCTTGCTCGTACACGCTGAGCAGGGTCTCGGCGACACGTTGCAGTTCGTTCGCTTCATCGAGCGCCTGCACGCGAAGGGCGCTAGCGTGGTCGTGCGCGTACAGGATGCGCTGCTGCCGTTGTTGCAGCACGTGGCCGGCGCGGCGAGCGTGACAGGCGATACGTCCGCGCTGCCTGCGTTCGACTATCACGTGCCGATGTTGAGCCTGCCGCACGCGCTCGCACTGCGCGAAGCGGATTTCGCGACTTCGGGCCCGTATCTTCGCGCTGATGCCGACGCTGCGGCGCGCGCGTCGTGGTCCGACGTGATCGGCCCCGATGCGAATGAAGACAAGCGGCTGCGCGTGGGCGTGGTCTGGTCGGGCAGCACGACGCACTTGAACGATCGCAATCGCTCGATGCCGCTTGCGGAACTGCTGCCGCTGTTCGACGCCGATGCGCGCTTCGTATCGCTGCAAAAAGAGTTGCGCGAGCGCGACCGCGCGTGCATGGCCGAACTCGTGCAGCGCGGACGGCTGATCGACGCCGGCGCGCGACTGACGACGTTTTCGGCGACGGCGGCGCTCGTTGCGCAACTCGATCTGGTGATCGCCGTGGATACGGCGGTCGCGCATCTGGCGGGCGCGCTCGGCAAACCCGTGTGGATCGCGCTGCCGTTCACGCCGGACTGGCGCTGGCAGCTCAATCGCGACGACAGCCCGTGGTACGCCGCGGCACGCCTGTTCCGCCAGACGCGCCGCGGCGAGTGGGCCGACGTGGTGACCGCATTGCGCACGGCGATCGATACGCGGATCGCCGCGCGATAAACCGCCGGAGAAGCGGGCATGCCGCCCGTCCGCGGCGGCTTCCTGCGCACTTAGAACCGGTGGCGCATGCCGATCATCACAATGGCTTGCGAACTCTTGCCGGAGTCGATTTCGGTCGAACCGATCACAGCCTGTGCGGTGCCATCGCCATTTTCGCCGCTCGCGTGGCCGTAACCGCCCACCGCATAGAAGTCGGTACGCTTGCTGATCACATAATCGGCGCCCAGCGCGAACTGGTTGTACTTCGCCGACGAATCGCCGCTCGTCTTCATATACGTATAGCCGATCTCAGTCGTCAGCGCGGGTGAGATCTGCCACAGTGCGTACACCGACCCCGTGTTGTACTTTTGCGCCGTCGTGAAGGACGAGCTTGCGTCCGGCACATATTGCGCGAAGCTGTAGTAGCCGCCGAGCGTCACGGAGCCGATGGCATAGTTGCCGCCCAGGCGCGCGATATTGATGGAGCGGGCCGACGAATAAGCGTCGTTGACCGACGTGGTAAACAGCGAGTCGGCCGTCGTCGTGCCGCGAGTCGACAGCACGGTGTTGCCGTTGTCGATATGCATGAAACCGGCCGCGAGCCCCAGCGGCCCTTGGGCATACGAAACCGCGCCGCTCCACGTCTGGCCCGAGCCCTGCGAGCCTGCCACACCGCCAAATGTGTACATCCATTCCGTCTTGAGACCCGCCCACGACGGGCTTGCCCATTTGATCGCGCTGTTAAAGCGCGCGGTATTGTCCGCATTGTCGATGTCGCCCGGCGTCGAGAACATGCCGCCCAGATAGTTGTCGCCCTGGATGGGCTGCACGAGGTCGGTGAGCGGATCGTACTGACGCCCGGCGGTCAGCGTGCCGAACCGGCTGTCCTGCAGCCCGACGAATGCCTGGCGACCGAACAGGCGGCTTCCCTGGCCCGACTTGCCGGTTTCCACGTTGAACCCGCTTTCGAGCGTGAAGACCGTCGTCAGTCCGCCGCCGAGATCTTCGCTGCCCTTCAAGCCCCAACGGGAACCCGAGAGGTTGCCGCTCGTCATCGAGATTTGCGAGCTTTGTCCGCCGGAATTGTGCGTGTACTGCATCCCCGCGTCGATGAGGCCATACAAGGTCACGGAGTTCTGCGCGAAGACGTGGGTGGAGAATCCTGAAAAGCTAAGGATAGCTACAGAAATAGCGGACTTCTTCATCGAAATATTTTCCTTGTTGTCTAAGAGGCGTCGGCGACGGGCTGGTCGGTACAGGCCCGTGCTGCGCTTTTCGTGCATGAATCGATCATGCCGACGACAGGCTAATTCCCGATTATTAATTTAATAAGTAGATGTTCTTGGCAATTATTCGAATATCCGTGATTTCGTTTACGGAATTTTTCTCACAAACAATCTTTATAAATATTTCCCTTTCCTCTTGATTCTTACCGGCAGTAACGAATAACGGAAAGCGGTGCGTGAATTGATATTCACGTGCAAACAATATAGACGCGCGACTCTATTTTCAATCCATTTTCCCTTCGAGCTGAATCGTTGACACGAATCTGACTTATGGCGCCATTACGATCTGGCGCGCCTTACGCCCCGGCCTGTATGGCGAAGAAGGGCGTGACTGGCCGCCTGCAGGCGCGCACCAATTCGCTTGCTGTCTTTCACCACACGTTATTTTCGGCAAAGGATGGGAAATTCTATGAATCGCATGAGGTCAAGCCGCTTTGGTTTACTGTCGGCGGCCGGCGCCGCCGCACTGGCCTCCATGGGCATGGGCAGCGCGAACGCCGCGCCGTCCGACGCGCTCGTCGCCGCCGCGAAGCAGGAAGGGCAGCTCACGGTGATTGCGCTGCCGCATGACTGGTGCGGCTATGGTCCGATGATCGAAGCCTTCAAGGCGAAGTATGGGATCAAGGTCAACGAGCTGAATCCCGACGCGGGCTCGGGCGATGAACTCGAGGCGATCAAGGCGAACAAGGGCAACAAGGGGCCGCAGGCGCCGGACGTGATCGACGTGGGCCTGTCGTTCGGTCCGTCGGCGAAGGCGGATGGCCTGTTGCAGCCGTACAGGGTGTCGACGTGGAAGTCGATCCCGAACGACTCGAAGGACGCCGATGGCTACTGGTACGGCGACTATTACGGCGTTCTTTCTTTCGAAGTCAACGCGGACATGATCGACAAGGCCCCGGCCGACTGGAGCGATCTGCAGAAGCCGGAGTACAAGAATGCCGTGGCGCTGGCCGGGGACCCGCGCGCGTCGAATCAGGCGATCCAGGCCGTCTACGCGGCCGGCCTGTCGTCGGCCAGGGGTGATGCGAGCAAGGCCGAAGCGGCGGGCCTCGCGTTCTTCGCCAACCTGAACAAGAACAGCAACTTCGTGCCGGTGATCGGCAAGGCTGCATCGGTCGCGCAGGGCACGACGCCGATTCTCGTGCGCTGGGACTACAACGCGCTGGCCGATCGCGACACGCTCAAGGGCAACCCGAAGGTGCAAGTGGTCGTGCCGAAGACGGGCGTGGTGGCGGGCGTGTACGTGCAGGCCATCAGCGCCTACGCGCCGCATCCGAACGCCGCGAAGCTGTGGATGGAATACCTCTATTCGGACGAAGGCCAGCTCGGCTGGCTCGCGGGCTATTGCCACCCGATCCGCTACAACGAGCTTGCCGCGCAGAAGAAAGTGCCCGCCGCGCTGCTGGCGAAGCTGCCGCCGGCCACGGCCTACAAATCGGCCGTGTTCCCGACGCTGCAACAGCAGGACGCGACCAAGGCGGCCGTGACGAAGCAGTGGGATAGCGTCGTCGGCGCGAACGTCAAGTAAGCGCGCCTGCGCATGGCGGCGCGCGAGGCGTCATTCATGCTCGCGCGCCAGCCGCATTGCGCGCTCGCCGCCGCAATACGTTCCATCGCTCACCCATCGTTGCGGGAAGCCCTATGAGCACTGTATTCAATGTGGAGCCCAACGGGCCCGATCTCGCCGCGCCGCCGGGCGACCGTCCGCGCTCGAAGCGGCCGTCCGGCGCGGCGCGTTACCTGACGTGGTTAGGCGTCGCGCCGTTCTTTATTTTCACGCTGCTGTTCCTGATCGTGCCGACCGTGTACCTGATGGTCGGCGCGTTCCAGAATGCCCAGGGCCGGTTTACGCTCGACAACTTGCGGCAGCTCTTCGAACCGGAAGTGCTGAGCGCCTACTGGATCAGCATCAAGGTGAGTACCGCGTCGGCGGCGGGTGGGGCTGTGCTCGGCCTACTGCTCGCGTGGGCTGCGGTGCTCGGCCGGCTGCCCGGCTGGATCCGCCCGACGCTGTTGACCTTCTCGGGCGTCGCGTCGAACTTCGCGGGCGTGCCGCTCGCGTTCGCGTTCATCTGCACGCTCGGGCGCGTCGGTCTCGTCACGATGCTGCTGCACCGTTACGCGCACGTGAATCTCTACGCGACGGGCTTCAGCATCCTGAGTTTCTGGGGGCTGACGCTCACCTACCTGTACTTCGAAATTCCGTTAATGGTCCTGATCATCACACCCGCGCTCGATGGTCTCAAGCGCGAGTGGCGCGAGGCATGCGACTGCCTGGGCGGCACCGCGTGGCACTACTGGCGCCTCATCGCGCTGCCGGTGCTGTGGCCGAGTGTGCTCGGTGGCACGTTGCTGCTGTTCGCCAACGCGTTCGGCGCGGTCGCCACCGCTTACGCATTGACCGGCAGCTCGCTCAACATCGTGACGATCCTCCTGTATGCGCAGGTGCGCGGCGACGTGCTGCACAACCAGAACCTCGGCTATGCGCTCGCGCTCGGCATGGTCGTGATCACGGGGCTCTCGAACGGCGGCTATATCTGGCTGCGCGCGCGCGCCGAAAGGGGGCGTCGATGAAAGCGCAATCGCGGCTGGGCGCGTGGATCGCGATTGTCGTTGGCGCGCTGTATTTCCTGATCCCGCTCTTCGCGACGTTCGAGTTCAGCCTGCGGATGCGGCGCGGCACGTACAGTTTCGACGCGTACAAAGTCGTGCTGAGCGACCCGAGCTTTCAGGCCTCGTTCGGCTATTCGGTGCTGATGGCGTTCGTGACGATCGCGATCGGCGTGCTGCTCGTCGTGCCGACTGCCTACTGGGTGCAACTGCGGCTGCCGAAGCTGCGGCCGGTGGTCGAATTCGTCACGCTGCTGCCGGTCGTGATTCCGGCGATCGTGATCGTGTTCGGCTATCTGCGCCTCTACAACAGCAGTTCGTGGCTGCCGATGACCGGCAACGAGCGCGCGACCGACCTGCTGCTCGCATTCGGCTACGTGACGCTGGCGCTGCCCTACATGTATCGCTCGGTCGATGCCGGCCTGCGCGCGGTGGACGTGCGCACGCTCACCGAAGCGGCGGAAGTGCTCGGCGCCGGCTGGCCGACGATCCTCTTCAAGGTGATCTTCCCGAATATCCGCTCGGGCATCCTGTCGGGCGCGTTCCTGACCTTCGCCATCGTGATCGGCGAGTTCACGATGGCGAGCCTGCTCGACCGCCCGGCGTTCGGTCCTTATCTACAGTTGATCGGCGCGAACCGCGCCTACGAACCATCCGCGCTCGCGATCATTGCGTTCGTCGTCACATGGGCATCGATGGGCCTGATCCAGGTCTTCGGCTCCGTGCGCGCGGCGGTGGCTCCCAAATCCTGATGTACCGAGGCGTCATTCATGGCATTCCTTGAGATTGAGAATCTGCACAAGTCGTTTGGCGCGCATACGGCGCTGCATCACTTCGACATCCAGATCGAGCGCGGCGAGTTCATCACGTTTCTTGGGCCCTCGGGCTGCGGCAAGACGACGGTGCTGCGCATGATCGCCGGCTTCGAGGAACCGACGCGCGGCGCGATCCGCATTGCGGGCAAGGACATCACGCGGTTGCGCACGCGTGCGCGCAACGTCGGCATGGTGTTCCAGTCCTATGCGCTGTTCCCGAACATGACGGTTGCGGACAACATCGGCTTCAGCCTGAAGGTCGCGGGCCACACGCCAGGCGCAATCAAAAAGCGCGTGGAAGCGATGCTGGAACTCATCAAGCTGCCGCTCTTCGGCGAGCGCTTCCCGTGGCAGCTTTCCGGTGGCCAGCAACAGCGTGTCGCGCTCGCGCGCGCGATTGCCGGCACGCCTGAGGTATTGCTGCTCGACGAGCCGCTTTCCGCGCTCGACGCGAAAATCCGCATTTCGCTGCGCCAGGATATTCGCATGCTGCAACGCGAACTCGGCATCACGTCGATCTTCGTCACGCACGACCAGGAGGAAGCGCTGTCGATCTCCGATCGCATCGTCGTGATGAACGAGGGGCGGGTGGAGCAGGTGGGTACGCCATCGGACATCTATAACTTCCCGCGCACGCGCTTCGTCGCGTCGTTCGTCGGCACGCTGAACCTGCTGCCGGGAACGATCGTCGACGCGACAACGGGGCGCATCGCGGTGGACGGCCAGGTGCTCACCACCTCGCAGCGACTGCCCGCCGACGATGCGGGCAAAGCGCGCCTGCTTGCCGTGCGGCCGGAAGCGATCCGCCTGGAAGCGCCGGCCGCGGGGCGCAACTCGCTCGCCGCGACCGTAGAGGAGATCGACTTTCTCGGCGCCGTAGTGCGCATCCGCGCGCGCGTGAAGGAGGCCGTCGTCTCGCTGGACATCTTCAACGACCCCAACCGCGCATTGCCGGAACGCGGCCAGAGCGTCGCGCTCGGGTTTTCGCATGAGAATCTGCTGGTGCTGGAAGAGGGCGCGTAAGTCATCCCGACGGCGCCAGGGCGGCTCACGAAAAGAAGCGGAAAGATTGCAAATCGGTAATCTCCGCGACATTTTCTGGCAAGCAAGGACGATAAAGAATGTGAGGACCTTGAACTCCCGCCCTGGCCATCATGTTCTCCACACAACCGCGAATTGGCGCCGTTATCGGAACGGCTGCTGCCGTGCTGGTATTGCTCGGCGTAGCTGGTACCGCCTACATGTATTCAGGGCTGTACGACGTTTCCGCAAGCTCGAAAGACAACCCGATCGTCGCGAAGATGTTGCATTCGACGTACGAGGCCTCGCTGCACCGGCATGGCGGAGCCGACGTTCCTCCCGCCGATCTTCTGTCGCTCGAGAACATTCGCGCAGGCGCGCGGACTTACGACGCAAGCTGTGCGCTTTGCCACGGTGCGCCTGATCGGCCATTGAGCGCGGTGGGCGAGGGCATTCAGCCAGGCGCGCCAAAGCTGCTGGCTGCAAGTCGCCGCAACCAGCCCCCGCTGATGTTCTGGGTGATCAAGCACGGCGTGAACATGACCGCCATGCCGTCATTCGGGAAAACACAATCGGACACGACACTCTGGCAGGTGGCCGCATTTCTCTACACGAAGCGCGGCATATCGAAGGGCGAATATGACCGGCTCGTACACGGCGCCGACGATGGACCCAACGCGGCGATTGCGGGTTCGGGAAGCGGCGCGGCCGCGGCAGGCGCCCATTGAGTCTACGAGTCGCGTCGATAGATTCAATTCACATGGGTCAGGCTACTGGCTTCATTTCGGTGTATCCAGCCGGTCTGCGAGCTTGCCGACCAGCGCATTCGCCACGAGCTCCTCGCCGATGACTACGCCGCGCGCGCCTGCGCTTTCGAATAGCTCTTTTCTCAGGGCATTTTCGCTGGGCACGACAATCGCAAGCGACGCGTTCAGCGTATGCGCCAGCAAGGTGATCGCCAGATTGTTATTGCTGTCGGGCGTTGTCACGACCATCGCCTTGGCGCTATCGAGCCGCGCACGCTTGAGCACGTCGTCGAACACGCCCGGCGAGCCAAGCACCACCATCAGGCCGCGATCCACCGCCCGGTGGGCCTGTTCCTGATCGCCCACGACGACGAGCACCGTTTGCCCCGCTTCACGTAAGCGGTTTGCGACCAGTTCACCCAGCGAATGAAATCCAACCAGCACGACGTGATTCGCCAGATGCTCGAGCTTGCGTTCCATAAGCCGGTTCTCCCGATAAATCATCACATCGTCGCTCGATAGCATGCCGGTGAGCCTTGAAATCGCGAATCCGCCAATCACCATGGTCGCGGACATGGCCAGCAGCATGAAGATCTTCTGACTCTGATTGAACGACGTAAAGTCACCGAGCGTCGTGACGAGATTGAATCCGTCCCAGAGGGCCGCAAATACTTTGTCGGAAACGGGTGTACTGGATTGATCGAGCAGGGCCAGCCCGCAGGCCGCGCCCGCGAGCAGCAGGACAAGAAGGGCAATTGTAAAGCGCGCCTGGCGGCGCCATTCCCGAATACGGACACCCCCGAGGCGGGGCTCTTGAACACGAAAGATCCACATCGTTACCTCCGACCCAGACGGAGACCGATTGGCGATTGTGCGTTGCACATGAGCGTGCTGCATGACAGCTAGCGTATCACTCGGCTGTCCGGGCCGATTTCCGCGTGGCGCCAACCGCCTGTCGGCGATTCCCCAACAGTGTTCAGCCAGGTGATGGTCGCGCCCAGACTCACATCATCGCGATGCGCGCCGGGATGCGCTTCGCGTGGATCGCGTCCGGATGGCATGACACCTGCATCGTGTGCCGCACGCCGCGATGGACGGCGGCGGTGCAACTGTGGAGGCTGACGTGGACCCAACGTGGCTGGGTATGGCTGCCGGCATGATCGTGCTTGTTATCGCCGTGGCTGGCGTGACGGCGCACTACCTCCGCGAGCGTCGGCGGGCCGATCTTCTGCGCAACTTCGATCACCATGAATGGTGGCAACGGACCCACGGCGCAGCCTCCACTGCAGGTGGATTCGGTGCAGGAAGCAGGGCCGTGCGAACGGGAACGTGGCGGACGCAACGAGTGGGGCCGCCGGAAAATTGAGTGAGAGCGTATAGAGCCTGCGCACAGGTTCAGTCCAGTCTTGCACGAAGCGAAGGTGCCCGCTTTGTGCAGGGCCTCGTTCGATACAGGAGACATGGAGCAAAGCGGCGTGTTTGTGCAGACAAGAAGGCTTGTCGCACCCTAAGTGGCAATTGTTAGAGGAAACTCATCATGAAATCCCTTGGTCAAACCTTCGTTATCCTTACCATCATGGCCGCACCGGTTGTCGCGTACGCACAATCGAACACCGCCGTGACTCCAGAGCAAGTCCGCGCCGAACTCATCCAGCTCGAGCAGGCTGGCTATCGCCCAGGCGACGGCGACAACACGAACTATCCAGCCGATATCCAGGCGGCCGAAGCACGCGTTGCCGCGCAGAACGGCGCGAGCAGTTACGGCGGAATGGTCGGCGGCGCGTCGGCGTCGGGTGCGCCCGCGGTGGGTGACGGCATGAAGCCGATGTACTTCGGTCAGTAAGCCGTTTGCGTCGACGAAGCCCTTCCTCCTGGCGGAGAAGGGCTCTTCCGGGCGCTGTAAAATGAGGGCCGGACTTTCAGGTCCGTCGTATGAAACCTATAATGCCGCCAGGACGTTGTGCCTTCCGGGCACGCGGTATGCTCGCCTTCTTTGAAAACGATTAACCACCGCTCATTGACTGACATGTGGTCTATGACGCTATCGCCCCGCTGTGTCGGGCTCTTTGCCATCTGCGCTTTACTTTCAGCGTGCGGACAGATTGCGTCCCGACATGCTGCATGCAGCGTGGATTCCTGCCACACGCGCCACGAAGCGGTGCAAACCGGCGAGGCGTCATGGTACGCGGAGAAGTTCCAGGGGCGTCAGACCGCCAATGGTGAACACTTCGATGCCGGCGCATTGACCGCTGCCCATCGCACCTTGCCGCTCGGCAGCTATGTGCGCGTCAGGTCGGTGGCGACCGGAAAGTCGGTTGTCGTGCGCATCAACGATCGCGGCCCCTACGTCAAAGGCCGGATCATCGATCTCTCTTATGCTGCGGCGAAGACCCTTGGTTTGACTGACGCACGGTCGATGCAAGTGCAGATCGAACGTGTGGAGCACACGTCTAACACGCAGACGGAGTCGGACGGCGGCGGAATCCTGACAACAGGAAGGTGACGCGAGGGCGCTCCACGCCACGCCACGCTTCAGCCGCAACATTCTCGGCCTCGCACCCTTCAAGCCGGCAACGCCCGCTGCATCGTCATGTGGTTTGAGCGGCGCTTGCGCTGCTGCGCCTGAAATGGCTCGGCTTCAGCGCCACGACGGCTACGAGACTGAGCGCGACGCCGATCATCACATAAAGCACCGGCGCGAGCGGCGAGCCCGTGAGTGCGATTAGCCAGGTCACAAAAGTCTGCGCAAAGCCGCCAAAGATCAGCACGACAACGTTATTGACCACGGCGAGCGACGTCGCGCGCGTACGCTTGGGGAACATCTCGGCAAGCGTCGTGCAATAGACGCCCAGAAAGGTCGCGCTCAGCACACCGATCACGATCTGCGCGACCAGCAGGCGCGAGACCGATGGCGCCGCCACGACCCACGCATAGAGCGGATAGATCGCAACGAGGTACGCGCCCAGCGAGCCGACCAGCAGCGTCTTGCGGTCGTAGCGGTCGGATAGCGCCCCGGCGATCGGCGTGACGATCAGCATGACGATGGCCGCGATCATCTGCACCATGAAGCTTTCCGAAACGGGCAGCTTGAGAACCTGCTTCGCATAGGTGACGGTGTAGCCGAACGTGACGTAGAACGTCACAGTGCTCGCCACCACCATGCCCATGCCGATCAGATAGTCGGGCAGTCCGCGCTTGACGGCGGCCGCCTCCGTTGCGCGCGTGTGCGGCGTTGCGTGGATGCGCGCATAAGTTTCGCTTGCGTGGCGGCGCAGGTAGACGGTGAGCGGCGCGATGAGCAGGCCCACCGCGAACGGAATGCGCCAGGCGCCCGCGAGCTGCTGCTCGGGCGTGAACGCTTGCGTGACCACCACACCGAGCGCGGCGCCCAGCAGCGTCGACATGAGTTGCCCGCTCATCTGCCACGATCCGTAAAAGCCGGTGCGGTTCGGCGGCGCCAGTTCGATCAGGAACGCCGTCGACGTGCCGAATTCACCGCCTATCGAAAAGCCTTGCAGAAGCCGGGCGAGGAGCATCAGGAGCGGCGCGGCGAGACCGGCCGTGGCATAGGTCGGCGCGAAAGTCATGATTGCGGCGGCCAGCGCCATGATGCCCATGCCGAGCGTCATGCCCGCCTTGCGGCCATACGTGTCGCCGTAGAGGCCGAGCAGCAGGCCGCCTACTGGCCGCATGAAAAAGCCCGCGCCGAAGAGGGCCGTGGTCAGCAGGATCGCGTTCAGCTCCGCGCCTGCCGCGCCGTTCGAGACCGGAAAGAACAGTTTGCTGATGATCGGCGTCATCGCGGCGAAAATGGTGAAATCGAACCACTCCATCGCGTTGGCCAGCACGGCGGCCGCGATGACGGGCTTGATGCCAGGTTGAGTGCCCATCGGCTATCCCCGGATTTTGGTTGAAGGTTGGTCCTGCACGGTTCGGTCAGGCGACGGGTACTGGCTCGGGAAACACGGGTTCGCCGAGATTGAGCATCAGCCGGTTCGCCCACGCGAAAATGGCGATTGAATGGATCAGGTCGAGCATTTCGGCGTCCGTCAGGCCGGCCTCGCGCAATGCGTGCAACTGGCCTGCGTCGATGTCGTCCGGGGACTCGGTCAGCGCGGCCGAGAAGCGCGCGATCGCCTCTTCGCGCTGTGTCGTGCCGGCGCTGCGAGGATCGGCGAACACCTGGCGGATGACATCGTTGCGCTTGGCGAGCTGCTCGAAACGCTGGGCGTGCACCGAAGCGCAATACACGCAACCGTTGATCCGCGAAACGACGGTGGTCGACAGTTCCCGTTCCGCGCGCGACAGGCCGCCGGGCGCGTACATGATCGCGTTGAACGCGGCGGAGCGCTGCCGCAGGATTTCAGGCTGATGAACCAGAAACCGGTAGTAGTCCGATACTTTTGCCTTGGGGTGGCTCTCTTCCAGCACGGCGATCTGTTCGACGGTGGCACGGTCGAGGTCGACAACGTCGAGCCACGCGTCCCACTCCAGCGATTCGTTCGTGAAGCCGTGGGAACGGATAATGTCGGTCATGACGCGCGCTCCAGTTGCTTGAGGGCTTGCAGACCCGCGAGGAGGCGCGTCTGGTACGACAAAAAGGCAATGAGCTGTGCGAGCGCAACGACAGCGGGCGTCGTGAGTCCGGAGGCGGGCAGCGTTTGCAGCGCGGCCTTGTCGCCAGCGACCGGATTCTCGATCAGCGTGCGCGTGAACGCGAGGATCGCGCGCAGCCGTGGCGCGGAGAGATCCTCGGGCGCACCCGCTTCCACGACCGCGAGCGTTGCCGCATCGACCTCGTGCGCGGCCAGTTCGGCGCGGTAGTGGGCAGCGAGCGCAGGCGAGGGCGTGAGGCGGCTCGCGTAGAGCGCGACGAGCAGCCGCTCGACCAGCGTGAGGCCCTCGAGCGCGGGATCGAACAACCCTTCGTAGCTGCCCTGGGTCGCTTCCACCACCTTGGCGCGTTGGTGCCGCAATGCATGAGTGACCGAGTCGGGCGCGAGGCCCGCGACGCGATCGATGATGTCGTCGTTAGTGTCGTATGTCATGTTCAAGTCCTGAAAACCGCAAATGGCCTGGGCCGTATGCTGTTGCCCCGGCTTGTGTCCGCGCCGAATGCGTCACGGGTTCATTTCACTTCGTTTCATTTCGCTTCGCGCTCGGCGAGTGCCGGGGGCGGTGGCGCAGGTGTCCATTCGTCGCCTTCGACTTCCGGCTCGGAGAAGGCGGCCATATTGGCGTAATGCAACTCGACATCCTCACGATAGAACGTCGCGGCGAGCCCCTTTGCGAGCCGCTTCGCACCTGCGCTAACGGCCGGGATATCGCCCGACAGCGCGCCATGAGAGAGCGTCGCCGGCGCGCAAAAGCAGTGGATGCGTTCGAGCCCGGGACACGCGCCGGGCGTCTTTTCCTGAAACTCGAACACTGGCCCGAGGTCTGGCGAATCGGCAAGCTCGATGTCGTCGTCGTCGCCTGCGGGCGGTGCGTAGCGGTCTTTCCACGCGCGCACGTGACGTGCGAACGGCGCGAACTCGGGACGGCTCGCCAGATCGATACGAAAGCCCGTTGCAAACACGAGGAAATCCAGGACGAAAACACCCTTCGGTGTGCTTACATACAGCTCGTCGTCCGCCACTTCGATACCGGTGATCGGCGCACCCAGGTTGAATCGCGCGTTGGCGTGCCCAGAAACGCGCAGCGTGCTGCCGCGCGGCGGCGGCACCTGCTGCACATTGATGTAGTGGCGGATCTGCCACTTCCAGTCGTCGGACAGCGCAACATGGCCGTGCGTGAGACCGGGATTGCCCGCGCCCTTGCCCTTGTTGATGCGCGGAATGTCCGCGCGGCGGATCAGCAGATCGACCGAGGCCGCGCCCGCTTCGAGCGCCGTGGCCGCGCTGTCCATCGCCGACGCACCCGCGCCGATCACGCCGACGCGCTTGCCGCGCAGCGTGCCGTAGTCCATCACATCGGACGAGTGGGCGTAGAAGCGGCGCGGCAGATCGCGCGCGAATGCGGGCACGGAGGGGCCGCCCAGGCCGTCGCGCCCCGTCGCGAGGACGACGTGGCGCGCAAGAACGGTCTCGTTGCCGGCGGCGCTCGTGACAAAAATCGCGACGCGGCCGTCCGCGCGTGGCGTAATCGCGGCGACCCGGTGCTCGTTGCGCACGTCGATATCGAGCACGTCGCGATACCAGCGCAGATAGTCCATCCACTGCAGGCGCGGGATCTTGTCGAGCGCGTCCCACGCCTGCGCGCCGAACTGCGCCTCGAACCACGCGCGGAACGTGAGCGCGGGCAGGCCGAGCGCGGGACCGGTGAGTTGTTTCGGAGAACGTAGTGTTTCCATGCGCGCCGTGGTCGCCCACGGACCTTCGAAGCCGCGCGGCGATTGATCGTAAATGACGGCGTCGATGCCGAGATGGCCGAGCGCGGCGGCCACCGCCAGTCCGGCCATACCGCCGCCCACGATCGCCACGTCGACAACGGGGCGGCCATCGAGGGTGCTTTCGGGTATCCAGCGCTTCGCCGGCAGTTCGAGCCACGCGAGATCCTCGCGCAGACGGGCTTCGAGCGCGGCAAGACCTGCGGACGATGGGGTGGTTGGATTCATTACGGCAAGGTTTCCTTGGTGGCAGGCAGATCGCCATACAGCGACTGCAGGACTTGGGCGTGCTCGGCGCTCGCGCGCAGCGCGAAATCGGGCAGAACGGCGCGGGCGGCGTCGGCGAGCGCGTCGATGAGCGTCGCGGCCACGGGGGGCAGCGCGATGGCATCGCGCGAGATCACGCCGAAGAAATACGGAATGTCGGCGTCGATCGGGCGGATCGCGACGCCGGCAAGCGGCATGCCGTAGGCCGTGACCGGCTCGAGCACCGAGATGCCCAGACCGGCGCGAACCGCGGTCAGCGCGTTCATCGACGAATTCGTTTCGATCAGACCGCCTGGCGAGACGTCCGCCTGCGCGAACGCATGGTCGAGCCGGCGGCGCAGGCGATACGGGTTCTGCATGGTGACGATGCGCCGGCCCTCGCAGGCCGACAGCGGCAGCCGGTCATGGCGCGCCAGCGGATCGTCGTCGCGCAGCGCCGCGACGCACGCGGATTGCCCGATCCAGTGCACGACCACGCCGCGGTGTTCGAGCGGCAGGCTCGCCACGCCAAGGTCGGCCGCGCCGCTGAGCACCTCGTGCACGACCTGCTCGGGGGGCAGGCTGCGCAGCTGGATCGACTGTGCAGCGCCAGTTACACCGGGTCGAGCAAGCGCGACGGGCACGAGGCCAGCGGCGAGCGCGGAGGTCGCGGCAATGCGCAGCGGCCGGCTTTCGCCGCGGCCAATTTCGCCGGCGCGCTTCTGGATCTGATGCAGGCCCGTCAGCACGTGCTCGACGTCCTCATAGAGCAGGATGCCTTGCTCGGTCGGCGTGACGCGCGGGCCGTTGCGCGTGAACAGCGGATAACCGACCTCGGCTTCCAGTTCCTGGATCAGGCGCGTGATGGCTGGCTGCGA
The DNA here is from genome assembly GCF_038900775.1 of Paraburkholderia sp. JHI869. NCBI lineage: Bacteria > Pseudomonadati > Pseudomonadota > Betaproteobacteria > Burkholderiales > Burkholderiaceae > Paraburkholderia > Paraburkholderia sp. JHI869. Next base: position 241,010 of record NZ_JAYMSC010000007.1, read on the forward strand.
GCGCCCCAGCAAGCGGCCGGCGGCGGTGACGCTACCGGTCGTGATCACTGCGGCGAAGGCTTCGAGCTGGCGTAGTTCCATCTTCTGGTTGTTGTCAGGGCTCAAGAATGCGGATTTCACATTCTGACGCGTTCAAAATGTGTTTTACAAATAATTGATCTTTATATCGATATTCCGGGGCGGCGAAAGAGGGGTTTGCCCGTAGGCGGGGCTTTTCTGGTGGCGGCGTGGGCAGCCAGCCGTGGCCATCACGGTGTGGGACTGGTCTTTGAGCGAGCGGAACCGGATGGCCCTCGGCCCGTCCGGCGCTTCGGTGGGAAAGGGACTGAGCGCCAGGCCTTCTGGCTCGAACGTCACATCGCGGTCAGTTGCGGTGGGACTTCATGGTTTCGAGGGACATGAGGCCCTCGGTCACGAAGGTGTGACAGGCGAGTACGTTCAAACTCATCTCAGTGCCTACGTTGGGCGACCTGTGCATCAGGAAGTGTGCGTGCAGGCCACCCAATGCTTGAACCCTCCGAAGTGTGCGAAGGGCGTCCGGGACGAGAATCCGCGAAACGTCACGCTTCCACCCGGTCGATCGCAGGAAGCACGAACCGTTCACTGAACGTAAGATTGACCCCGACGAGCGGTCCGCCGAGTTGCTGGAGTCGGCCGCCCTCTGCGAGGGAACCTAGATCGAGACTGTAGAAACCGATCTCCTCAATCAGCTTGCACACCACCTTTTTGGCGCCGGCGTCGTCCCCGGACACGAAGAACGCGGTCTTGCGCTTCGACGGCGAGAAATCCGGGATCCAGGACATCGGAATGGTGTTGAACGCCTTGACGACCTTCGCGCCAGGCGCGAGATCGGCGACGATCTCGCTCGAGGTTCGACCGGTTGTGTCGCCTAACGCCAAAGGCTCCAGGCTGGCAATGCGGTTGGTCGTATCCACGAGGATCCGGCCCGACCAGTCGCCGACCGAAAACAACGCCGCCTGCACGTTCCACCATTTGACGGCAAGTACGACGAGGTCCTGCTCTGCAGCCTCTTTCGCCGTTCCGGCGGCAGCGCCGGAACCCAACTCCGCCACAAGGGTGGCGAGCGACTCAGGCCCTCGCGAATTGCTAAGCACAACTTGATGCCCGTGCGCCAGGACGTGTTTGGCGATGGTTTGGGCAACAGGCCCGGCGCCGATAAAGCCGATTTTCATTTCGGATTTCCTTGCTGACATGGGGTTGATCATTCATGGGCAACTGGCGCGATCCCGTGACCGCGCTTGACGTACAAACCATGCTAGCCACATCACTTGCAAATTGCAAGTAAACGGCATAATTTTACTTGCAACATGCAAGCGATGTTAAGATCTGGCCATGAAGACGACGAGCAAAGAAGACGTTCGATCCCATTGCGCGGTGAACTACGGCGTGGAAATCTTTGGCGACCGGTGGTCGCTCCTGATCATTCGCGACATCGTTTTTGTCGGCAAGAAGACGTATGGCGAGTTCCTGAAATCGGAAGAGGGAATCGCGACCAATGTCCTGGCTTCCCGCCTTGCCTTTCTTGAGGAGCAGGGCATTCTCTCGAGGGCGCCCAGCCCCGACGACAGGCGCAAGGACTTCTACACGCTGACCGAGAAGGGCCTTGACCTCATTCCCATCGTGCTCAACGTAGTCCTTTGGAGCGCGAAGCACGATTCGAAGTCGTACGTGCGGCGCAGCAAGGCGTTCCTTGCTCGATTGAGTCAAAGCCCCGTCCAGGTGAGCGAAGAGGTGAAGGCGCTGGTCCGCAATGGCGGATGCATCTTTCCGATCGGGCAATAGCCGGCCAACAGCGGTCAGTCGTGAATTGCTTCAGAATACGGGTCGATGAAGCAACTCGACGTTTTGTGCAACCACAATTCACTGAGGCTACAAATGGTTGATTGGTCTGCGATTGCGACAGTCTTTTCTGTCTATGCGGCAGGTGCCGTCGTACCCGGGCCGAACTTCGTCGCAGTCACTCACAAAGCGGTCGCCGGCCGACGCTCCGATGCGCTCGCGCTTGTCGCCGGAATCGTGACGGTGAATCTGTTCTGGGCGACTTGCGCCATCCTTGGTATCGGAATGGTGTTCGCTATTTTCCCGTGGCTCGCTGTCGGCGTCAGGCTTGCTGGCGCGGCCTATCTGATCTGGTTCGGGCTGCGGCTCGTTGTATCGGCAGGGGCAACCCCCTCAGGAGCACGCCACCCTACGAAGGCGCCTCTGTTTCGTGGCGCGTTCCTGGAAGGTGTCGCGACAAATATCGCGAACCCGAAGTCCATCGCCTTTTATGCGGCGGTATTTTCCTCAGCGGTGCCCACCCACGTTTCCACGCCGACGTTCTTCGCGATGCTTGCTACTGTCGGCGCGTCGGCGACATGCTGGTATGGAGCCGTCGCGCTCGTTCTATCGCACGCGGCGATTGCGACGGCGTATCGTCGCGCGAAGGCATGGATCGACCTCACATGTGGAGGGCTCATGATTGCGCTGGGAATCAGGCAGGCTTTTCGTTAACCAGGCGCCCGGCGGAGCCTGCCTGGCGTGGCCTATGCCAACAGCCGCAAGGGCTTTGGGATTACGCGGCGAGCGAGTGGGTTCGCTCGCTCGTTGCCGCTTCATTTAACATAATGCAAATTATCGCAATTTGTATTATGTTCGCAAACATCAAACGCATCACATCTCGACGACGACCTTCAACGCCTCCAGCCGCCTGCTTACGCCACGGGTTTGAGCGCCAGAATTTCGCGAGCCTGTTTTGCTGTCGCGACCGGCCGGCCAAATTCGCCACACAGCGAGGCCACCCGTTCGACCAGCTGAGCATTGCTCTTCGCAAGCGTGTCCTTATCCCAGCGCACGTTGTCTTCCAGACCCGTGCGACAGTGGCCGCCCATTTCGAGCGTCCAGCGGTTGACTTCCAGCTGATGACGGCCAATACCGGCCGCAGTCCAGGTCGCTGTGGGCAGCAGCTTGTTCAGTTGCGCCACTTCGAATTCGAGAATCTCGCGTCGCGCTGGCAATGCGTTCTTCACGCCAAACACGAACTGCACGTGGACGGGTTCTTTCAGCAGACCTTGCTGAACGAGATCCACGGTGCTGTAGAGCATCGCCAGATCGAAGATTTCGATTTCGGGCTTCACGTCGAGGTCGAGCATCGTCTGTGCAAGCGAGCGCACGAAATCCGGCGGATTTTCGTAGACGATGGTCGGGAAGTTCACCGAGCCGGTTGCGAGCGATGCCATATCAGGCCGCAAATCGAGCATCGCGCCGCGCTGCTCGAACGACCGCCCACGCCCGCCAGTCGAGAACTGGATGACGATGTCCGGGCAGTGTTTGCGGATGCCTTCCTGAAGCGCTGCGAAGCGGCTGCGATCGGAACTGGAACGCTCCTCTTCGTCGCGCACATGCAGGTGCACGAGTGTCGCGCCCGCTTCGTAGGCCTCGTGCGTACTTTCGATCTGCTCGGGCACCGAGATCGGCACGGCCGGATTGTCCTTCTTGCGCGGTACGGAACCCGTAATGGCGACAGAGATGATGCAGGGCTGCTTCAAGGTCGAACTCATCGCGACACCTTCTTCAAAGTACAGACGTCAGGCTGTGTGCGTCGCGGCAAACCCCGAACACAAACAGCCCCACCGATTCGTCGCCCAAGAATAGGCGCACGCCGCTCAGACAGCAATATTTCGAATGGCGCTGACGCACGATAAGCGCACACACGCGTGCGATAAACGCGCACTTTCCGGGTTTGCACCGAGCGACGGCGTAGCGCCCTTCGCCCGGCCCCGATGCAAGTTCGCGGGCGCACTCGCCGATTTACTCGTAAAATGTACTATCTGGTTAATTTTGACACCTTACCGGGCTGCAAGACCCGGGGGCAAAAACGAAAAACAGGCATGTCCAAGCAATCGAACACAGAACCCCTCTGCGCTGCGGCCCGGATTGGCTTTACCCTGGCAGGTCTGATCGGCCTGCTTCTGGGGCTTTTCTTCGCCATCGGCGGCGGCATGCTCGTCGCGCGCGGCGGCAGCTGGTATTACCTCCTGGCGGGCTTTGCGCTCTGCGCAACCGGCGCGCAGCTCGCACGGCGCCGTTCCAGTGCGCTCGTCATCTACCTCGTCATGCTGATCGCCACGGCGCTGTGGGCCGTGTGGGAAGTCGGCTTCGACTTCTGGCCGCTGAACACGCGCATCTTCATGTTCTCGATGATCGGCATGCTGCTCGCGCCAGTCTGGCCCGTGCTGCGCCGGGGCGAAGGCAAGACACCCGCGCGCGGCGCGGCATGGGGCCTCGCCGCCGTGCTGCTCGTCTGCAACGCCGCGTTCGGCTACGGCATGTTCGTGCCGCACGGGAAGTTCGGCGCTGAAATGCCCACGCCCACGGCCAGCAACGCGGGCACCGAAGACTGGACCGCCTACGGCCACTCGGCGGGCGGCGACCGCTTCGCGGGCTACACGCAAATCAACCGCGACAACGTGAAGAACCTCCAGGTCGCGTGGACCTTCCATACCGGCGACACGCCGATGAGCCCCGATGGCGGAGGCTCCGAAGACCAGGAAACGCCGCTGCAGGTCGGCAAGACGCTGTTCCTGTGCTCGCCGCACAACACCGTGATCGCCGTCGACGCCGCCACAGGTACGGAAAAGTGGCGTCATGCCTTCCCGACCCAAACCACGGTCTGGGTGCGCTGCCGCGGCCTCGCCTACTTCGACGCGACCAAACCGCTCGTGCAGCCCACCGCCGTGGGTTCGACGCCGGTTTCGCCGATTACGGCTTCAAGCGATCCAGCCGCCTGCCGCCGTCGCATCTTCATGAACACGATCGATGCGAAGCTCGTCGCACTCGACGCCGACACCGGCAAGCTCTGCGACGATTTCGGCGACCACGGCATCATCGACCTGAAGGCAGGCCTCGGCAACGCGAAGAGCCCGCTGTACCAGCTCACCTCCGCGCCGACGGTCGCCGGCACGACCGTGGTCACGGGCGGCCGGGTCGCCGACAACGTCTCGCTCGACATGCCGGGCGGCGTGATCCGCGGCTTCGACGTGATGACCGGCAAGATGAAGTGGGCATTCGATCCGGGCAATCCGGACGACCACGCCCAGCCTGCGCAGGGCAAGCTCTTCACGCGTTCCACGCCGAACGTGTGGGCGCCGATGACCTATGACGCGACGTCGAACACCATTTACATGCCGGTGGGCAACGCGGCAATCGACCTGTGGGGCGTGAAGCGCACGGCGCTCGACGAGAAGTATGGCGCGTCGATTCTCGCGCTCGACGCCACCACGGGTGCCGAAAAGTGGCACTTCCAGACCGTTCACCACGATCTCTGGGATTACGACGTGCCGATGCAGCCGACGCTGATCGACTTCCCGATGCCGGACGGCAAGCGCGTGCCAGCTCTGATCGTCGGCACCAAGATGGGCCAGCTCTTCGTGCTCGACCGCCTGACGGGCAAACCGCTCACGAAGGTCATCGAGCATCCGGTCAAGCCCGCCACGATTCCCAACGAGCCGTACGCGAAGACGCAGCCGCTCTCCGTGGGCATGCCGCAGATCGGCGCCGAAGTGCTCAAGGATTCGGACATGTGGGGCGTCACGCCGATCGACCAGCTGATGTGCCGCGTGATCTTCCGCGGCATGCGCTATGACGGCCTCTTCACCGCGCCGGACACCGACCGCTCGCTCAGCTTCCCGGGCTCGCTCGGCGGCATGAACTGGGGCGGTCTCTCGTACGACCCGAACTCGGACATGATCTATGTGAACGACATGCGCCTCGGTCTCTGGGTCCATCTCGAGAAGGCGAAGAACCGCAGCGGCGCGTCGGACGGCAACGAAGCCGTGAACGCGGGCATGGGCGCGGTGCCGCTCGGCGGCACGCCGTACTCGGTGCTCAAGGACCGCTTCTTCTCGCCGCTCGGCATTCCGTGCCAGAAGCCGCCGTTCGGCAGCCTCACGGCCGTCGACCTGAAGACGCGCAGCATCGCATGGCAAGTGCCGCTTGGCACGGTGAAGGACACGCGCCTCTACGGCGTGCAGATGCATATGCCCTCGCCCATCGGCATGCCGACCATCGGCGGCTCGCTCACGACGGGCGGCGGCCTCGTCTTCTTCGCCGCGACGCAGGACTACTACCTGCGCGCGTTCGACAGCTCGACGGGCAAGGAAGTGTGGAAGGCACGGCTGCCCGTGGGCAGCCAGGGTACGCCGATGAGCTACACCGTCGACGGCAAGCAGTACATCGTCATCTCGGCGGGCGGCGCGCGCCAGGCGCCGGATCGCGGCGATTATGTGATTGCTTACGCGTTGCCCGATCAGAAGTAAGCGTCGAGTTCGACCAATTCTGGGGGCAAGCACATCGTTTGTCGGTGTGCCGCGCCCCTTTTCTTCGGGCATTTAGCGGCCGGTCGCACGCGCGACCGGCTTTTCGCTCCCGCGCAATCCGCAACGCCGCGATTGTCGCGATTGCAGCGTGGCCCGCCGCCCTGCTTTCCTGCTTTACCCATGCGTCATTCTTTTCTCGTACCCCGCGCGCTGCGCGCCGGAGTCGCTGCGACTTCGCTCGTCGCCCTCGCCTCCCCGGCCCACGCACAAAGCACCGTGACGCTTTATGGCTCGATCGACACGAGCATCGAAGTCACGAACCCTGGCGCCGGTTACGTCGCCCGCATGGATTCCGGTGCGTATCGCGGTTCGCGCATTGGCTTGCGCGGCGCCGAGGATATCGGCGACGGCGTCAAGATCCTGTTCGACCTTGAAAATGGCTTCAGCTCCGCCGACGGCACCTTCGCTGTCGCGAACACCCTGTTCAACCGCCAGGCATGGATAGGTGTGGGCACGCCCTATGGCACGCTGCGCATGGGCCGCCAATATTCGCCGATCTACATTCCGTTCAAAGGCCAACTGGATGCATTCGGTGCCGGCACGATCGCCTCGGGCCTGAACAATCTCTCGAAGATCACGCCCTACGCAAGCAATGCGCTCACGTATCTTTCGCCCGAAGTGCACGGCTTTTCCACCACCATCATGGCTTCGCTGCGCGACGCGACGGATGGCGACGGCAACGGACTCGCCGGCCACATCGAAACCTTCTCGTGGCACAACGGCCCATTGCGCCTTTCTTACGCGCACCAGCAAACCCACGGCAGCGGCGCACTACGCGCGAACCTGGGAGGCGTCTCCTATGCGTTCGGTCCAGTGACCGGATTTCTTTCGTATTTCAACGGGGATGGCGGCACGCCGCGATATCACAACGATGGCGTGTCCGCTTCCGCGCGCTATGCCGTGAGCGCGCGTTTTCGGGCGTCGCTAGGCTACACCTGGCTGCGTGACCGTTCAGGAGGCGACAACGATGCCGACCAGTTCAGCGCCGCCTGCGAATACGATCTTTCGAAGCGGGTCCTGCTCTATGCGAGCGCCGGTTGGCTTCGCAATCGTGGACAAGCGCAGTTCACGCTGAAAGGCGTCAACGTAACCGGCCTCACGCCTTCCTGGCCCGGTGCTTCCGTGCGAGGCATTCAGTTGGGGATGATCGACCGCTTCTGATTCGCGGTTTTCCGTATGGTTCGTTTTAACTATTCAGTATACAAATCGCGACACCATACATCCTGCATACCCAGGGATAGCGAGTATTAAAGTCGAGACATCCGGTGCCGATTACGTTAACCAATTGGTTAATTTATCCATTCGACACCGTCCCCGTTCGCCTGAAATGAAAGTCTCGACCAAGCTCGCACTACTCGTCGGCACCGCGCTCATCGGTTTGCTTTGCATCGCCGCCATCACGCTGACGCAACTGAAACAGGCACTCGTCGAGGGCCGGCAGGAGCAAATCCAGAATCTGCTGCTGAAGGCCGAGCACCTCGCCCTTTACTATCAGTCGGTGGAATCGCAGGGAAAGATGACACGCGCGGACGCACAGGCCGCGGCGAAAACCGCCATCGGGCAGTTGAATGCAAACAACAAGAGCTATTTCTGGGTAACGACCTCGGACAGCATCAACCTCGTCCATCCCGTAGCGGAGCTGATTGGCAAGAAGTCCGGCGGCAATCGCACCACCTCTGGAGATCTCACCGATACGCAGGCCTACGCCCAGGGGCTCGCCGTCAACCATATCGCGCTCGTCGACGTGCTGATCCACCGCACCCCAACGAGCCCGCTCGAGCCCAAATTGCAGGGCGTCGTGGCGATACCCGCATGGCAATGGTGGATCGGCACGGGGTTTTTCTATGACGACATCGACGCCGCTTTCTGGCGCGTTGCGCGGACCATGCTCGCCGTCTCCGCGCTCATCTTCGCGATGGTCGGCGTCATGGCCTGGTCGATGATGCGCGGCATTCGCCGCTCGCTGGGCGGCGAGCCTGTCGACGCCGCCGAATTCGCCGCGCAGATCGCAGCGGGCAATCTCGCTGCGCACATCGAACTTCGCTCGGGCGACAGGTCGAGTCTGCTCCACGCACTCAGCGAAATGCGCGGCAAGCTGCGTGAACTCGTTCAAGGCATTCAGCAATCGAGCGACTCGATTGCAACCGGCGCATCGGAGATCGCGCACGGCAATACCGATCTCTCGCAACGTACGGAAGAACAGGCGGCGTCGCTCGAGGAAACGGCGGCCAGCATGGAGCAGTTGACCGCCACGGTGAAGCAGAATGCCGAAAACGCCCGGCAGGCACGGCAACTCGCGGCACGCGCGTCGGATGCGACCGGCCGCGGCGGCTCCGCAGTCGACGAAGTCATTCAAACCATGCGCGGCATCGCCGAAGAGTCGAGAAAGATCGAAGAGATCATCGGCACGATCGAAGGCATTGCGTTCCAGACCAACATTCTCGCGCTCAATGCGGCCGTCGAGGCCGCGCGCGCCGGCGAGGAAGGTCGCGGGTTCGCGGTCGTCGCGGGAGAAGTCCGCGCGCTCGCGCAGCGCAGTGCGTCGGCTGCGAAGGATATCAAGGCGCTCATTGGTGCGTCGGTGGGACGCGTGGACGAAGGCACCGGCCAGGTCGCGCTCGCGGGCGAAAGAATGAAGGAGATCGTGCATTCGATCACGCGCGTGAGCGACATCATGGGCGAGATCGAATCGGCCTCCGTCGAGCAAAGCACGGGCATCGAGGAAGTGAATCGAGCCGTTTCGCAGATGGACGAGGTCACCCAGCAAAATGCGGCGCTCGTTGAAGAAGCGGCCGCGGCCGCCGCAGCGCTCGACGAGCAGGCGGCGCGGCTGCGCTCGACAGTCGGCGCGTTCAGGCTTGCATCGTAAGGCGTACGTGTACTCGATTCGTGCGGCGCAGCTTCAAAACGTGCCGCTGCGCGAATCGGCGCCCTGTTGATAGTGACGGTTGCTCTGATGCGGATTGCGGTTGACCAGGGGCCGCGCGTAAAGCGGATGATGCAAACTCCGCACTTCGTGCTCGAGTTCGAAGCAACGCGCGCCGGTTGCCGGGTTCACGATGTTGGCAAAGCGGAACTGGTGCGGCTCTTCGCCATAAACCACGCCGTGTTCGGCCAGACGCGCGTACGGCTCGGAAAAGCGCGCGGCGTAAATCGCGATGTGGTGCCCGTCGTATGCGGGAATCGCCTCCGGCGTTTCCGCGTACAGCAACTGCTGATGCGTCCCGACGTCGATCACCGCGCACTGCGACCCGTCCTGCTCTTTCACTTCAACGGGTGTGCGGAAAACATCCCGATAGAAGTCGGCGATCTGTGACGCACTACCGACCGGTACATCGAGCTTGACGTACGCCATGCCCAAATCGATTTTCGACCAGGGCGCCGAGTCCGGTCGTCGCTGGGGATCGAGGCAGTGGTAACGGTTCCCCCACGGACAGGTCACTTCCAGGTAGTCAGCGCGTTCGGCCCATCCGAACTGTGTGTCGCTGAGCAGCGGCGCGACCGCTTGCAGTCGCGTGACGAGCGCATCCAGTTCGCCGACGACGATACCGACGCTGCCTCGCAGAAGCTGTGCTTCACCGGTCGGCAAATGAACCTGCGATCGCCCGATATTGATCCACATATTGCCGACACCGGTCATCATGAACGGGTCCCGCGTGAGCCCGAGTCCGCTGACGTAAAAGGTGGTGGCGAGAAGCTGGTCCGGAACCCGAAGATTGACGTGCTCGAGCAGAATCAGATTACCTGTATCGTCGGCTGCGTAGATGTGTTCCATGGGGTCTGCGATTGCGATCGGGGGCTGTTAAAGGAACCGCCAGACTTCATGCGAAATGATGCCGCATCACGGGACAGGTTCCGCCTGCCGTTCAGGTTCGCATTTTTCCGTCGCCACGTCGAGTCAAACTGTCCGCGCCGAGTTCATCGGGCCGGCGCACGCCAAGAAGCGCCATGTTGCGCATCATCTCGGCAGCGACGATCGCGAACGCGTGGAGAATGCCCGAGCGCCCCGCCACGGCACCCGCATAGTTGAACGGCCTGCCGATGAAGACCGCCCGCGCGCCCAGCGCGAGCGCCATGAGCACGTCGCCGCCGCGCCGGAATCCGCTGTCGATCATCACGGGACAGCCGTCGTCGACAGCGGCCACCACAGCCGGCAGCGCGCGCAACGGCGCGATCGATCCGTCGAGCTGACGCCCGCCATGATTCGAGACGATCAGCCCGTCTGCCCCAAGCTCGCGCGCGTGGCGGCCATCGTCGGGATTCAGGATGCCCTTCACGACGAGCTTGCCTGGCCATTGCCGCCGGATCAGTTTCAAATGCTCCCAGTTCAGATGATCGCGCGCGCCGAAATCGCGCAGCACGTTCGACGAGAGAATGGGCGCCCCGCGCTCCGTGCGCGAGTTTTCGAAGTGCGGCATGCCGTGCCGCCACAACGTGCGCAACGCCGTGCCGAACAGCCAGCGCGGGTGCGTTGCGCCGTCCCATGCTAGCCGCAGCGTGGGCCGCAGCGGCGTTGAGAACCCAGCGCGCAGATTGTTCTCACGGTTACCCGACACGGGCACGTCGGCCGTCAGGACCAGCGTGCGAAAGCCCGCGTTCGCCACGCGTTCGAGCAGCGCGGAGATCTTGTCGGGTTCGCCGGGCACGTACATCTGGAACCACGCGTGGGGATTGGCCGCGCAGATCTCCTCCATGCGGATAAGCGACGACCCGCTCATGATCATCGGCACGTTGGCGAGCGCCGCCGCTTGCGCCTGGATCAGGTCGCCGCGGTACGCCGTCAGCGCGCTGATGCCCATGGGCGCGATGCCGAAAGGCGCCGCATAGGTGTGGCCGAACAGCGTCGTTTCCACCGTACGCTGCGACGTATCGACCAGCACGCGCGGCACCCAGTCGTAATCCTCGAAAGCGCTGCGATTTCCGCGCAGCGAACGGTCGGTCTCGCAGCCCCCGCTCACATAGGCGAAGATCGGCCGCGGCAGATGGCGGCGCGCCATGGCCTCGAAGTCGGCGAGCGACAACATGCGCGCGAGACGCCGCGGAATGTGCGGCGACGCTGCGGAGCGCGGCGCGGTGTGATTGGCGAGCGGATAGTCGCGCAGGTTGAACGTGTCTGACATGATTCCGGTGCGAGGTCGATCGGCAGTGATCCACGCGTGATGCGTGGCGGCGCTCAGGCGACGCGCGGCAGTGCGATGCCCGGTACGCCGACGTCGGCGACGAGTACGCTGCCGCTCTTCGATTCGGTGATGAAGATTTGCTCGCGCCGCGGCCCGCCAAAGGCGAGATTGGTCACGGTCTCGCCCGCGCACGACTTCACGCGCGCGATGCACTCGCCATTGGGCGCAAACACGAATACGTGCCCGAGCGACGCGTGCGCGACATACAGGTTGCCGGCTTCGTCCATCGCGAGGCCGTCGGGGCCGCTGGTGCCAAAGAGTGAACAGAAGCGCCCCACTTTCGCGGTGCCGCCGTTCGCTAGCAGCGGTACGCGCCAGACCGCGTTATCGCGCGTCATCGCGACGAACAGCACGCGGCCGGACGGGTCGAGCACGAGTCCGTTCGGGCTCACGCCGTTCGCAAGCAGGCAGTCGAGACGGCCGTCGGCGCTCAAGCGGTACACGCGGCCCGTCGGGTCCTGCAGGCCCGTTTGCCCCTGGTCCGTGAAATAGATGTCGCCGTTGGCGGCAATCGCAAGATCGTTGCAGCCCTTGAACGATTCACCGTTGCGCGAGGCCAGCAGCGGTTCCACGCGACCCGATTCCGGATCGAGCTGCATGATGCCGTTGCGATAGTCGGCAATCAGCATGCGGCCGTCCGGATGAAACTTGAGGCCGTTCGGCTCGCCGTCGTACTGCGCGATCAGCGACCAGTCGCCATCCTTGCCGATACGAAAGATCCTGCCGTAGGGAATATCCACCACGTATAGGCGCCCCTGCGCGTCGAACGACGGCCCCTCGAGGAAGCTGTCGACGCTCTGCCCCGCCTTGTTCGCGTTCGCCCACGCAGATGCAACACCGCTCTGGCGATAGAGTTCCGGCATAGAGGAATACACGCGCGTTTCGATGAGGCGCGGTGGTTGATCGAGATAGAACATGTCGTAACCCGTTATCCAGAGATCTGTTCGAGGCTCAGGCCGCGTGAGCGCGGACCGAAGAATCCAATCGTCAGGACGACTACGAACATCGACCCTGCAATGAGTGTGAACACGCCCGCCACCCCCATATGCCGCAGAAAGAAGCCGATCAGGAAGCCCGAAAGCATCGCGCTGATGCGGCTCGCCGAATACACGAGGCCGATAGCGCGCGCCCGCATGCGGGTGGGAAAGAGTTCGGCCTGGTAAGTGCGATACGAGAACGTCATGCAGTTGCCGGCGAGCGTCATCAAGAGGCCCATCGCGACGAGCAGCGCGGGATCGCGCTGCTGCGCGAAAATCACGCCGAGCACGGCCATGGCGGCGGCCGAGCCTACGATCAGCCACTTGCGCTCCACACGGTCGGCAATCAGCATGGAGAGCAGCGGCCCGATCGGGCTCGCAATGGCGATGAGAAACGAATACCAGAGGCTGTGCGTGAGCGTCACGCCCTTTTCCGCGAGCAGCGTGGGCACCCAGCTCGCGAAACCGTAGTAGCCGATCGACTGGAAGAAGTTGAACACGAGAAGCATCACCGTACGGCGGCGATAACGGTCGCTCCACGGGCTGTCGTTCGGCGCGGACGTGCTCGTTGCTGGCGCAACGTGATGCGCCGTCGCTGGTGCGCTCGCCGCAGCCGGCAGGGGCTTGCCCGTCGCGCGTTCGATGCGCCGTTCGAGCCGCGTGACGATTGCCTCGGCTTCGTCCATGCGGCCGTGCTGGATCAGCCAACGCGGGCTCTCGGGCAAGCCAAGCCGGATCAGCCACACGAACACCGCGCCGGAGCAGCCGATCCACACGACCCAGCGCCACCCGTCGTGGCCGAACGGCGCGATGGGCACCAGTTGCCACGACAGGAACGCGATCGTCGGAATCGACGTGTACTGGATCGCCTGCACGAACGCGAATGCGCGGCCACGCAGGCGCGCGGGCACGAACTCCGAGACATACGCGTCGATGGTCACGAGTTCCGCGCCTACGCCAATGCCCGCGACCACGCGCCAGAACACGACCCACACGGGATCGCTTTGCAGTGACATCACCACGGCGGCAAACGTGTAGCAGAGCAGCGCCCCCACGAACACGCGGCGGCGGCCCAGGCGGTCGGCGACGAACGCCACGCCGATCGTGCCGATGAAGAGCCCGAGAAAAAGCGCCGCGACGAAGGCGCCAAGGCCGCCCAGATCGAACAGCGACGCCGTTGTCTTCGTGAAGATGCCCGCCTTCACGAGTCCTGGCGCGATGTAGGCGGTGAGAAACATGTCGTAGATCTCGAACCAGCCCCCCAGCGCGAGCGCGGCGATCAACAGCCACACGGGCGCGCTGGGCGGCAGGCGGTCGAGGCGCGCCGAGATCTGGCGTGCATGGGCGTCGGGTGCGAGCGCCGAATGGGGGGCGGCGTGCGGTGCGAGCGCAGCGCCGTCATGATTCGCGCCCGCCACGTCGTGCGCGTCGGCAGTGTTTGAATAAGGATGCATGGCCTCGTCTCCTGATTGTTGTGCTGGCGATGCCGCCGCGGCCGGGGCGGCATCGGCGGCGTGCGCCGCGCGAAGGGTTCGCTCGTTGGCCTGTGGCGCTTACACCGGGCAGCCCTTCTTGCGCAGCAGCGCGTTGAAGCGCTCCGGGTCGGCCGTGCCCGCCGCGTTGCTCGCGCGGATCGCCGCTTCCTTGTCGGCGTGCGCGCGCACGAGCGGCAGCAGCGCATCGAGCCGATCCACCGGCACGGCGATCACGCCGTCGGCATCGCCCATCACCAGATCGCCGGGATTCACGACGAGGCCCGCGCAAGCGACTGGCACGTTGACCTCGCCCGGGCCCTCCTTGCTCGGCCCGCGGAACGTGTGGCCGCGCGCGTAGACCGGAATCACGCCCTCGGCCCATTCCGCGAGATCACGGATCGCGCCGTCGACCACGAAGCCGCCAATTTTCTTCGCGAGCGCCGACGTGCGCATGAGCCCGCCGATCAGCGCCTGGGTCAGGTCGCCGCCGCCGTCGATGACGATCACGTCGCCGGGCTGCGCGAGTTCGATCGCCTTGTGAATCATCATGTTGTCGCCGGGGCGCACGCGCACCGTGAGGGCCGGCCCGCACATCGTGAGCGAAAGCGAGTGGTGATAGGCGGTGAGGCCCATCGCGCCGACGCTGCGTCCGAGGCAGTCGCCCGCGTGCGCGACCGGCACGGTGCGAAACGCTTCGACCTGGGCGGGCGTGGGCAGCGACGCGCGTTGACCGACGAAGAAGCCTGCGGGCCAGCCGGCCCGATCCTGCGACATGTTCATGCGATGACCTTTTTTTCGGAGTGAAGGGCGTCGGGGTTCACGCAGCTTGCGGCGTTCACGGCCTCGCCGCGCAAATAACGCAAACAGGTTTCGGCGGCGCTCACGGCGACGGCGTCGAGCGCGTCGGGCGTCGAGCCGCCCACATGCGGCGTGAGCACCACGTTCGGCAGCGCGGCCAGCGGATCGTCCGCGCCGAGCGGTTCGTTGCGGAAGGTGTCGAGGCCCGCGGCGGCGAGCTTGCCGCTTTGGAGCGCCGCGACGAGCGCGGCTTCGTCGATCAGCTCGCCGCGCGCCGTGTTCACGACGATGGCGCCGTCGGGCAGCCGCGCGATGGCTTGCGCATCGAGCAGATTGCGCGTGTGCGCGTTGACCGGGCAATGCAGGCTCAGCACGTCCGCTTGCGCGAGCAGGTCCTCCACGGAGCGTTCGAGCGTGACGAACGGCTGCGCGCCAGCCTGCGCCGCGACGGGATCGAATGCGCGCACGCTCATGCCGAGTGCGTGCGCGATCGCCGCGACGCTGCGGCCGATCTGGCCGTAGCCAATGAGACCGAGCGTGCGGCCGTGCAACTGGCGGCCATCGCCCGTGCGCGTCCAGCGGCCCGCGCGCAATTCGCTGTCGTAGAAGTTGACCTTGCGCGCAGCGCCCAGCATGAGCGCTAGCGTCAATTCGGCTACGGAATGCGTGTTGGTCCCGGGCGTGGTGAAAACCGGGATGCCGTGGCGCGTGGCGGCTTCGACGTCGATGTTCGTCACGCCCACGCCGTGCTTGCAGATGACCCGCAGCGACGGACAGCTTGCGATGGCCGCGCCGGAAAGATCGACCGTGCGCGAAATCACGGCGTCGATGGGTTGCGTGGCGAGAATGTGGGCGACCTGGGCGGCGTTCTGCGCGTCGTCGATATAGACGACCTCGCACTGCGCCGCGGCCAGCACCCTTCGTCCGGCCTGCGCGAGACGCGGCGCCGTGACGAGAATTCGGTGGGACATGGGTGTCTCCTTCTGTCTGCATGAGGCTTCACGACATTGTTGACACCCCGACTCATAATGTCTATTTTCGTTTTTTCATCTTTTCATTCCTAATGGTTATGTATTCGTCCACTCAACGGGGCCGCCCATGGTGATGAACCTGCAGGTACGCGACCTGATGTACTTCGCGAAAGTCGCTGAACTGGGGCACCTCGGGCGCGCGTCGCAGGCGCTGCACATCACGCAGCCCGCGCTTTCCAAGTGTATCGACCGGCTCGAAGAGAACTATCGCGCGGCGCTCTTCGAGCGCAGTGGCCGCGGCATCCGCCTTACCGACGCGGGGCGGCTGCTGCAGGAGCGTGCGCGCCTCGTCGAGCGCACGCTGGACGAAACGCAGCGGGAGATCGCTTCGCTAGGCGTTGGGCTGGCGGGTCTCGTGAAGATTGGCGCGGCGGCCACCATCGCCGAATTCATCATGCCGACGGTGTGCCGCGTGTTGCAGGAGGAAGCGCCTGCCGTCGTCGTCGAATTGCAGATCGGCATGAACGACGTGTTGCAGGATGCGTTGCGCAAGCGGTTGCTCGACGTGGTGATCGGTCCGCTCGGCAGTCACGACGAAACGCTGGTGCAGATCCCCATCGTCGCGGACCATGTCGTGGTAGCCGCAAGCGCCACGCATCCGCTTGCGGGCAAGCGCGCGACGCTCGAAGCCATGTCCCGCTACGGCTGGGTGTTGCCCGCGCAGTCGGTGGCGACGCGCCAGTGGCTCGAACATGCGTTCGCCTCGCGCGGGCTGCCGTTGCCGCGCGCGGCCGTGATGACGAGCTCGATCGCCGCGGTGCCGCGGTTGATCGCCGAAACGGGCCTGCTGAGTTTTATTTCTCGCCGCAACCTCGAAGCGGGCCGGTTCACGCCCGCTCTGGTCGAGCTACCGAATCCCGACACGACGATGACGCGTCAATTCGGGGTCGTGCATCGCAATGACGGGTATGTGTCGCCCGCCGCGCGCAGGGTCATCGATATCGTGCGTGAGCAGAACGAAACGGCAGAAGCGCCGGCGGCGCGGCGCAAATCCATTCCCGCCGGGAATCGGAAGATGAAGAAGACCCCATAGGTTCGATACGGAGTCCTCTACACACTCCGCTTAGGCGTAACTGTAGACTCCGTGCCCGGTCTTGCGGCCCAGACGTCCTGCGGCCACGAGTTCACGAAGCAGCGGGCACGCGCGGTATTTCGAATCGCCGAAGTCCTTGTAAAAAACGTCCAGGACCGAAAGCACCACGTCGAGTCCAACGAGGTCGGCCAGCGCCAGCGGCCCAATCGGTTGATTTGCGCCGAGACGCATGCCGGTGTCGATATCTTCGGCCGGCGCGACGCCTTCGGCTAACAGGAAGAACGCCTCGTTGATCATCGGCACGAGAATGCGGTTGACCACGAAGCCCGGCGAATTGCGCACGCTGATCGGCGACTTGCCGAGCCGCACCGTCAGTTCGCGCACAGCCTCAGCGGCAGCGCTGCCGGTTTCGAGGCCTCGGATGATTTCAACGAGCGGCATCAACGGCACCGGGTTGAAGAAGTGCATGCCGACGAGGCGCGACGGATCGGCAAGCGCAGCGCCGAGCGTGGTGATCGAGATTGAAGACGTATTGGAAGCGAGAATGGCGTCGGGACGCGCGACCGCTTCGATCTGCTTCAAGATGCGCAGCTTCAGATCGAGGTTTTCGGTGGCGGCTTCGATAACCAGTCCGGCAGCGCCGAGTCGCTGATAGTCCGTGGACGTTTCGATGCGCGCGAGCGCGGCGTCGCTTGCCGCCGCGTCCAGCTTGTCTTTCGCCACGAGCCGGTCGAGGCTTCCCTTCACTGCCGTGAGACCCCGGTCGAGTGCCGCGTCGCTGACGTCGACCACGATCACGCGCAGGCCTGCGAGCGCCGCGACCTGCGCGATGCCGGAGCCCATCGTCCCGGCACCGACGATTCCCAATGTTTCGATTTGCATGGCTTGTTATCGCGCGCCCGTAGGCGCACCTAATTTACTGGACGTTTTCGAAAATGGCGGCGATACCCTGCCCACCACCAATGCACATCGTGACGAGCGCGTAGCGGCCGCCAATGCGCTTGAGTTCGTGCAGCGCCTTCACGGCAATCAGTGCGCCAGTCGCGCCAATGGGATGACCAAGTGAAATGCCCGAACCATTCGGGTTCACCTTTTCTGGGTCGAGCCCCAGTTCTTGCGTGACCGCGCATGCCTGGGCGGCAAAGGCCTCGTTCGATTCGATCACGTCGAGATCCGCAACGGACAGTCCCGCGCGCTGCAACGCGAGACGCGTAGCCGGCACCGGGCCAATGCCCATATAGAGCGGATCCACGCCAGCGTGCGCGTAGGCCACGAGTTTCGCCATCGGTGCGAGGCCGCGCGCTTCGGCGGCTTCGCGCGACATCAACAGAACGGCTGCGGCTGCGTCGTTGATGCCGGAAGCGTTGCCCGCCGTGACCGTACCGTTCTCTTTCGCGAAGACGGGCTTGAGCTTCGAGAAGTCGTCCATCGTTGCGTCGTGGCGCAGATGCTCGTCGGTGTCGAAGACCGTCTCGCGCCCTTTCACCGTGCGCTTGACCGGCACGATCTGGCCGGCGAAGCGGCCTTCGGCGATGGCTCGCGCAGCGCGGCGATGCGACTCGAGCGCCAGGTTGTCCTGTCGCTCGCGCGTAATGCCGTAACGGCCCGCGACGTTTTCGGCCGTCACGCCCATCGGCACCGTGTGGAAAGGATCATTGAGCGCGCCCAGCATCATGTCGATGAGGCGCGCGTCGCCCATACGTGCGCCGAAACGCGCCTCGGTGGTGATGTACGGCGCGCGGCTCATGTTTTCGGCGCCGGCGCCGATCGCCACTTCGGCGTCGCCGAGCAGAATGGTCTGCGCGGCGGAGACGATCGCCTGCAGGCCCGAACCGCACAGCCGGTTGACGTTGAACGCAGGCGTCGATTCCGGAATGCCGGCGTTGATGGCGGCGACGCGAGAGAGGTAAAAGTCCCGCGGCTCAGTGGCGATCACATTGCCGAACACCACATGACCCACGTCCTTTGCTTCGACGTGGCTGCGCGCGAGCAGTTCGCGCACGACGAGTGCACCGAGTTCGGTCGGCGGCACATCTTTCAGGCTCCCGCCGAACTTGCCGATTGCGGTCCGCACACCGCCCACCACCACGACTTCCCTGCTCATATGGATTCCTTAATTATCTGTTTGCTGCCTGTGAAGCGCTGGCGCAGCCTGCTTCTGAGGCTGGTCCCGACCTTTATGGAAGTGACCAGGGCGCGCCAGCCAATCCTAGCGTCAACAGGCGTCGAGCAGATTGATGAAACAGGCCGACATACTGACAAAACTGGCCATGCCGTGCATGAACATCCTGATCTGGACCTTTTGTTACTGGCGCTGCGCCGGCCTCCCCATCCCGTTAAGGTTTCGTTAAGGGCGCCGCGCGTAGAATCGTTTGCACATAAAAGCAGAGAGCCCTTATGGATGCAGTCGAAACATTGAACCGAACCATTTTTCTCGCACTCAATGCCACACCCGCAACGCCGCATTGGCTCATCACTTCGGGCACGCTGCTCGCGGACTATGCGATCCTGCTGGTCCCGGCCATGCTGGTGGCATTGTGGCTGACGGGCGCAGACGAGCGGCGCGCGTTGGCCGTGCGCGCCTGTTTTGCCGGCTTGCTGGCCCTCGGCATCAACCAGCTGATCGGTTTGGCCTGGTATCACCCTCGCCCTTTCGCTATCGCGACGGGACATACGTTCATCGCCCATGCGCCAGATTCTTCGTTTCCTAGCGATCATGTGACGCTGCTTTCCGCAATCTCGTTCACGTTCCTGTACGGCGGGAGGCGAGGAATCGGCTTGCTTGCCTTGTTCGTCGATCTCGCCGTTGCCTGGGCTCGCATATTCGTCGGTGTGCACTGGCCATTCGACATGATCGGCGCGGCCATCGTCGCCTGGCTGGCCTGTGTGGTTGGCAGCCCGTTCTGGCGACTCGGGGGCATGGCAGCGACCCGCGTTCTGATCGCGCTGTACAGGAAGGTTCTCGCTGTGCCGATTGGCCTGCGGTGGCTACGGCCGTAGTGAAGCGAATGGATTGCGTCACGCGGTCTGGCGCATCCGATAGCCAACGCCTCGTATCGTCACGATCTTTTCCGAGCCTAGCTTGCGCCGCAACCCGTGCACGACGACATCGACAGCGCTGCCCGAAGCCGCGCGTGTGCGGCCAAAGAGATGCAACGCCAGTTCCGTACGCGTGAAGACTCGCATGGGCTCGTTGACCAGTGCAGTCAACAACCGGTATTCGCTCGGCCTCAATGTCACCGGCATGTCGTCGAGCAGTACCAGATAATCGAGCTGGTTCACCGTCAAATTTCCCAGCACCACCGGACCTTGCACGCGATGCGGCCGCCGCATCAGCACGCGGACCCTCGACCTCAGGTCTTCGAGGTCGAAAGGCGTGATCAGATAATCGTCGGCCCCGCCGTCCAGGACGACCATAGGACTCGCCAGGAGACCACGTGGAAACAGCGCGACGACCGCTGCATTCCCGCCAAGCCTGCGATAGCGGCGCAACAGTTCGAACGCATCCACGCCAGACTCGCCGAAATCGAGCAGCACGATGTCGTGGCAGCGATACCGCAAACTCAGTTCTGCTTCATATTCGCTGCTCGCCCAATCGACCTCGTACCCCGCGAGGTGCATTTGCGTTACGACCTGCAGCGCGATTGAATCGTCCTCATGGACCAGTAACATCCTCACATGGGTCTCCAGCCACCGAGATGGCGTTGTCACTGCGCTATGTGCAACCGGCTTTCCAGATCACCGCGCGCCTGCCTCACGCGAGTGTCCCGATGCGATACCCCACGCCGCGCACGTTGAGGATGGCGTCCCCTCCCAGTTTGCGGCGCAGATTGTGGATGTGAACCTGGATGGCGTTGCTCTCGATTTCCTCGTTCCATCCGTACAGGCGTTCTTCGAGCTGCGCGGGCGTGACGACGATCTCCGGTTCGCACATCAATTCATGAAGCAGCGCGAACTCTCGCGTCGTCACCGATACCTCCTTGTCACGCAACCACACACGGTGTTGCGCAGGATCGAGCCGTAGCGCGCCAACCTGCAGTGACGATTGCACACGCCCCGTTTGATGGCGACTCAAAGCGCGCATGCGCGCGAGCAGTTCATCGAGTGCAAACGGTTTGACGAGGTAGTCGTCAGCGCCCGAGTCGAGGCCGGCGACTGCGTCCGGACCGGCGTCGCGCGCTATCATCACGATCACGGGCGTCGCATCGTTTCGCCGCCGCAATCTTGCGAGCAGGGTTAGTCCGTGGTTTCCGGACGAGCCGATATCGAGCAACACCAGACCGTACGAGGTCGTTCGCAGCGCAAGCATGGCCGTTTCGACATCATTCGCCCAATCGACGGCGAATCCCTCCTTGCGCAACCCGCGTTTCAATCCACCGTCTATAGAGGCGTCGTCTCCCACTACCAGTATGCGCATGGCGCTCCCCGTTTTTCACACTTTCCGTATTCGTTCGGTGTAGCGAGTAAACCCGCGTGCGCCGCACCGGCTGCGCATAAAGTGGGAGAGGCTAACGCCGCCAACCTTAAGGGATGGTTAACGCTCTCGCTCACAACATTCTTGAGCAACAGTAGGCGCTCAGTGAATTCCCTGACCATTGCTCCCTTCCGGAAAATCGAACGGCGAGCCCCTCTCCTTTCTCTTTACGTTTTCCTTCTACCGCTTCTTTCGCAAGTCCATGCCGTGCGTTGGCAGACGCGGACACTGCGAACGGGCGTCAGCCTTTCCCACGGCGCTTTCCGGCGTTCAGCCATGCAGGTCTTGTCAGGAAATGGACAGGTTCAAGGCAGCTGGCCCGCAGCCTACGATCATTTAAACGGCTTTCAGACATAACGAACCTTCTATCGTGCACATAAAATTATTCGATTATCCGAATGCCGGACGCGCCGTCAAAGTTCGACCCGGGACAGCTGATGCCCGCCTCGCATCCCCGGTGGACAGAACGTACTGCAGCGCACCAAATGTGCCGCCAGACATGGTGACCCGCGTGGATCTGGAGGCCGCCGCCCCACCCTCAAGCATCGGCCCTAAGCACTGGATTCTTCATTTCTAGCTTCGCACTACCAAATATTACTAATGAAAGGAGAGGTTGTGAGACATTTCAGGTTAGGTGTTATTTGTGTCGGAGTCCTTACCGCTTTCACGGCAGTTGCGGCACATGCACAGAGCAGCGTCACCTTATACGGTTCGCTCGACGAAGCCGTCGCCTGGTACAACAACACCGGCGGTCATTCTCTCGTAGCCATGCAAAACGGCGACAACGCCGCCACGTATTGGGGCCTCAAGGGCAAGGAAGAACTCGGCGGCGGTCTGAACGCGATCTTCACTCTGGAAAGCTCGTTCGACATCACGCATGGTTCGCTCTCGAACGGCCGTCTTTTCGGCCACCAGGCCACCGTGGGTCTTTCCGACGATGCGTACGGCACGGTAACGATGGGACGCCAGTTCGACCCCACAGTCGACCTGATCCAGCCGATCACCGGCGACAACTTTGCGGGCCCGGTTTTCACCACGCCCGGCGACGCCGACAACAACGACAACTCGGCGTGGATCAATAGCTCGATCAAATACGCGAGCCCGACTTACGCCGGCTTCCAGTACGAGTTGATGTATGGCGTTGGCGGTATTGCCGGCAATGCAACCGGCGGCCACGCGTATGGCGCCGCCGCCGCGTACAACAACGGCGGCCTGACGCTTGCCACCGGCTATCTGTTCATGAAGAACGACCAGAACGGCAACGGCGCGGCGGACCTCGTTCAGAACAACTCGGTGACGCCGCTTTTCGGCGCGACACCGTTGTTCGGTTCGCGGCAGATCTTTCAGGTCGCTGCTCAGTACGTGATCGGCAACCTGACCGGCAACATCCGTTACAGCAACGCGCAGTACAAGCCGTATATGAATTACGGTGCGTTCAACCGCACGCAGATCTTCAATGTTGGCGGCGCGGCGCTGCAGTACCAGTTCAATCCTGAAGTGACTGCCGCGCTCAACTACGTGTACACGCACTCGAGCGGTGCTTCTTCAGCGACGTACAACAACTTCGGCGTGAACGCCACCTACGCGTTGAGCAAGCGCACGAGCTTCTATGCGGCCGTGGCCTATTCCCATGCGAGCGGCACGACGTTCAGCGAAGACGGCTCCGAAATCGTCGCCGCGGGCGGCACGGTGGGCGATCTTGCGGCGAGTTCGAGCACACGCTCGCAAGTCGTGACGATCGTCGGCATCACGCATAAGTTCTGAGCTCGAATTCAAGCCAGTCGATAAAACCAGCTACAAGCGCATTCATTTCCTATGGAGGCAACATGGCTTTTCTCACGCACAAAGCATTGACGATTTGTCTGGCAGCAATGGGAGTGTGCTCATTCGCAGCCCACGCGCAAACGTCGCAATATCAACTCGTCAAGACGATCGATTTGCCGGGAACCAAGGGCGGTCATGGTGACTGGGTCACCTATGACAAGGACACCCACGCAGTCTGGATCTCCCAGTCGCCCAATCACAACGTCGTCGTGATCGACGCGAACAGCATGGCGATAAAGAAAACGCTGACGGGCGTCGACTCCGGCAACGGCATCGACTTCGACGCAGACCATGCGTATGTCACGGACGCGACGACTGGCAAGCTGATTGTCTATGACAAGCACTCGTTCGACCGCATCGCCGCCGTCGACAGTGGCGGCAAAACCCCCGACGGCGTGAACGTCGACACGAAAACGGGCGCGATTCTGCTCGCGAATGACGACAGCAACAACGAAGCCGTTTTCGAGCCGAAGTCGCCGTACAAGCTCACCGCAACGTTCAAGCTGAAGCCCGAAGACGACAAGGACGGCCCGGACGTCGCGCTGTATGTGGCTGCCACCGACCGCCTGTATCAACCGGTCGGCGGCAAGATCGACGTGATCAATCCGAACACGCACGAGATCGAAGCGGTGTGGGACTTCGGCTTGAAGGAGGACGCCAAGGGCGGCGTCTACGACAGCAAGACCCATCATCTGATCTTCGGCACCAGCGACAAGAAGATGCTCGTCGTGGACCCGGCAACGGGCAAGCTGGTCACGACCATCGCCGTTGCCGGCGCGGTTGACCAGACCGCGATCGACACCGACAAGCGCCGCGCATTCATCGGCGACAAGACCGGCAATCTCGAAGTGATCGATCTGGACTCCAATCAAATCGTCGACCACATTCATACCGAGCCCAAGGTCCACACCCTGACGGTCGACACGACCACCCATCGCGTCTACGTCTATCTCAACGAAAGCAACAAGGTTGGGGTGTACGAGCAGAAGTCCTGATATCGCAGGCAATACGCTATGGCGCGCGCGTGGCGCGGCCCCTCGCGCCGTAGTCCGAACTTCAATTCGTGGGAGAAGTCGTCATGTCATCCGCTGCCTCGCCGGCAGGCAATGCATTCCTCAGAAACCGGTGGACCCAACTTTCCATCGGAATTGCCTGCATGGCACTCGTCGCCAACTTGCAGTATGCGTGGACACTCTTCGTGATCCCGATGAAAACGGAGAACCTTTGGACTGGTGCCTCGGTCCAGCTCGCATTTTCCATCTTCATTCTGGTCGAAACCTGGCTCGTACCGGTCGAAGGTTGGCTCGTCGACCGTTTCGGCCCGCGCCCCGTCGTCATGTGCGGCGCGGCATTCGTCGCGCTGAGCTGGGTGCTCGATTCGTTCGCCACGACTTTGCCCATGCTCTACACCGCTTCGGTGATCGCGGGGCTCGGAGCGGGCTGCGTCTATGGCACCTGCGTCGGCAACGCACTCAAATGGTTCCCCGACCGTCGCGGCCTCGCCGCGGGCCTGACCGCCGCGGGTTTCGGCGCCGGGGCCGCGCTGACGGTCATTCCGATTGCCGACATGATTCACAACTCGGGGTATCGGCAAACTTTCTTCGTGTTCGGCGTGATCCAGGGCGTCGCCATCTTCATCCTGAGCATCGCGTTGGTTCGCCCGAATCCGGGGCCCGGCATCAAGCCGGTGGCGCGTGTCGTGACGAGCAAAGTCGACTACACGCCGCGGCAGATGGTCAAGACGCCGCTCTTCTGGATGATTTATCTGCTATTCGTGCTCGTCGCCGCCGGCGGCCTGATCGCTACCGCTCAACTCGGTCCGATTGCGAAGTCGTTCGGCTTTGCGAAGCTCCCCGTACAGTTCTTTGGCGCGACGCTGCCGCTGCTGACGCTCGCGCTATCGATCGACAATCTGCTCAACGGGCTGACGCGGCCCATTTGCGGCCTCCTCTCCGACAAGATCGGGCGCGAAAACACCATGCTGATCGTGTTCGTTGGCGAGGGGCTGGCATTGCTAGGAATGAATGCATATGGCCACGATCCTTACGCATTCCTGATCTTTGCGCCGCTGATATTCCTGTGCTGGGGCGAAATCTTTTCGATCTTCCCGGCAATCTGCGCAGATACGTTCGGCAGCAAGTACGCGGCGTCGAACGCAGGCACGCTCTATACCGCCAAGGGTACGGCGTCGCTGCTCGTCCCGATTGCATCGTTGCTGGCTGCCGGCGGCTCGTGGGAGCATGTCCTGATCGGTTCGGCCGTCGTGTCGATCGTCGCAGGGTTGTCGGCCAAGTTCATTCTCGCGCCTATGAGAAAGCACCGGTTCGCAGCCATGGCCGACGAGGTAGCGCCGGCCATGCAAACTCAATGAGGGGTTGGCGGTAGCAGATAGCGCATTGTCGGGCGTCTGTAAGTCACGCTAATTATGCGGAGCTTACAGATTGCCCGCCCGCCGTTAACTATTCCTTAAGTCTGCCGCGTCAAGCTAGCAGTGTCAGCTATCGCCCTATCCCGGGGCCGCAATGCTGACACCTGGCTGGAGGCACAGACCATGAACCGGACACTTAAACTGGCCGCGCTTGCGGCCACCCTGTTGGTACCGGCCCTTTCTTTCGCTCAACCTTCGAATGGATCGCCCACGCGTGCCCAAGTTCGCGAGGAACTGGCCCAGCTCGTGCGAGCCGGCTACAAACCGACCGGACGCGACAACAAATATCCTTCCGACCTGCATGCGGCTCAGGCGCGCGTTGCGGCTGCAGCCGCTGCAGGACAGCAATCCGCACCCGCGACCGCCCCGAATGGGCAAAACAATTGATGCGCTGTTGCACGGTGGTTCCGATCGCGCTTGATGAGCATTCAATGTTCATCAAGCGCGTTTTCATGCGCGCCGCGTAGCTAATCCTTCGAAGCGCTTGAGTCTAAGGCTCATCGGCCCCGACCTGGTCGAGTGCATTCAGATCGTCGGAGAAATTGTCAGGCTGCCCAGCGGCGGTTTCATGGGTGCGCGGCGGAGACTCGGCGCTCGGCGGCGGAATCTCGCCCATGTGTTCGTCGATACGTTGCAGCAGATAAGGGAAGAACGGATTCGACGCGATGCGGAACATCGAATCGAGCGTCAGAATCAGGGTGCCGCGCTCGCCGCGCGGCGCAAGCGTGCCGAGATGCTCATTGAAGTTTTCGGAATCGTCGGGTGCAATGCCGTACAGCGTGTCCGTGATCGGGAACGGAATCGCGACGTGGGATAGCGAAAAAATCTCCGAGGGATAATCGATATCCAGTGGTTTGATTCTCGTCTGCACTTCACCCGCATCGATGCTGCGCTCCACGGTATGCGGCGAGTCTGACGAGGCATTGGCAATCACCGTTGTCCGATAGTTCTGCGGACCGGTACGCAGCAGCCGCGAAATCGCCGTGTAGGAAGCGACGCGCAGGAAAGTGCTGAAACGCACGCTGCGGTTCACGTCGAATAACACCACTTCACTGCCGTTCTCGGGAAGCTTGTCGTAGAGCGACGACATGATGGCCGGCGTGCTGACCGTGAAGTCGGTCACCGACTGGAACGTCAGGATGGGCGGCAGCGTGTTGAGCCGGTTCTCACGCTCGAGTCGCGCCATTTGCTCCTGGATCGCGGTGGTAAGCAGGTACGATTGGCGCGCGCCATTCACCGGGAACGAGTTGTATTTGAACGGATTGAATTCCGGAATGACGCCAAGCCATGCGGCGCGTGCGAACACGGGCAATATCGCGGGCAATCCGGCGAGGCCGGCAAAACGCGCGTAACGCGTTACGCCGATCATCGGCGAAATCAGCACGATTCGGCTAGGACGCGTCAGCGCTGGATTTTCGATGGCGTCGAGCGCATATTGCAGCGCCAGCGCCCCGCCGTTCGAGAAACCCACCACTTCCAGCGGCTTGTCCGGTCCCACACGCCTGCGCGCTTCCCGTATGGCGAGCCGGGTGGCCGCAGCCCAGTCCTGCCAGTGGACGTCAGCCAGCCCGGCTGGCACCGTTCCGTGCCCCGGCAAGCGAATGCCGATTGCCACAAAGCCGCGATCGCGATAGTGGCGCGCGATGTGCCGCAAACTGAACGGCGAATCCGTCATGCCATGCAACAGCACCACTGCGCCAACGGGCGGCCCCTGCGGTTCGAGAATGTACGAACGGTTCCAGTCCTGCGCGAAGTGTCCCGGGTAGATCGGCGCCCCTTCGTAGTAGCGGTTCGTTGGAATGCGCTGGGACGGCTGCAATTTCTCGACGACGTTGACGCGAACTTCCTCGAAAATCCGCGCTTCCGCCTTCATGTAGGCGTTCCAGTCTCCCGCATCCATTTCCTCGACGGTCATTTCGCGCGGCACGTAGGTGTGCCAGACAGCGAGATCGGGACTGCGCTGCGAATACCAGGCGCGCAGACCGAACGCGAGTATCACCAGCAGGACTACAACCCATGCACCTATCTTTATTACCTTCAGTGAGGTGCGTACCATTGTCGTTCTCGTATGTTATCGATATCGGGAAATCAAAAAATACGCGCACCTCACATTAGCCGCGAATCGCGCTCGAGTCGGCCTCGAATGCTCATAGGAACGTCAGCTTGCCGTTCCTGATGTCATACATCGATCCCGCCATCTTTACGTTACCCTTATTCTCCAGATCGGACAAAATCTGGCTTCCACTGCGGATAGCGGCTATCGCGCCCTGAACGTTCGATCGCGCCACAGCATCGACAAACTCATCGTTTTTACTGGTTCGCTCTCCAGAAAATTGCGTTGCCGCGATCGCAGGCTGGATCTTCTGAAGCAAACCCGTCAAATTTCCCAACTGGACATTGTCAATCGCCCCTTTTATCGCCCCGCATGCCGTATGCCCCATCACCAGAATCACTTTTGCGCCCGCAACGGCACACGCAAACTCCATACTCCCGAGTATGTCCTGATTTGCGATGTTTCCCGCGATACGTGCGTTGAACGTATCGCCGATTCCCATATCCAGAATGATCTCGGCCGGCGCGCGCGAGTCGATACAACTGAGGACAATGGCCGCCGGGTACTGGCCGGCAGCGCTCGCCCTCTTCTGCGCGAGAAAATCCTGCTTTTTCATTTTGCCGGTGCGAAACCGCTCGTTGCCGGCTTTCATCATTTCGATGATTTGATCGGGAGTCAGCGCATTGCGCTGCGACTCGGTCAATGCCGCCGCCTGTGAATCTCCCACGGCGAGCGGTGCACCTGCAACGACCGTAGCCACGCTGATGCCGGCCTTGATCCACCTGCGTCTGCCGCCATCCGCCGGGTCTCCGGGCGCATCGATCGCCTTGTTTGCAGACATGGGAAATCTCCTCTCATTGCCGAGGTCGAACGCTGACCCGGAGGGTGGTCTTGATCGATGTTCGCTAACAGCCTCGAATCAGCACGAAGGAAATGTGAAGAAGGCTAGTCGGAGTATAGGCGGCGTTTCGAATCGCGATATCCAGGCGCGCCACATTCGCCTTCGGCGGCCGCCAGGCGACACGCGCAATGCCTGGCCACTACGCCACCGGTCGCGCGCCCTCCCACGCACGCTGCAGGAGTGCTCTAAGCGGCTTCCCCTCTACCGGTCGCGGATTCCAGTAAGGGTTTGACAATGCCACCTCGCAGGCATGATCGAGATCGGTTTGCTTCAACCCGATATCGCGAAGGCCTCGCGGCACCCCGAGTTCCCGGTTTAGCTCATAGAGACCGTCCGGGGCGCAATCCACATTCAGTGCCCTGGCGATTCGACCCATGGCCTCATGGGCAACGGGGCTGTTGTACGCGAGCGCGTGGGGCAAAACGATCGCATGCGTCTCTGCGTGCGGAAGGTTGAACGTCCCCCCCAGCGTGTGGCAAAGCTTGTGATGAAGCGCCATGCCAACGTTGCCGAGCACCATTCCACAGAGCCACGCACCATAGAGGCAGTCGCCGCGCGCCGATACATCCTTGCTGTTCTTTCTCACGGCACGAAGGCCGTCCGCGAGCGAACGAATGCCCTCCTCGGCCATCAACGACATCACGGGATTGCCGTCTTTTGCGTATATTCCCTCGGCAGCGTGAGCGATCGCATTCAGGCCGCTCACAATCGAGAGTTGAACGGGGAGCCCGATGGTCAACTCCGGGTCGTACAAAACGGTCTTCGGCAATACCCTGGCGTCGCGCCCGGTTCGCTTCAGGCCGTCTTCGGTAATGCCGAATATGGGGGTCATCTCCGACCCGGCGTACGTCGTCGGTATCGCGATGATCGGCAAGGACGATTCGAGCGCGATCGCCTTGCCGAGTCCAATCGTCGAACCCCCGCCAATTGCAACCGCACAGTCCGCTTCCACCAACTTCGCGTGTTCTCGCGCGCGGCGTGCGTTCTCGATGGGAACGTGCATTTGCGCACCGTCGAAAACGCCCGCGCTAGATGGCCCGAGCAGCGATGAAATCACCTCGGCCTGCGCTTTCTGCTCGGGGGTACACAGCACCAAAGCGCGGCGGGCACCCAGCGTCTCGACTTCCTGCTGAATCAGCTTCATGCTTCCAGCGCCGAATACGACTCTCGACGCCTGGGTCGTATAGGTGAACTCGTACATGAGATCTTCTTCCCTTGTGGCCGGACAGCAAGCCCGCTTAAATGTAGTCGACCTGGTGGCGAGCGACGCGAACATCGCCCAACGCCTGCTTCACGCGCAGATGCTCGGGATGCGACGCATACGCCTCGAGCGACGCCCGGCAATCGAACTCCGTGTACAGCACAACGTCGCATGCATAGTCAACGGCGCTGACATCGAGGCCGACCTCGAGCTTCGTGAGCCCGGGAATCTTCCCGCTCAGGCTCTCGAACGCGTTCTTGACGAAGTTCGCCGTTGCCTTCTTTTCCTCGTGCGTCTCGCCGCGAACGTTCCACATCACGATATGCTTGATCATATTCATTTCCATTAATACTACTTACGAACTGAAACACTGTTCGGGCCACCATCCCGTACCGCGAGCAGCGATTCGCAGTAGAAAGTCGTTATGCTTTATTTTTGTTGTACACGTCCACGAATACGGCTGCGAGCAGCACGACGCCTTTGATTACCTGCTGATAGTCGACGCCGATACCCATGATGGACATGCCATTGTTCATCACCCCCATGATGAACGCGCCCACAACGGCCCCAACAACCTTGCCCACGCCACCCGACGCCGATGCACCGCCGATAAAGCATGCGGCAATCACGTCCAGTTCGAAACCCGTGCCGGCCTTCGGCGTACCGCTATTCAGACGCGCGGCGAAAATAATGCCGGCGAGCGCTGCAAGAACGCCCATGTTGACGAACGTGAGAAAACTCACAGCAGGCACGCTAACGCCAGACAGCCGTGCGGCTTTCGCATTGCCACCGACCGCATACACGCGACGCCCAATGGTCGTGCGGTTCATGACAAAGGTGTACAGCCCGATCAGCACGCCCATGATGACGAGCACCGTCGGCAACCCACGGTAGGACGCGAGCAGGTAGCAAAAATAGACGATCAAGCCGGTCAGCACGACGTTCTTTGCCACGAACATCGGGAACGAACCCTTATCCACCCCATGCTTCGCTGCACTCGCGCGATGACGAAGCTCAATGACGAAAAATGCGGCGCCGACCAGGACGCCAAGCACGATCGACGTAATATGAAGGTCCTGCCCGCGGAACACGTCCGGAATGAAGCCCGAGCTGACCGCGGCGAAGCTGTCCGGGAACGGACCGATCGACTGCCCCTGAAGAACCAGATTGGTCAGCCCGCGAAACACCAGCATTCCGGCCAGCGTGACGATGAACGACGGCATACGCCAGAACGCAATCCAGTAGCCCTGCACTGCGCCAATCAGCGCGCCAGTGGCGATACAGATGATGGTGGCCACCACGTATTTGACGTTGAACTGCACCATCAACACGGCAGCGAGCGCGCCCACGAGTCCGGCCGTCGAGCCAATCGACAGGTCGATATGACCGGCCACGATCACCATCAGCATGCCAAGGGCCATGATGACGATGTAGCTGTTCTGCAGCACGAGATTCGTCAGGTTCAACGGCTCCATGAGCACGCCGCCAGTCGCAAACTGGAAGAAAACCATGATGACGATAAGCGAGAACAGCAACCCGTATTCGCTGGCGCCGCGCTTGATCATACCGATGATTTCACCGTTCTTTACCTCGGCTTCCTGAGGAGCCGTCGGCGAGAGAGCTTTACGCATTTCAGATGCCTCCATTTCGCATGATTGCCCGCATGATTTTTTCCTGCGAGACTTCTTCGGACGTGAACTCGCCGACGAATCGGCCCTCGTTCATGACATAGACACGGTCGCACATGCCAAGAAGCTCAGGCATCTCCGAAGAAATCATGACCACGCACTTACCCGCGGCAACCGCTTGATTAATGATGCTGTAGATTTCGTACTTCGCGCCCACGTCAATTCCGCGCGTGGGCTCATCGAGAATGAGGACGTCGGGCTCGGAGAACAACCACTTGCTCAACACGACCTTCTGCTGATTGCCGCCTGAGAGGTTGCCCACCACGTGCGATACGCCTTGCGCCCGGATGCGCAACTTCTTCAGGAAGCCAGACGCAACGGTCATTTCCTCGTGCTCGTTCACGACGCCGTATTTCGACACGCCCGCGAGATTCGCCAGAGAAATATTTGTCTGGATATCGTCATCGAGAAGCAGCCCATTGCCTTTACGGTCCTCGGTGACATACGCGAGCCCCGCGTTGATGGCCTTCTTGACCGAAGATACGTCGGCCGGTTTTCCGTGAAGACGTACCGAGCCGCTGATGTCCTGCCCGTACGTGCCTCCAAATACGCTCATGGCAAGTTCAGTGCGCCCCGAACCCATCAAACCGGCAATGCCGACGATTTCACCCGCACGCGCATTCAGGTTGACACCCTTGATGACCTCACGGTCGCGCTGCGTGGGATGTCGAACACGCCAGTCCTTAACCTCGAAGATCACCTCGCCGATATTCGGTGTGCGCCGCGGATAGCGGTCGGACATCTCGCGACCGACCATGGCCTTGATGATGCGGTCTTCGCTCACGGTTTGAGCGCGGCAATCCAGTTCGTCAACGGTCGAACCGTCGCGAATGACCGTAATGCTGTCTGCGACCCGCGATATTTCATTGAGCTTGTGCGAGATGATGATCGAGGTGACGCCACGCTCTTTAAGGTCCAGCAGCAGTTTGAGCAGTGTGTCGCTGTCTTTCTCGTTCAGGCTCGCCGTGGGCTCGTCCAGAATGAGCAGGCGCACCTCCTTGGACAACGCCTTGGCAATTTCCACGAGCTGCTGCTTACCGATGCCGAGCGTGCCAACTGGCGTATCCGGGGAGTCGTTCAGTCCAACCTTTTCCAGCAACGCCTTCGCTCGGGCCCGGGAACCTTGCCAGTCGATCACGCCGCGACGGGACTGCTCGTTGCCCAGAAAGATGTTCTCGGTAATGGACAGCATGGGAACCAGCGCGAGTTCCTGATGGATGATGATGATGCCCACCTCTTCGCTGTCCGTGATGTCGGAGAACGTGCGCTCCGCGCCCTCGTACACTACGGAACCGGCGTACGAACCGTGCGCATAGACGCCGCTCAGAATCTTCATCAGCGTCGACTTGCCCGCGCCGTTTTCACCGCAGATGGCATGAATCTCGCCCTTTCCGACTTTCAGATTGACGTTATTCAAGGCCTTCACCTGGCCGAATGCCTTCTGGATGCCATTCATTTCCAGAATCGTATCCATCTCCGTATCCTCGTATCGCTCTGCTAGATGCTCGCGAGTCGTGACTTGTCGCGCGCGGTTACTTGATTTGCGCCGGGGTGTAGTAGCCGCTGTTCACGAGCAACGGCTGGACGCTTTCCTTGTCGACGAGCACTGGCTTCACCAGATACGTGGGCACGATCTTCGCGCCGTTGTTGTAGCTCTTCGTGTCGTTCACGGGAACCGTCTTGCCGGTGAGCGCGTCGTCCACCATGTCGGCGGTAATGCTCGCGAGCTTGCGCGTGTCCTTGAACACGGTCGTCGTCTGGTCACCCCGAACAATGGCCTTGATGTTCTGGATGTCGGCATCCTGGCCTGTCACCACGGGCATCGGCGCCTGTGCTGAGCCGTAGCCCACGCCCTTGAGGGACGAAATCACGCCGATGGCGATTGCGTCATTCGGGGTCCAGACGGCGTCGAGATGCTCCTTGCCATAGAAGGCGCTCAGCAGGTTGTCCATCCGCGACTGCGCGGTCGCACCGTCCCAGTTGCGCGTCGCGATCTTTTCGAACGCTTCCTGCTTGCTGCGGATCACGAATTTGCCGCTGTCGATATAAGGCTTGAGCACCGACATACCGCCGGCATAAATCATGTGGGCGTTGTTGTCGTCCGACGAGCCGCCAAAGACCTCGATGTTATAGGGCGTCTTGCTGCCCTTCTTTTTCCACGCGTCGACGATGCTTTGCGCCTGGAGCACGCCGACGCCGTAGTTGTCGAACGTCGCGTAGTAATCGACATCCTTCGTCTGGCTGATCAAGCGGTCATACGAAATGACCTTGATGTGCTTCTTCTGTGCATAGGCCAGTGCGTCGGAAAAGGTCTTGCCGTCGATCGGCGCGATCACCAGCGCCTTCACGCCTTTCGCCAGCATGTTCTCGACCTGATTGACCTGGGTCGGAACGTCGTAGTTCGCATATTGCAGGTCGGCCGTGTAGCCTTTCGCTTTCAATGCATCGACCATGCTCTTGCCGTCGGTCAGCCAACGCGATTCTGTCTTGTCCGGCAGCGAGATGCCGATGACTCCCTTGTCCTCGGCGTACGAGGACGTCGAGATCGCAGCGAAACCGATGCTGAACGTGACCGCAACCACAACACGCTTGATGATGTTCATCTTTCGTCTCCTGACTTAGTACTGCGTAGTTATTTGGCAAGCTCGATTCATGTGAAAACCGGCCTCGAGCGCGAGGCCAGCCGCGCCTTACCCGATAAAAACTTCTGCCCCAGCCTGCTTCGATGAGGCGAACATGGCCTCGATGACACGGCTGATGTTGTAGGCCTGCGTAGCGGGCACGACAGAAGGCGTGCCGTTGCGCAGCGCGCCGAAGAACGCGTTCGATTCCCGGTCGAAGTAAACCGGGTTGCCGATTTCAGCAATGTCCGGCGAGTACTCGGTCTTCTTCGTGGCCCAGATTTCGGGGAAACTCGTTTCCTGCCACTCGGTCCAGCCTTCCGGGTGGGCGCCCTTGCCTGCGTCGTAGATCTTGTAGCTTGCCGGCAGCGAGCGCGAAGACATGATCCCTTCGGTGCCGTAGGCCGTGATGTCCCAGCTTTCCGTCCACGGCAGCACGTCCCACGACATGAAGTCGATGGTCACGATCTTGTCTTCGTAGTTGAGCACCGCGCCGGCCGCATCTTCACGCGACTCGTCGCCATGAAAATTCGGGAACTTCGTGATGCGCGCATTGACCGACCGGGGCGTGCCGAAGTGGAGAAGAATGCGGTCGACGAGGTGGCAGCCAATCACGAACACCGCGCCGCCGATATCGCCGGGCTGCGTCATGTGTGCGGTGCCAGCTTCATCGTGCGAGCAGCCGCCGTGCGCGCGCACTTGTACGACCTTGCCCAGGCGCCCGCTCTTCAGCGCTGCCTGCATGGCGTCGACCGACGGCGCGAAACGCCAGCAGTAGCCAACCTGAAAGAGTCCGCCCGTGCGCTCGACGGCCTGCACGATGCGCCGCGCGTCTTCCGAGCTGCGGCCCGCCGGCTTTTCGCATAGCACAGCCTTGCCGGCTTCGAGTGCCTCGATGGCGAGGTCTGCCATCTTGTCGCTCTTCGAGTGCACGAAGACCACGTGCACGTTCTCGTCGGCCAGAATGTCCTCTTTCGTGCGAGCCTCCAGTCCGAGCGCATCGACGAACGGCTTCAGCAACGGGCTCGTGTCCCAGGCACCAAGCATCTTCGCATCGGCTCGACGTTGAATCGCTTTCACGCGCCCCGACGTGTGCGGGTGCGTGATACCCAGGCATGCGACGCCTACCGTTTCTCCAGGGCCAATTTTTCGCGCCATGACCAATCTCCTCCAGCAGTATCGTTAGACCTTGACCGCTTTACCCGACGTCGCGGACTCGAGCGCGCATTCCGCGAGGCGCAACGCCTTGAGGCCGTCGTGGACCGACGTTGGCAGCGGCGTGTTGTTGTTCAGTGCGTCGACGAACGCCTGCAACTCGCCCTTGTAGGCCTCCACGTAGCGCTCGAGGAAGAAGTTGAGCAGCGGCTCGCGCACGTCGGTGGCTTCCTTCGTCCAGCGGCGGATCGTCGAAGGGCGCAGGTTTTCCTGCAGGAGCATGCCCCTGGAACCCGACACTTCCATGCGCTGGTCGTACCCGTAGACGGCTTCGCGGCAGCAGTTGATATGGCATTGCTTGCCGGACGCCGTACGCAGTTGCACCATGACAGTGTCGAAGTCGCCCAGCTCGGACAGAGACGTGTCGACGAGGCGGCTCGCCAGTGCCATCACTTCCACTGGCTCCTCGCCGAGCAGCCAGCGGGCCATGTCGAGGTCATGAATCACCATGTCGCGGAAAATGCCGCCCGAATGTTCGACGTAATCGCGCGGGGGCATGCCCGGATCGCGGCTCGAGATGATGACCTGGCGGACTTCGCCCACTTCGCCCGCGTCGATCGCCTTGCGAAAGGCCTGCGAGGTCGGGTCGAAGCGGCGATTGAAAGCCAGCATCACACGGCCGCGCTGACGCTCGACTTCGCGTGCCGCGGCCAGCGACTTCTCCATGTCCAGGTCGATGGGCTTTTCGCAGAGCACGGCCTTGCCGCGCGCCACGGCTTCCAGCATGAACGTGATGTGCGTATCGGTCGGCGTGCCGATCACCACGGCGTCGATATCGCTGCGTTGCAGAACGGCCATGCAGTCGGTCGATGCTTCGCAGCCCAGGCGTTCGGCGAGCGAATTGGCCGCCGCCACAACGGGGTCCGCGACGACGACGAGCCTGGCGTTCGCCATGGCGGCTGCATTGCCTGCGTGAATGCGGCCAATCCGGCCCGCGCCGAGAACAGCGATACGAATCATGTTTGTCTCCAGAGATATGAGGTGTGAGCGATGGTTTCTTTAAGCCGCCGCGCCGGCCGTGGTCGAAAACTGGGCGATGGTGGTGTCGTAAGCGCGCCTCGCCATCTGATCGAGCGGCAATTTTCGGAACGGCTCGGAAATCAGTTCGACGCCGTAATACGGCAGGTCGCAACCCGCTTGCTCGAGCGCCTCGACAAACGCGCGGCAGTCGGCGGCCCCTTCACCGCACAGCTTGCGATTGAAGGTCGAGTCGTCCAGCAATGTCCCTTGAATCTGCGCGGCGACATCGTCCAGTTCCACGCCCTTGATGAAGCGCATCGGGATTTGGGCGACCTCGCTATAAGGGCTGCCAAAGCGGGCAACGTGCCAGTGGTCAACCATCAAACCACCATTCGGCTGGTTGGCGCCTTCGGCAATTTTCAGCGCATCTCCAATATTTCGGATCACTGAGAAAGGCATGAACTCGATCGCCACCGTCGCGCCCACCTTCGCCACGTCTTCGCACAGCCGCGCGAACTCGTCGGTCATGCGCGGGAAATCGGCCGGCGTTTTATCGAATGGATTGGCTCCAATCTTCAGGTTACGCATGCCTAGCTCGGCGCCCAGTTCGATCACACGGTGTCGGAAACGGTCCGATTTAACGCGCGCTTCGCCGTCGAGATACCAGTCCATCAGGATTTCGAGCTCGAAGTACTTCATTCCCGTATCGTCGAGAATCTTCTTCACGCCAGCGACGCCGTACTGTTCGACGCTGTATTCCAGGTCGTCGAGGATGAGGCCCACGCCATTCCAGCCTGCGCGCGAAGCAGCCTCCGCGCGCTCACGCAGCGGATACGGACTGATCTCCGTCGGCGCGCCGGGGTAGACATCGCCAGCAAGCGTCCAGTAAGCGGCCAGCAGCTCTTTGGTTTTCATGCTCATTTCCAGTGTCCAATAAATTACGCAATAACGCGTGAGGGCTTCGTCGAAGGTGCGAGCGCGAAGTCCCATGTCACCGACCAGAATGGGGCCTCAAGCCCAACTTTCTGTGCGGCTTCGCGGTCGTCGATCTTCCTGAAATCGGCGATGAGGTCACTCTTGACGCCGAACACGGCGTCTTCGGGGAGATACGGGCAATCCCGCGTGAAGATGTGCGTAATGACAGGCTCGTAGCCGGGCGCGGTCACGATGAAATGCAAATGGGCTGCGCGGTTCGGGTGACGCCCCATCGCGCCGAGGAGCTTGCCGACCGGGCCATCGGAAGGAATGGGATAGTGGCGCGGCTTGACCGACTTGAAGGAATAGGCGCCGTCGTTATCCGATGTGAACACGCCGCGCAAGTTCGAATCCGGCTGGATGCCCTTTTGCTGGACATCGTAGAAGCCGTCGTCGTTCGTCTGCCAGACTTCGAGCTTTGCATTCGGAATCGCCTTGCCGGCAAGATCGGTCACCCGCCCGGCAACGACAAGCGGTTCGCCCTTTCCATCGAGGCAAATGTTCGCCCCGTTCTCGTATTCCGGTGCATTCGCCACATAGAACGGTCCGAGTATCGTGTTGGGCGTCGCGCCGCTCAGCCGGCGGTGGTTGATCGCATCAACCAGCATCGAGACACCGAGAATATCGGACAGCAGAATGTACTCTTGCCGCCATTCGTTGCACATCTGTCCGGTCGCGGTGAGAAAGCGAACCGCTGCAAACCATTCCTCGTGCGTCGGCTCGATTTCCTTCACTGCGGCGTGAAGATGCTTGACCAGCACGGACATGACCTGCTTGAGCCGCGGATCGATGCCCTGCCCCATACGGCCATTCACGACGTCTGCAGATTGCACTTCGTCGAAGTACGCAAAGGGGGAATGCGAAACGGTGGATATTGCCTCGTGCATCAAATGTCTCCTTCAATGTTTCTGTACTGCTTTGAAGGAAGTCTATATTCGCTAATGGCGGTAAAACAGAGATGAAAAGGGAATCTCTTTCGCGCTCGATGGGAAACTGCGTCGTAGGGCAGCGTCCCTATGAGGCGCAATCGCTACTCGGTCCACAGCCGCTCGAATTCGTGCTTTTTGAAGCGCTCCGCAAGCGCCTCAATGAAAAGGCGGACCTTGACCGGCATGTGCGAACGCGTCTGGAAAGCAATGTTCATCGTGAGGCGGGGCAAGTCCCAGTCATCGAGAACCGGCACGAGACGACCGGACTTGATGTCGTCGTAGATGATGTATTTCGGCTGGACGAGTATGCCCATGCCGTCGAGCGCGGCGACGCGCAATATCTGACCATCGTTCGATTCGAGCAAGGGCTTCACGTGGACACAAACGCACTCGCCATCGCGTTGAAACGAGAGGTCGCGAGGATTGTCGGCCAGCCCGTAGTTCAGCACCTTGTGTTTTCCGAGCTCCGCAGGAAAGCGCGGCGCGCCGTTCGCCGCAATGTAATCGGGCGCTGCTGCTAACACCCGGCGTGTCGCCGCAAGGCGGCGCACCGTGATGTTGCTGTCTGGCTCGAGAACCTTGGTTCGAATAGCGACGTCGATGCCGTTTTCAATGATGTCGTAGTAGCGGTTCGCCGCGACCACGTCGACCGTGATGTCCGGATAGCGCGCCGTGAATTCCGGCAGCATGGGTGCGATATGCAGCATGCAAAAAGATAGCGATGCGGTCACCCTCAACAGGCCGCTCGGGCGAGCCGTCGCATCCTTGACGACCAGCTCAGCTTCGCCAAGATCCGCCAGGATCGATTTGCAGCGTCGATGGAACTCGGCGCCCGCTTCCGTGA
The DNA here is from genome assembly GCF_038900775.1 of Paraburkholderia sp. JHI869. NCBI lineage: Bacteria > Pseudomonadati > Pseudomonadota > Betaproteobacteria > Burkholderiales > Burkholderiaceae > Paraburkholderia > Paraburkholderia sp. JHI869. The sequence continues at coordinate 279,994 of NZ_JAYMSC010000007.1, forward strand.
GGAAGAGATTGCGCGTCGTCCTTCGTACGAGTTGCACGCCGAGGCGAGCCTCGAGCGAGATGAGATACCGACTCGCGGCAGATATCGACAGCTCGACCGCCTCCGCCGCCCGACTGATACTGCCGGTCTCGGCGACCTCGACGAACAGCTGGACTTCCTTAAACTGGTCCATCTTCCCACACCATCCAGGATGGCATTAGTGTTCAGCGAGGTTTTACGCGCGCGAACTCGAGTTGCTGGACGCTCGCCTCGCTTGCGCCATTCGTGACCAAAGGATAGGGCACGCGACCTATCTGCGATGCTGCAAAAATCCATCAGAAATCCATCAAAATCAGGGATAACCCCAAACGAAGAAACTGGCACTTAAGGACGCCGCTTCGCGCTATTCTGTGAATTGACAGCCCACATTGGCTTCATTCGTAACAAGATTTCCTCTACTCGTGCGGCGGTCGACGCCACAAATTGCTGACGATGCGTGCGCGTATCCGAAAGGCATCAGAAAGACATCATCTGCGAGACCTCTGCCGTGACCCACCGCTTTCTCATCAAGGAAATCGCCCTTCAGGCCGGCGTCGGCGTGGCCACCGTTGACCGTGTCGTCAACAATCGCGGCAGTGTCCGCGAGCAAACAAAAAAGCGCGTAGAACAAGCCATCAAGGAGCTCGAGAAACAGGAGCTCTATTCGCTGCCAGCCGGAAGAAAGCTGATCGTCGACGTCGTCGTCGAAGCACCCAATCGTTTCGCCGATGAAATCAGGGAGGCGCTGGAGGCAGAAATACCGACGCTGCATCCCGCGATCTTCCGCCCGCGCTTTCAGATGCAGGAGACGATGACGACGCTAGAGGTCGTGGAGACGCTTCGTTCTATTGCGCATCGTGGCAGCCACGGGGTCTTCCTGAAGGCACGCGACGTACCGGAAATCTCGGACGCCATTGCCGACCTCAAACGATCCGGCATTCCAGTTGTCACGACGTTCACCGATATTCCGCTCTCGGGCCGCATTGCGTACGCTGGCCTCGATAACCGGGTGGCTGGCGCTACCGCAGCCTACCTCCTCGTCCAGTGGCTTGGCACACAGTCCGGGAACGTTTTGATAACGATGAGCGACGAGCGCTTCAGAGGTGAAGAGGAGCGCGAAATAAGCTTTCGCCGTGCGTTGCGAATTCATCATCCCAAGTTGTCGCTGATCGATGCTAGCGGTGGCCACGGCCTCGACACGCAAACAGAGAAGCGGGTCAAGACTGCGCTTGCCGGGAAATCCGCCGTTCTGGCGGTTTACTCAATGGGCGGCGGAAATCGTGCGATTCTGCGGGCTCTCGAGGCCCAAGGCATGGCACCAAAGTGTTTTATCGGCCACGACATCGACCGGGATAACGTCGAACTGCTACGCGCGGGCAAGATTCAGGCGATTCTGCATCACGAACTCCGGCAAGACATGCGGTCGGCTTGCCAACACATCATGCACTTCCACAAAATGTTGCCTGCGACGGCCGTCTCGCAGTCGTCGTCGGTCGTCGTTGTCACGCCCGAAAACATTCCTGCGCATATTGCAGCGCGATTCCGGCAATAGAAAATCTGCGTTTTCGCTATCGTCTCTCGCGCCTGGCAGGTGAACGAGCCGAACGCGAGACGGTTCGGCCCCTTCTCGCCCGTTTTTAGAATTGAGTGGCGAGGCCAGCAATCACGCCAAACTGGCTCTTCCCATAGTCCGGGTTGGTCGTCGACGCGGCGCTGCTCACGGGGTCAAAGTTCGTGTTTGCACCATAGAGGCCGCTATTGAGTCCAAGGTTCGACGTCGAGCTGTTTCGCACGTAGCCGAGTTCGGTATAGAGCAGCGTGCGTTTCGACAGTGAGTAATTCGCTCCCAACGTGAATAGCGTCGCGTTGCCATTTCCATGGTTGGCGTTTGCGTGGTACACCGCGCCCGAAATGGCCAGCGCCGGCGTGCTGTTCCAGATCGCACCAATCCATTCGTGGTTCACCGCGGTTGGCAATGACGTGCCAGCCGGCAGTGCCGTGGGCTGGGCGCTGCCGAAATAGCCCTCGTTCGAGGCATCGGGCGCACTGAGATGCTGGTAGCCGACGTACGCCACGATCGGCCCGAACGCGTATGTCGCGCCAGTGAGAATGGAACGCGACGTAAGGTACACGTTGCTGAACTGGCCGTTGGGGTCACGGACCTCATCGTAGGTCGCTTGCCAGAACAGCCCGCCTCGCTGATACGACAACTTGATGCCATCCGAGCGGCCCTGCGCGCTGCCCAGCCCCGTTGATGTTCCCAGTTGGCCTGGCGCGCTCCCGGGATTACCTTCGTTCCATTTCGACGAGTTGGTCAGGTCGTACTGCCCCTGAAGGATGAAGCCTGCAATCTTCGGCGACAGATACTCGACGCCATTGGCCGCCTGAGAGAAAATCCGCCCGCGCACCAGCGTGCCGATCGAATACTTCTTGGTCTGCTGCGGGTCGACGTCGCCAGAATACTGGCTCAGCTCGGCCGAACCCATGTTCCCGAGCTTCACCTGCCCCCATGTGTCGTTCTGCATACCCACGGTCGCCTGCCCCTCGAAGAAACTGCCGTTCGCGAAGCTGCCGTTTTGCGTATTCAGCCGCGACTCCAGCTGGAAGATCGCCCGCGTACCGCCGCCAATATCCTCGGCACCCTTCAGCCCGAAACGCGATTGCGCCCAACCGCCGCTTTGCGCGCCAAACGTATTGCCTTTTGGCAGCCCGGTCTCATACACGATGCCATTGTCGACAATCCCATATAGCGTCACGCTGCTTTGGGCGCTTGCCGATACCGCCGCCGTGGCCGCCACGATCCCCAACAAAGCCTTTTTCATCTCGTCTCCTATAAATTGATTTGTCACGTTTTTATGTTCTGAAGCAGCGCCGACAGTCCCTGCTTCCTGCAGTTCCAAAATGATTCAAGCGATACTTTGATATGGCATCCTGATTAATAGACTGCGTCCGCAGCCGGTGGCGCGACGGTCTTCGATTCAGATTTCGGCTGAGTGTAAATTCGGCGGGCGCTCTGAGACAGAGCCAAAAGAGAAATCTATTTCCCGGAAACCGGGAAAATGCGGGTTTGGGAGATCAGGCTCGCGGGAGCGTCTCTCCTTTGTCACGGATATTTCGTTTCGTCTACATAACCATAAAGATAATCCTTCTTATCACAAGATATCCATTTATCAGCTAAACTCTGAAACATGAAAACGCGCCACACGCCCCTGCCAGCCCCCGCTCCCAGCGAACCGCACGGATTCCCCGATGCCGACGAACTCGCCATGCTGCGCGCGTGGTATGCGGGCCTCGCCGTGCGGCCAGCCGTCGAGCGCTATCTGCCTTCGGCGCTCGGCGACGGGAAGTCGGCGCGTGGCGTGCTCGGGCGCATCCGGCGCAGGCTCGTTGCCATCGCGCGCGCGGCGCATCGCGACGACCTGGTGGCGCTGTTCGAGCATCCGGTGGATGAACGCGAGCGGCACGCCAAGGCTGTCGCGCAAGCGATCGACAGCCTGCGCACCGCGCGCGCACCCGAACCCCAGATCGCCGACGACGTCGCACAGTGGTTCGCTCCGCGCGCCGTCCGGGTGCTGTACGCGCAGGGCATTACCACGCTCGCCGACCTCACCGTGCGCATTCCGCGGCGTCGCCAGTGGTGGAAGGCTGTACCGGGGCTAGGCATGGCGAGCGCCCGCGCCATCGAGGCGTTCTTTGCGGAGTGGCCCGCACTCACGGAAAAGGCGCGCGCGCTCATCGTGGCGAGCCAGCGCGGTGACATCGCGCCGTGGGAGTCCCTGAAGCTGCCGCACGAAGTCGACGGCTCCGAAGGCACGTTCCGCGCGCCGCGCGCGACCTGCACGCTGGACGCGTCAAACGACTATGAAGCCGTGAAGACCTGGCTCGCGCTGCACGAATCGCCGGCCACGCAGCGCACCTACCGGAAGGAAGCCGAGCGCCTCATTCTTTGGGCGATCGTCGAGCGCGGCCGCGCGCTCTCGTCGCTCACGACCGAAGATGCCATCGCCTACCGCGCATTCCTGCGCCACCCCTCGCCGCGCGGCCGCTGGGTCGGGCCCGTGCGAGCGCGCACCTCGCCGGACTGGCGGCCGTTCAACGGCAGCCTCTCGGCGCGCTCGGTTGCCCACGCGCTGTCGATCCTCGGCGCGCTGTTCCGCTGGCTCATCGAACAGCGCTACGTGCTCGCCAATCCGTTTTCCGGCGTGAAAGTGCGTGGCGCGAGTGGCGCGCAGGTGCTCGATACCTCGCACGCATTCAGCGAAGGCGAATGGGCGCTCGCGCGCACGATCGCAGACGGCCTCGAGTGGTCGTATGGCTGGTCGGCACCGGCGGCACAGCGGCTGCGCTTCCTGCTGGACTTCGGCTATGCGACCGGCCTGCGCGCGAGCGAACTGGTTGGGGCGACGCTCGGCCACGTCGAAACGGACGCACGCGGCGATCACTGGCTGCGCGTGACGGGCAAGGGCAAGAAGCTTGCGCGCGTCGCCTTGCCCCCGCTCGCATGGGAGGCGCTCGCGCACTATCTGGCCGAACGCGACCTGCCGATCGTGCCCGTGCGCTGGAATCCGGCAACGCCGGTCATCGGCAGTCTCGAGGCCGACAGCGACGCCACGATCAGCAGCGCGCGTTTGTGGGGTGTGCTGCGGCGCTTCTTCCTGCTGGCCGCCAAGGCCATCGAGGCCGATCATGCGCCGCTTGCGGAAAAGCTACGCCGCGCGAGTCCGCACTGGATGCGCCACACGCATGCCACGCATGCGCTCGGGCGCGGCGCGGAACTCACCACGGTGCGCGACAACTTGCGACACGCTTCGGTCTCGACCACTTCGATCTATCTGCACAGCGACGAGGTCAAACGCGCACGGCAAATCGCCGACGCATTTGCCAAGCCCAAGTGAGCGCAACCCGCGCCGGATTCAGCTAACCGACCCCATCGCCGATTGCTGATAGTTTTCCAGGCCGATCTTGCCGATCAACTCAAGCTGGATTTCCAGCCAGTCGATGTGATCTTCCGTGTCGTCGAGGATTTCGACGAAGATTTCTCTCGACACGAAATCGCGCACGGATTCGCAGTACGGAATCGCTTCCTTGAGCTGCGCCTGCGCAATGCGTTCGAGCTTGAGGTCGCACTCGAGCACCTCGCGCACATCCTCGCCAATCAGAAGTTTGCTAAGGTCCTGCAAATTGGGCAGGCCGTCGAGCATGAGAATGCGCTCGATCAGTTTGTCGGCATGCTTCATCTCCTCGATCGACTCGTCATATTCATGTTTGCCGAGTCCTGCGAGACCCCAGTGTCCGTATAGCCGCGCGTGCAGAAAATACTGGTTAATCGCCGTCAGCTCGTTCTTCAGTTCCGCATTGAGATATTCGATAACTTTCGGATCGGATTGCATGACTCCCTCCAGGCTGCTGCATCGTTTCTGCTTCGGGGCAATTACAGGAGCATAGACACTTGTCGTGCTCAGCGCACGAACGAGTGCGTCAATGAGAAGGATTCTGCGTTTTATCTGCGCGATTTATGCAGAGGAATGACGCTTTAACCCGCTTCTACTCGTCGATTGCTATAGACTGGCGACCCAATGCGGGGTAGCTGAAACTGTCTGGAGAAAAGCCTTGTTCTCGCACGAAACTGAATAGCCATGGAAACAGGTATGTCGACGTCACAGCCGGCCCGCACAGGGTCCGTGATTGAAGTCCTGCTGGTCTTTCTGAAACTTGGCCTGACGTCCTTTGGCGGTCCCATCGCCCATATCGGCTACTTTCGTCGCGAGTTCGTCGAGCGGCGCCGCTGGCTCGACGACGCAACCTTCACGGATCTGGTCGGCCTGTGCCAGTTTCTCCCGGGTCCCGCCAGTAGCCAGACCGGCTTTTCGATCGGTCTGCTGCGCGCCGGCTGGCTCGGCGGGCTGGCGGCCTGGTGCGGCTTCACGTTGCCTTCCGTCGCTCTGCTGATCGCCTTTGCCGTCGTCGCGCCCGAACTCGGCGGCCCGGCGGGAAGCGGGCTCATTCATGGACTGAAACTCGTTGCTGTTGCGGTCGTTGCGCAAGCCGTTTGGGACATGGCGCGCCGCCTATGCCCCGACCACCGCCGCGCCGGCATTGCGCTCGCTGCGGTCGCGCTACTCGCTGTGATGACTACGGCGTATGCCCAGTTGATCGTCATCGTGCTCGGCGCGGTGCTCGGTATCGTCCTGTGCCGGTCCGATCCATCGGAAAGCATGGCCGGTGCGCGACAGCATGCGAATGAGTTTCGCGTGTCGCGTACTGCCGGCGCGTTCGCGCTTGCTCTCTTTTGCGCCCTTCTCTTCGCGCTTCCTGCGCTGGCCGAATTCGACACGACTCACACCATCCGCGTGTTCGACGCCTTCTATCGCTCCGGCGCGCTCGTCTTCGGCGGCGGTCACGTGGTGCTGCCACTGCTGCAGCGCGAGACGGTGGCGACCGGCTGGGTATCGCCCAACGATTTTCTCGCTGGCTACGGCGCCGCCCAGGCCGTGCCCGGCCCGCTCTTCACGTTTGCCGCATTCCTTGGCTGGATCATGAGCGGTCCGTCCAGTCATGCGGTGGGCGCCCTGGTGGCGCTGGCAGGCATCTTTTTGCCAGGCCTTCTTCTCGTGCTCGCGGCATTGCCCTACTGGCAAGCGCTTCGCGCGCATCCCTCCATGGCGGCCATGCTTGCGGGCGTGAATGCGGCCGTGGTCGGACTGCTCGCCATGGCGCTCTATTCGCCGGTATGGACCAGCGCCGTCCAGGCGCCGATCGATTTTGCGGTCGCGACCATCGGCTTCATTTTGCTCACACGCTGGAAAGCGCCGCCGCTCGCTGTCGTCATACTTTCGGCGGCGGCTGGCGTCGCAGAGATGCTTTTTCGCTGAGCGGCAACACTTACCCGCGCCAGGCTTGAAGGAACCGGAGCCACGCAGTCGCGCCCGGATCGGCATGACCGATGCTGCGTTCCTGCACCCATGCCGCACGCCCTTTCTTCGACTGCAACGCGGCGGTGGCGCGAACCTGGCGCTCCGCCGTGTCGATCATCGCATCGAGGATGGCCCGCTCGTTACCGCTGCCGGGTTCGAACGCTTCGAGCGTGTCGAGGCTCGGCACGAGTGCATCGAGCACCGTCTTGTCGCCGAGCTGCGATTTGCCCCGCTCGGCAATGCGCGCGGCGACCGCGCGGCCCATGGCGAGCGCTTCGGCGCTGCCGGCCTCGTGCCGGCCCGTCACGGTCTTCGCAGCCGCGAGCAGGCCGCCGCCCACGAGCGCACCGAACGTCGAAGGGTTCGCCGTAGAAAACGCCTTGCCCGTGGCGATTAACACATCGCCCAGCGCGGCGTCGCCAGGCAGCTTCGCAATGGCCTCTGCCGCCGCGAGCGAGCCCGCCTTCACGGTCACGCCAAGGTCGCCGTCGCCTAGCGCGGCGTCGAGTTCGCGCAGTTCCTCGGCGCTCTCGGGCATGGCATTCAACGTGCCGATGAGCCGCGTCCTTATTTCGCTCACCGAAATACTCATCGCGCACCTCCCTCGTCCACGCGCCATCCGTCGCGCCAGAACGGCGAGCGCACCGGCGCGTCGAGCAGCGTGTCGAGTTCCTCGTCGAGTTGCATCACCGAGATCGAGGCGCCCGCCATTTCGAGGCTCGTCACGTACTCGCCAACATAAGTGCGCGCAACGCGCAGCCCCGCTGCGGCAACGGCCTGCGCGGCGCGCCGGTACAGCAGATACAGTTCTTCTAGCGGCGTCGCGCCAAGACCGTTCACGAGCAGCGCCACACTCGACCCCGCGCTGGCCTGCAGGTCGCCCAGGATCGCGCCCGCAAGGCGTTCGGCAATCGCATCCGCGCTCTCGAGCTTGCCGCGGTGCGTGCCGGGCTCGCCATGAATGCCGATGCCGATCTCCATCTCTCCATCGGGCAGCGTGAAGGTGGGCTTGCCGGCAGCAGGCAGGATCGTCGGCGAAAGGCCCACGCCCATCGTGCGCGTCGCACCGTTGGCCTTCGCGGCAATGCGCGCGACTTCGTCGAGCGTGTCGCCGCGTTCGGCCGCCGCGCCCGCGCATTTGAAGCCGAACACCATGCCCGCCACGCCGCGGCGATCCGAGGCGCGTTCGGACGGTGCGGAAGCGACATCGTCGGCAACGAGCACCGTGCGGGTCTCGATGCCGTCCGCATCGGCAAGATCCGCGGCGAGATCGAAGTTGAAGACGTCGCCGCCATAGTTGCCATACAGGTAGAGCACGCCTGCGCCGCCGTGCACCGCCTTGGTGGCCTCGTAGATCTGCTCCGACGATGGCGACGAAAACACATTACCCACGGCCACACCGCTCGCGAGTCCCTTGCCCACGTAGCCGAGAAATCCCGGCAGATGCCCGGAGCCGCCGCCCGTCACGATGCCGACCTTGCCCGCGTTCGGCGCGTCGGTGCGCACGAGTGCGCGGCGGTCGGCCGTCACCGGCTTGAGCCAGCCCGGATGGGCGAGCAGCAAGGCGTCGATCATCTCGTCGACAAAATGATCAGGATGATTAATGATCTTTTTCACGTGTCGCGTCTCCAGAATGGATGGCCGTTGAGTTCCGGGCTCAAAGCTTGCGGCGTTGGCTCAGTGCGTCGAGCAGCACCGCCGCGAGAATCACGCCGCCCTGGATGAACTGCGTCCAGAACGGATTGACGCCAAGCAGCGAGAGCCCGACATTGATCACGCCGATCAGCACGACGCCAATGAACGTGCCGACGATCGAGCCGCGCCCGCCCGCGAGCGACGTGCCGCCGATCACGACGCCGGCGATCACCTGCAACTCCAGCCCGTTGGCCGCGGATGGCAGTGCGGAATTGAGGCGCCCCGCGAGGACAATGCCCGCAATGGCCGCGGTCACACCCGCGAACATGTAGGTGAGAAAGATCACGCGGCTCACCGGAATGCCCGCGAGCCGCGCCGCTTCCTTGTTGCCACCCACGGCGAACACCTGGTGCCCGAATTCGGTCTTGCGCAGCAATACGTGGCCAATGACGAATACGGCCAGCATCACGAGCATCGGCGCTGGCAGGCCCGCAAACGTCTTCGCGCCGAATGCGGTAAACACGGCGGGAAAGTCGAATTTCGTGCGTCCATCCGAGATCGCGAGCGTGAGGCCGCGCCCCATCGCCATCATCGCGAGCGTGACGATGAACGGCACGAGCCGCAGCCACGCAATGCCGAAGCCGTTGAGCGCACCCACCGCCGCTCCGGTGACGAGCGCAATGACGAGCCCCGCCACGCCGAGGCCAACCGCATCCGGGCTCGCACCCGCCATCACAGCTGCGGCCACCATGCCGCTCAACGCAACGAGCGAGCCCACGGAAAGGTCGATGCCCGACGTGATGATCACGAACGTGCCGCCCACCGCCGCGATGCCGACCACGGACACCTGCACCATGATGTTCGTGAGCGTGCTCGTGGTCAGAAATTCGGGCGAGGCCAGCGAGAGCGCGATACAGATGAGCACGAGCGCCGCGATGAGCGGCCCGAGGCCGCTGCGCATCTGGCGCAGCACGCGCTGCTGCAGGGTGGGTGTTTCTTCGCGCGGTCGAACCGTGGTGGACGTCATGCTGCAACTCCGGTGGTAGCCCATTGAATGATCGTCTCCGAGCTGGCTTGCTCGCGCGCGACCTCGCCGACTATGCTGCCGCGATACATCACGAGCACGCGGTCCGACATGCCGAGCAGTTCGGGCAGTTCGGAACTCACGAGCACGACGGCCGCGCCCGCGCGCGCCATGGCGACGATATGCGCATAGATCTCGGTCTTCGCGCCAACGTCGATGCCGCGCGTGGGCTCGTCGAGCAGAATCACGGCGGGCGACGTAGCACTCGCGCGGCCCAGAATCACCTTCTGCTGATTGCCGCCCGAAAGATTGCCGGTCAGCGACGTGACCGAAGGCGCGCGCACGGCGAAACGCTCGACCGCCTCACGCGCGAGCCGCCGCTTTCTCGCTGCGCTCACGAAGCCGCCGCGCACCAGCGCGCGCAGGCTCGAAAGCGCGACGTTTTCTTCGATGCTCGCTTCGAGCACGAGCCCTTCGAGCTTGCGGTCCTCGGCGGTATAGACAATGCCCGCGCGCATGCCTTGCGCGGGCGAGTGCAGCGCAAGCCTGCGCCCGCGCAGACGCAGTTCGCCACGCGTGAGCGGCAGCGCGCCGCATAGCGTCTTCAAAAGCTCGGTGCGCCCCGCGCCCGCAATGCCGCCAATGCCCACGATCTCGCCCGCGCGTATGCTGAAGCTCGCGTCGCGCAGCACAGGCGCGCTCGCCACGTTGTGCGCTTCCAGTACGACATCGCCATAGGGCCGCGCCTCCCACGGATAGAACGAGTCGAGATTGCGCGCGACCATCGCCTGCACGAGCGCCGGTTCGTTCCATTCGGACATCGGCCGCGCGCCGACCGTGGCGCCGTCACGCATCACCACGGCCGAATCGGCCAGTTCGAACACCTCTTCGAGATGGTGCGAAATGAAGATGATGCCCATGCCCGCCGCACGCAGCCGCCGCACGACGGCATAGAGATGCTCGATATCGTGATGCTGGAGCGCGGCCGTGGGCTCGTCCATCACGAGAATGCGTGCGTCGCGCGCGAGCGCCTTCGCCACCTCCACGAGCTGGCGCTTGTTGAGCGGCAGATCGCCCAGGCGCATGGCGGGCGGCACGCCTTCCAGCCCCACCTGCGCGAGCGCCTCGCGCGCCATGGCGTTCGCGCTGCGATGATCGACGAGGCCATAACGCCGCGGCATGCGGCCAAGAAAGAGGTTCTCGGCCACCGTCATGTCGTTGACGAGCGAGAGTTCCTGATAGATCACGGCCACGCCCGCGTCGATCGCGGCCTGCGTGCCGCGCGCGAGGCGCACGCCGTCGATCTCGATCGTGCCTTCGTCCGGCTCGTATGCGCCGGAGAGCGTCTTGATGAGCGAGGACTTGCCCGCGCCATTCTCGCCGACGATCGCCATCACGTGCCCCGCGTGCAGTTCGAGGCTCACGCCTCGCAGCGCCTTCACGCCGGGGAAACTCTTTACGATGCCGCTCATGCGCAACAGCGGCGGCGCGCCCGTGCCCGTGTTCTTTTCCTGCGATACGTGCATTGCCGAACCTGATTCGCGTTTCATCCGTTCATCCCGGGCGCCGGCGCACGCAGCGCGCGCGGCCGGCGCTTAAGGCCGCCCGTTACTGCTTGACTTCGAGCGCCCACAGACCGTATTGCTTCGCCGCGTCCGAATCGATGTTCGACTTGTCGATCAGATAGGTCGGCCATGCGTAATTCGCGGGCACGTCCTTTTTCTCCTCGTAGTCGGTGATGAACGTCATCGCCTTTGCGGACATGCCGATCGGGTTCTGCGAAATCGTCGCGTCCTGCTTGCCCGCGCGAATCGCCGAAAGCGCCTGCGCCGTGCCGTCCGCGCCGATCACCATGATGTGGCCGGGGTCGCCGAGCGGCTTGTAGCGGCCCGCATTGTCGATGGCTTTTTCCGCGCCCACGGTGTTGTCGTCGTTCGCGCCGAATACCGCGTCGATCTGCGGATACTTCTGGAGAATGCTCGTCATCGCGTTGAGCGACTTCTCCTGGTCGAAGCCGCCTTCCTGGCGCGCGACGACCTTGATATCCGGATACTTCGCGATCTCCTCCGAGAAGCCCTTCTCGCGATCCGTCGCCGCCGTGGTGCCGATGAGGCCGATCAGGTCGACCACATTGCCCTTGGGCGAGCCATAGCGCTTGCTCAACTGATCGGCGATCCACTTCGCGCCGGTGGCGCCGAGCGCTACGTTGTCCGAAGCGACGAACGAAGTCACCTTGCCGCCGTCCGAGCCGCGGTCGAGCATGAAGACCGGCACATTCATCGAATTGGCCTTCTCCACAGCCGGGATGATGGCCTTCGAATCAATCGGATTGAGCACAATCGCCTTCACGCCCTGGCTCAGCAGGTTGAGCGTGTCGTTGACCTGCTGCTGCGCGTCGCCGTTTGCGTTCGTCTGCACGAGATCGAAGCCCTGCTTGTCTGCGCCGCGCTCCACGCCATTCTTCAGGCCTACGAAGAATGCGTTATTGAGCGTGGCGATCGAGAAGCCGACCTTGATCTTCGTGACCGGCGCCGCGGCCGCGGCCTGCGCCGGTGCGCTCGCAGCGGCGGCATCGGAAGCCGCCGCCGTCGTGGAAGGCGACTCACTCTTCGAGCAGCCTGCCAGCATTGCCGCGGCGGCGAACATCGTCACGCCGGCCGTGGCTCCCATGCGCGCGCTGCGCGCCACCCATCTGTCGAACCCTGCTGAACTCCACGCCATCACCGTCTCCTGTCTTTGATCTGCTGGTTTTTGACTGACCTGCGAACCGCCAACCGACTGCGTAATCGTTCGTACCGCGTGTGTATCGCATTGCAGCGACTGCATGGGCGCGCGAGCGCCCGCGCATTACTTGCGCGGGCCGTAGCCCATGAACTTCTCGATGACTTCCTCCATTTGCGCGTCGGAGAGCAGCGGCGGCTCGCCGAGCTGGCAAGCCAGCAAATACTGCTTCGCGAGCACCTCCACTTCGTTCGCGAGCCACAGCGCCCGCGCGAGATCGCGACCGAGCGCGATGACGCCGTGATGCGCGAGCAGGCACGCAAGCCGCTCGTGCAGCGCTTCGAGCGCGTGATCGGAAAGCGCCTGGCTGCCGAAGGTCGCATAGGGCGCACAGCGAATCGAATTGCCGCCCGCCGCGGCCACCATGTAGTGATGCGCGGGAATACCGCGAGCGTGGATCGCGAGCGCCGTCGCGGCTTGCGAATGGGTATGGACCACGGCGTTCACGTCGGCGCGCGCACGCAATATGTCGCGATGAAAGCGCCACTCCGAAGAAGGGCGCTGCGCTTCGAAAAGCGGATCGTCGTCGCGCACGTCGAGCGGCATCCACACGATCCGCTCGCGTGTGAGCGCGGCGCTCGGCACGCCGCTCGGGGTAATCAGGAGTCCGTCATGCCAGCGCGCGCTCACGTTGCCCGACGTACCCTGATTGATGCCCAGGCGCTCCATTTCAAGCGTGGTATCGACGATCCGCTGGCGCATTTCGGTCTCGGCCCGCGCGTCGCGCGCGCGTTCCGCCGTCTCGCCTGCACGGCGGCCAACGCTTGCGCCGCTCACGCTGCCGCTCCGGTAGCGAAAAGCGCTGCCAGGTTCGTTTCGAACGGCGCACGCACGATGCCGCGCTCCGTCACGATGCCGGTTACGAGCGTATGCGGCGTCACATCGAACGCAGGGTTGCGCACCTGAATGCCCTCGGGGGCGGTGCGCTGCCCCGCGAGATGCGTCACCTCCGCCGCGCCGCGCTCTTCGATCACGATGTCCGCGCCGCTGGCTGTGCGCAGATCCAGCGTGGACGAAGGGCACGCCACATAAAACGGAATGCCGAAATGCTTCGCGGCGATCGCCACGCCGAGCGTGCCGATCTTGTTCGCCACGTCGCCGTTCGCGGCCACGCGGTCCGTGCCGACGATCACGAGATCGATGAGCCCCTGGGCCATTAGCGTGGGCGCCATGCTGTCGGTGATCAGCGTAACGTCGAGCCCCGCCTGTTGCAGTTCGTAGGCGGTGAGCCGCGCACCTTGCAGTAGCGGCCGCGTCTCGTCGGCATAGACGCGAAACGCCACGCCGTCGCCATGCGCGCGATAGAGCGGCGCGGTCGCCGTGCCAATGCCCGCGGTGGCGAGCGCGCCAGCGTTGCAGTGCGTGAGCACGCCGCTGCCTGGCGCGATCAGCGCACGACCGGCTTCGCCGATGCGCGCGCACAGTTCAATATCCTCTTGATGAATGCGCTTCGCCTCGGCTACGAGCGCTTCGTGAAGCGCGGCAACGGACGTGCCCGGCTCGGCGCGCGCGTGCGAGAGCATCCGCTCGAGCGCCCAGCGCAAATTCACCGCAGTGGGCCGCGCGCTGTCCAGATACGCGGCATGCGCTTCGAGACGGCCGAGGAACGCGTCGCGCGAATCTGCCGGTTCGTGCCGCATCGCCACACACAGCCCATAGGCGGCCGCGACGCCGATTGCGGGAGCGCCGCGAACGCGCAATTCGTGTATCGCGCGCCAGACCGCCTCCACGCTGTCCACGGCTTCGACCACGCACTCGCGCGGCAAACGCGTCTGGTCGAGCAGATAAAGGGTGCCGTCGCGCCACTCGATGGTGGGCGGAAGACTCGATTGTTGCGCCTGCAACGTCATACGTTCTCCATCGATGCCGGTTGTCCGGGCTCTGCCGCCTGATTCACGCGGCAGCCTGTATTCAATTAAGCCGATTCCGCGAGCACCTGCGCAGCTAGCGCCGTGACCGCCTCGATCGAAGCCAGCTCGCGCCGCCGCACCAGCAGGGCTTCGGCAAGCTTCAGGCAACGCACTTCCACCCGCGCGCGCAGCGCTTCGTCCTTGATACTGGTAATCTCCGCCACCTTGGCCATGCCGACGATGCGGCGAATCATCTTGCAGCCCGCAAAGCCAAGCGTATCGGCGAAGAGCCGCCTGATGAAATCATCGCGGAAAACATCGGCCGCACGCGTGCCTGCCGGCCCGCCAATGTACGCGTGGCCGGTCTCGCGCTCATGTGCGCGCCAGATGCCCCCAAACTTCTGCGCGAAGGCATTCCACACGGCCTCCACCTGCCCGAGCAGCCAGCCCTGGTATACGGCAGGCTCGCGTCCCGCCTCGCGGTCGTGCCAGTCGCGCGAATAGTACGCGAGCAGCAGGTTCGCGATGAACGCCCCGGTGTCGAAACCCATCGGCCCATAGAACGCGAACTCGGGGTCGATTACATACGTCTCGCGCTCGTTCGCCATGATCGAACCCGTATGCAAGTCCCCGTGCACGAGCGTTTCCGCGTGATTCATGAAGGCCCACTTCATTTCGCCTGCTGCGAGCCTTAGCGGCTCGTGCGTGCGCAACCGTTCGAGCGCAGCAGCAGGCAGCGCGGGGCTATAGACATTCGACGGGTGATCTTCGAAAGGAAACGTGAAGACGAGCTCTTCTGTAATCTTGCACAATTCCGTGTTGATGTCGCCGCCCACTGCCGCTTTCTTCGCATTCGGCGAAAGATAGAGATCGGAGCCATGAAACAGCGTACGGGCGAGAAACGTGGACAGGTGATCGGCGAGCCGCGGGTACACAATGCCGTCTATCAGTCCCCCGCGCAGGACGCGATGCGAATCGAGACGCTGCATCACCATGAGGAACTTCTCGCTGTCGGCGTGAAAAACGCTCGGCACGTGCTCCGGGCACAGCGCACCGAAGCGGCGCAGCGCCGCCACTTCGCGCTCCATGCGCTCGCGCGGCAAGGGCCACGCTTCGCCAACGAGCCGCAGATACGGCGGCGCCTGCTTCACAACGACGCTCAAGCGCGGGTCGCGCGTGCTGCTCACGAAATAGACGTAGTTCAGATTGCCATCGCCCACTTCGACTACCTGCAATTCGCGGTCGTCGCCAAGCCTTGCGCAAACGGCCGGAATACCCAGCAAATATTCGGTCAGTTCGGCAGAGCTGAAAGCTTCGAAGTGCATACGTTTTCCCTGTCCGGAAATGGGCCGCTGGCCCGCCTAACGTCGTTTTCGCACGAGATCGAACTTGAAAATGCTGGAGTTGTAATAGTCGTTGCTGTAGCAGACCGCACGGCCGGTCTCGTCGAAATCCACTTCGTCGATCAGCAGAAACATGCCGATATTCTCCTGCAGTTCCGGCAAATCCCGCGGAGTGAGAATGGTCGGCTGGATCGAACTATGGGTGTGTGAGAGCCGAACGCCCGCGCGCTCCAGCGTGCCGAACAGCGACTCGCCCAGCTCCTGCCCTTCGAGCAGCGCCTTCGGCACGATGTCGATGCAGTACGCGGCGATCGCATCGTCGGCGCGCCGCACGCGCTCGAACCGCACGCAGGGATCGCCTTCGGCGAGGCCGAGCTTTTGCGCGAGACTGCCGGAAGCCGCGATCGTCTTGACCTGCAAACGACTCGTGGAAGGCACCGCACCGACACTTCGTATCATGTCCGTCACAGACATCAGATCATCCAGACCGCCTTGCAGCTTGAGTGTGATTTGTCTGACGAAGGTCCCCTTGCCGTGCACGCGCGTGAGAAGACCGTGGGAAATCATCTGCGCGACCGCCTCCCGCAGACTGGAGCGGCCCACGCCCAACAGTTCGCAAAGATCGGGCTCCGGGGGGATTTGATCGCCCGGTTTGAGCGAGCGCTCGCGGATCATTTCCAGCAGCGAATCCTGGATTCGCTCACACATCGACTGATCGACGCTCAGGCGCATGTTTGTCGCACGATTGCGTGGGTTGGGCACGTTGGGCTCCAATCTACATCAGACGTCTGATGTTATGGGCTCGTGGTTTTCCCTTTCATGCGGCGCAACATGGCGATTGCTGCGCTATTTGCCGCTCACCGAAAACGGCACCGACTCTAGCAGATCTTCGATACCCAGCCACAAAATCTGCAGGCCAATGCACAGCAGGACAAATGCGAGGAGGCGCATGAGCACTTCCGTGCCGACTGGTCCGAGTCGTTTCCCGACGTGCCCCGCGAAACGCACGCACAGGTAAATGCAGCCGCAAAGAATGATCAAGGCGAGCAGCACGCCAACGACATTGACGAGTTGTACGTGACCACGCGGGCGGCCTGTGCCAAGCGCAATCGCGACCGCAATCGACCCCGGTCCAACAGTGACCGGCAGCGTGAGCGGATAAAACGCCATGGCGCGCAGCGTCGCTTTTCGTGCCGAATCCGGCGGCGCCGGCGAGGCCGGACTATCCCCGCCATCGGCCGATTTGTGCAGCAGGTTCCAGCCGGCGAACGCAATGACCAACCCGCCCGCGACCCGCAGTACGGGTATCGATATGCCGAAGAACGAGAGCACGTACGCGCCCATGATCAGCGAGCCGAGCAGAATGAAGAGGCTGTTGATGGCGATGATGCGCGCGAGAAATGCGCGTTCGCTGGCCGTCGCATGCGGCAGCATGCTCAGCACGATGAACCCCGCCGCAGGCGGATTGAGGACGGGAAAGAGTCCGGCGAAGACGAGCAGGAAGGTGTCGGAGAGTTGATTGAGCATCCCTGTTCCCCCTTGGCATGACGGAGTATACGGGCCCTATCGCGGCCCGTTCAATACGACGATGGTCCCATTGAGTGACGATTATGGAACCTGAATGGAACTTCATCCGCTAATGCGGCTCGAACAAAGCCGCCAAAATCTCGACGCGCGCCGCGCATACCCAACGTTCAAGCCCATCCGTCGATGCCCTTTGCTTCCCGACTTCGATTGCCGCCCACCCTCTTCGCCTTGATCGTCGCCGGCCTCGCGGCTGGAGCGGCTCCGGCCTGCTCCCGCGCCGCGACTCATCACACGGCGGCTGAAAGAACCGTCCATGCAACGCCAAAAAAGAAAAAGAAAGTCGCGCACAAGACGAAGCCCGTGCATCGCTCGACCTATGCCGATGCGCCCAACACCAAACTCTCCGGGCCGAAACGCCGCACCAAACGCGCGAAGCCGAAGCATAGTTCACCACCGCCACCGCAACACGCCACGCACGTGAGCGCGAAAAACGCGCACGCTCCGCGCCTGCTCGCCCGCTGCGGCTTCACGCCGGCGTCGCGCAAGCAACTCTTCTCGCATGCGGTCTACGTTGTCGACGAAAACACCCACACGCCGCTCTATGCGCGTCATGCCGATGCGGTGGCGCCCATCGCTTCGGTGTCGAAACTCATGACGGCCATCGTCTGGCTCGACAGCGCGCATGCGCCTCTCCAGCAGCAGCTCTCGGTCACGACCGCCGATCTCGACACGCTCAAATTCACGCATTCGCGCCTCGATGTGGGCGCGTCGCTCACGCGTGCGAACATGCTGCACGTTGCGCTGATGTCCTCGGAAAACCGTGCGGCTTCGGCGCTCAGCCGCGACTATCCGGGTGGGCGCCCTGCGTTCATCGCAGCAATGAACGCGAAAGCGCAGCGCCTTGGCATGACGCACACGCATTTCGTCAACGCGACCGGGCTCTCGCCGCAGAACGTTTCAACCGCACGCGAACTGGCGAGCCTCGTGCGTGCGGCCAATGGCTACCCGCTCATTCGCCGCTATTCGATCGACCATCAGGAACGCGTGCCCACTGGCCAGGGGCAGTTGCAGTATGTGAACAGCAATCGGCTGGTGCGCTACGGACAGGTGCACGCGAGCGTGCAGAAAACCGGCTTCATCAACGAGTCCGGCCACAATATGGTGATGCGCATGATGGTGCACGGGCGCCGGCCCGTGATCGTCACGCTGCTAGGGAGCACCACGCCCGAGGGCTCGCGGCTGGACGGTGTGCGCATCGCGCATTGGCTCTCGTGCTCCCTGCGCTGAGCGAGCGCGTCGGGGCTGCGTCAGCGTCAGGGACTCTTCACATCAACGCCCGGCGCTCACCGAGCGCATTCCAGCGGCGTATGGCGCGGCTTTCGTGGTCGAAGCCGAGAATGCTCACCGAAGCCGTGTCGAGATACAGATGCTCGCCGAGCGCCGCCGAACCCGAAGCCCAGCAGCCCCCCAATGCGCGCAGAAAATGCGCGTGCGAAAAGAGCGCCACGCGGCCCTTCATGGCCAGCAGGCCCTCGATCACTGCGGCCGCGCGCGCCTGAACACGCGCGAGATCCTCGCCTTGCGCGATGGGCGAATGCCACACGCTCCAGTCGGGCTCGGTCTTGCGAATATCCGCGGTCTTGAGGCCTTCGTAAATCCCGTAGTCCCACTCGTGCAGGTCGGCCGAAATCGTCATTGCGTCGCCGAGGCCCGCGAGCTGGCACGTCTCGATGGCCCGCGCCATCGGGCTGGAAAGCACGGCGTCGAAGCGCTGCGTGGCGAGCGACGGTGCCAGCGAGCGCGCCTGCTCGCGCCCGTGCTCGGTGAGCGCGATATCGGTGCGCCCGGTGTGCTGCCCAGAGAGGCTCCATTGCGTTTCACCATGACGGATCAACCAGACTTCGCGCAGTCCGGAGGACACACCGGCAGGATTGGCAGACATCGGGCACTCCACGTTCGTGCCCCGCGCGGGACACGCGGGATGCCTGCAGCATACCTGTTTTGAAGGCGTTTCGCCCTGCCGCGCCCCTCCTGATGCAGAGGGCAAAATGAAGGCATATCGAAAGCAGCGAGGCCGCCAAGCCTCGCCGCCTCGCAATCGATTTGCACTCCGTATTGATTTGCCTTAGAAAAGGTGCGAGATGCCTAGCACCGCAAGCGTTTGCGAAGAATGCGGCGTCGTAACGGAAATGCCAGGCCAACTCATCGTGGCTGCGCCGTGGTTCTTCAGATAGCCCGCACGCGCGTAAAAGCTCGTGCGCTTCGATATCTGGTGGTCGTAGCCAAGCTCCACGCCCAACGTTTCGTCGTCGATGCCGTGTATGTTGCGCTGAATGCCCGCGATCTGGATAGCGTCGAACGACGTGGCCTGGATCGTCGCGCCGACCTCGGTCACGTTATACGCGTGCGCGGTACCGAGCACGGCCGCGAGCGAATGCGCGGGCGGCGTCTTCGGGCTCGCATACGAATAGTTCGCCTGCAGGTTGACGATGCCAATACGGTACGCAAGCGCCGCTGTGTAGTGCTCCGTACCGACCAGCGTGAGGGCGGACGGCAGGCCCGGCACGGTTTCCGTGCCCGAATGCTCGTTCATGTAGGCGAGACCGACGAAGAGCCCGTACCCGGTATAGGTCGCCGAAATATCGAGAATATTGCCCGTGGTCGCAGGCACCGGTTGCGTGACGGTCGCTGCGAACCCATACATGGCGTTGAGCTGGAACCCGGCCATTTTCGGCGAGACATACAGGATCGAATTGCTCGTGCGGCCCGCGGCGTACTGCGCGGAAAGGGTGTTGCGATCGGTCGCGAGCACCGCCGCCGAAAGCGGCGAAAGCACTTCGTTGGCGCGAAACGGGTCGCTCGGGTAGACGGCCCGGAAGCTCGGCTGGTACTGCCTGCCGAACGTGAGCGCGCCGTAGTCGCCGTGTGCCACGCCTACCCACGCCTGACGGTAGAACAAGGCGGTCGTATCGGCAAAGCCCGCGCCGTTGTTGATGTTGTAGCCGTTTTCGAGCACGAAATTGGCCTTGAGTCCATTGCCCAGATCCTCGGAACCCTTCAGCCCGAACATCGAGCCCGTCGAGCCGCCGCTGCGCTGCGAAACAGACGCGGCGCCGCCGTTGTTCAGGTACTGGAAGAACGTGTCGGCCACGCCGTAGAGCGTCACGCTCGTCTGGGCGCAGGCGGCGCCCGCGGCCATTGCGAGCGTTGCGCCCATCACGCCCTGGCTAATCAGTTTCAAACGCATGCATTGTCTCCTCTTCTGTTGTCGGCATCCGCTCGTTGGCGGAATGGATCGCACTGCGAATGACCAAAGAACCCGGTCAAGAAAGCCTTTCGATTGAATTGGGTACGCGAACGTCAGCGCGCCTCACGGCCCTCCTTTGCGGGCTGCAGCCACAGGAAGCCTGCCACGCCCGCTACGGCGAGAAGCGCGCCCATCGCACCGAAGCCCGCCTCAAAGCCGCGCGGGCCCGCCATCGAATCGACGAGACGTCCCATGAGCGCCGGCGCGAACAAGCCGGCAGTCGTGGCGAGCGCGTGAACGCTGGAGAGCATCGCCGCGCGGTTAGCACCCGGCACGACTTCCGCCACGAGCTGCGGTCCGAACGTAAACGCCTGGGTGGCGAATGCGCATGCCACGCCCACCAGCGCCACCTTCACGAGCGGCGGCCACGGCGCAAACGAGGCGCACAGCAAAATGCCGCCCAACGTGCAGCACGCGCTCACGAGCACGCCTCGCGCCATGCGCGTCGAGACGTTGCGCTTGAGCAGCGCGTGCGAGAGCGTGGCCAGCGCAAACCCGACCGGCACCTGCAAAAGCACCTGTAGACCGAACAGCCAGCCTGCGCGTGCAGCAGGCAAGCCCAGGCCGAGCCGGAAATACACGGGCATCCACGTGATGCCGCAGGCGACGACCGCATAGCCCGCGAACGACTGGAGCAAGACGGTCAGCACCGTGGCGCTGCCGAAGTGCGCGCGCATCGCACGCCAGCCGGGCGCGGCGGCGCGCGTGGCCGACACCGCACGAACGCGCGCGCCCTGGCCTCCCGCAAGACGCACCGCGAGCCACAGCGCCACCCACGCCACGCCCGCTACGCCGAGCGCGAGGAACGTGGCGCGCCAGTGCCAGCGCTGCTCGACGAACGTCAGCGCGGGCCCGGCCAGCACGAGGCCCGCCGTCGCGCCAAGCTGCACAATGAGCGTGGGCAGGCTGCGCCGCCGGTCGTCGAAGGCCTCATAGGTCACATGCATCGCGAGCGGCAACGCGGGGCCCTCGCCCGCGCCGAGAACGATGCGGCACATCACGAGCGTCGCGAAGCTGGCTGGCCAGATCATCGGCAATTGCGCGGCCACCCAGACGAGCGCGAGCCCGGCGAGCAGCCACGTGGTATCGAGCCGGTCGGCGATCCAGCCCACGCCGATGGCCGACACCGCAAATAGCACGAAAAACGCGCTGCCGACGATGCCAAGCTGCGATGGGCTCAATCCCATGTCCCGCATCATCGGCACCGCGACCAGGCCGATCACGGCTTTGTCCGCGAAATTGATCGCCATGAACAGAAACAGCGCGGCCACCGTGGCCCAGCCGTGGCGCACGCGCCCAGC